>JAJRVU010000342.1 GCA_024277145.1 Planctomycetota bacterium
CCAAAGCAGTTAGTGATTAACCAGCCGAAATCAGGTAGAATTTTCTCAACTTGTAATGCATGAAATTAATTGCGCAATGACGCGCAAGCATGTCTACAGGCTGAATTCCTTTGCATAAAGTATTCACTTTCTCGGAAGTTGAATTGAGCATAAACTGATTTCGGATTGATTATGGTTTCCCAGAATGAAGAACAAGCAGATCAGGCTGATAAGTCACCCTTGATCGTCGTTCGCAATCTGGTCAAGGAATTTCCTGATTATGAAACCGGGGGAATTCGAGCGGTTGATGATATCAGTTTCAATATTTATCCGGGAGAAATCTTTGGACTGCTCGGACCGAACGGTGCAGGGAAAACAACTTGCCTGCGTGTTTTGAGTACAGTTCTTATGCCCACCAGTGGAGAAGCATTGGTTGCAGGTTATGATGTGACAAAGCATCCTGCAAAAGTTCGTGCTACCATCGGGTTCATGTCTGGCAATACCGGCATCTATGACCGAATGACCGCCTGGGAAATGGTGGAATATTTTGGAAAGCTTTATGGGATCCCGGACGAAGAGTTGGACCAGAGGCTCGAAACAATTTTCGACACATTGCAAATGCATGATTTTAGAGACCTGCTTTGTTCAAAGATGTCAACAGGAATGAAACAGAAGGTTTCCATTGCCAGGACAATCATTCACGATCCTCCAGTATTAATTTTTGACGAACCAACCTCCGGGCTGGATGTACTTGTTGCAAGAGCCGTCTTGAAAACAATTGAATCTCTCCGGGATCAGGGGAAAGCAATTATTTTTTCGACTCATATCATGAGGGAAGTGGAAAAACTTTGTGATCGTGTTGGTATTGTTTATAAAGGAAAAATGCTGGCATTAGGAACTCTGGAAGAATTACAGGACCAGCATCACGAAACAGATATGGAAGAATTATTCTTTGAGTTGATTTCCCGACATGAAGAAGAAATTCAGGATAAAAACAAGAAACAATAGAGAATCATTACAACGTAAAAAGAGCCAATTGACAGGTTTTGACCTGTTAAACCGGGAGCAAACATGAAGTGGAAAAACGTGAGGTTGATTACTCATCGCGAAGTGCGCGATCAACTGCGCGATCGTAGAACACTTTTCATGGTGGCGGTTCTCCCCGTATTGCTTTATCCCTCTTTGGGAATAGGCATGGTTCAAATGATGCTCATGTTTCAAGAACAACCGAGGACTGTTGTTGTTCTGGGGGCAAAAGATCTGCCCGAACCTTCCCTTATCATTGATAATCGATTTGATCCCGGCATGGTGGCGGGCGGGAAACCCGTTTCTGATAAATTAATCGTGTTAACTGATCAGGATGCGGATGAAGATTCAGGCAAGGAGGAGACTCCTGCAGACTTGAAAAGAAAACTGAGAATTTCCCATGCGCAGGAAATTCGTAAACTGGTTGAAAAATCAGACCAAAAAGAAAAAATATCAGAAGAGGAACAGGAGAAAATTACCCAGGAGATCACCACTTTATTTAATGAAAGTGATATCCAGGTTCTCATAATGATTCCCGATGGACTCGCTGAAAATATTAAGCGAGTTGATAATCTGATTCTTAATTCTGCCTCCGGGGATCGAACGGGTGACGATTTTGAAAAGGCGATGCTCTATACTCGACCGATTGTTCTTCGGAACAGTGCGAATGAAAAATCATTGATGACTTTCAGCCGGGTCAAACAGATTATTGATACTTGGGAACTGCGAATCCTGCAAAACAGGTTGAAGTCAGTGAATCTTCCGGACTCTTTTTCCGCTCCGGTGAAATACGAAATCAAAGACCTTGCCAAGAAAGAACAAATTTCTGCCAATGTCTGGAGTAAACTTTTTCCAGCCATTCTGGTTATTATGACGTTGACTGGGGCATTTTATCCTGCAGTTGATGTAGCTGCGGGTGAAAAAGAGCGTGGCACGATGGAAACTCTTCTCATTTCACCTGCTTCCCGTGGGGAACTGGTGGTCGGAAAATTCCTGACGGTCATGTTATTCAGTGTTTCAACAGCGGTTCTTAACCTGAGTAGTATGGCATTCACCGGGAATTATATTTCATCGACTGCCGGTTCAGGGGCGATGTCGCGCATTGGTTCACTTGCTCCTCCATCAATGCCTTCCATTTGCTGGCTTTTTATTTTAATGATTCCTTTAGCTTCACTCTTCAGTGCTCTCTGTCTTGCTTTAGCCAGTTTTGCACGAAGCAGTAAAGAAGGGCAATACTATCTGACTCCTCTATTAATGGTTGTTATGGGGATGACCGTTTTTTGTATGTCACCCGCTGTAGAAATGCAACCTTTTTACAGTGTGATGCCTGTGGTTGGACCTGCCTTACTTCTTAAAAAATTGCTAGCAGATCCACTTAACCCGGAAGGGCTGGTTTATTTGATGCCGGTGATTGTTTCCAGTATTGGTTACAGCATCCTTGCTTTGTGGTGGGCTGTTGATCAATTCAAAAGGGAAGATATTCTTTTCCGGGAATCAGAACGATTCAGTCCTAAACTTTGGTTAAAACATCTCCTCAGGGATAAAGAACCTGTCCCGACTTTTTCCGAAGCAGTCTTCTGTTTTCTTATAATCATGCTTCGTCAATTCGGTGCCATGAATTACATGGGGGCAGCGCTCAAGGGGGATGGTTCTGAGGATCCAACTCGGCTATTTAAAGTTCTGATCACTCAACAATTGGTGGTGATTGCATGCCCTGCGCTATTTATGGGACTGTTACTGACATCAAAAGTACGAGATACTTTTCGTTTGTATTGGCCGCAAATTCGATTCCTTCTAGCAGCGATATTACTGCCTCTGGTTTTGCATCCTTTAACGATTGAGCTTTCGATATCACTCAGTTGGTTCTTCCCGCAGTTGCCTGAGGGAATTGCAGATACCATGAAATCAATGAGCGATCCGAAAACATCAATATTAATTATTTTATTGGCCTTTGCAGTTGCGCCTGCAATATGTGAAGAACTTGTCTTTCGGGGTTTTGTTTTAAGCGGTTTCAGTCGGCATGGACGGGAATGGATTGCCATTTTTCTTTCCAGTATCATGTTTGGCGTGATGCATATGATTCCCCAACAGGTTTTCAACGCAACATTATTAGGGGTGGTTCTCGGTCTGCTTGCCATCAAAAGTGGAAGCCTGCTGCCGGGTATCACTTTCCATTTTATTTACAATTCACTCGCTGTTTTACATGGAAGATCAGCAGAGTTTGTGGGACAACAAATACATGAATATTCATTGAGTTCTGTCATCTTTATCCAGGATGGGATAATTCGTTATGGAATATCGACTTTAGTGATTTCTGCAATCATTGCAGCTGGCTTAATCCTGATGTTGATAAAATCCGGACAGGAAGATGAAGACATGACTCATGACTGATCTCATCAGCGCCCGTTGGATTTTTCCTGTTGATACTGATCCCATCGAAAACGGAACGATTGAAATTCAGGATGGACTCATCACTGCTGTTCATTCTCGCTCTATTCCTGAAGCAAGGAACCTGGGAAACGTTGCGATCCTGCCTGCATTGATTAATCCCCATGTTCATCTGGAATTCAGCGATCTTAAAGAGCCTATTTCTCCTTCGCTGCCTTTTACCGATTGGATTCGGTCCGTCATCCGGTTTAGAAATCAGGAAAATCGATCAATTCCTGAAGCCATTCAAAAGGGAAGTTTAGAATCGTCCCAATCCGGGTCAGCCCTTCTGGGGGAAATTGTGACAACCGATTTTCTGGATGAATCTTATACGGGAACAACAGCAGTTGAATCGGTTTCAAAAATTCTCTTTCGCGAAATTATTGGCCTTCAACCCGATCAGCATCATGATTGCCTGAGTCTTGCAACAGATTTTCTGGAACATTCTATTTTTCAAACAGAGAATCATCTCTCCTCCGGCATCAGTCCTCATGCTCCTTATTCGGTTCATTGGGATTTATATGAGGACCTCACCTCGCTTGCAGAAAGAAAACATGTTCCGCTGGCAATTCATCTTGCGGAAACCAGATCAGAACTGGAACTTCTCACTTCGCAAACCGGAGAGTTCCGAAAAATGCTTGAGGATTTTGGCATCTGGTTTGAATCGTTATTCCGAAAAAATCAAAAGCCAATGGACTATCTGAAACAATTAGAAAAAGTGGAAAATGCATTGGTGATTCATGGGAATTATCTGGATGATGATGAACTGAATTTTCTTGCAAGCCATTCAAACATGACACTCGTTTATTGCCCGAGAACTCATTCCTATTTCCAGCATGATTCGCATCCCTGGAAAGAAGTGATTAACAGGGGCGGGCGGGTTGCGTTGGGGACCGATGGAAAAAGTTCGAACCCGGATTTGGAATTGTGGAAAGAGGTCCAGTTTCTGTCACGATTGAAACATTCCTATTCAGCGAATAATCTTCTCAAACTGGTAACACTGAACCCTGCGATTGCTCTCGGAAAAGAGAATGAATGGGGAAGCCTCTCAGTTGGCAAAAAAGCCCGTTTTTTCTTTGTCAAACTGCCTGATTCTGGTTCGTCAGAAATCGATTCGCTCTTGTTTCATCAGGAGAATGAAGTTTTCCCGGAACCTGGTTGTTAAAGACAGATATAGCATTCCGGAGTTTAATCTTGGATATCGGCTTTGTTCTGGTATTTTCATGCATGACAGAACAGATGAACGGTTTAAAAACCAACATTAATAGGCTAGTCTGGACGGAATGAATGGAACTGGGTATTTGCTCCCCGTTTAAATTATTTTGACGCTATTTACAACTGTTAAATCGATAAGAAAATCAAATGAAAATTGGCTTTGACCAGAAATATCAGGATTCCTCCGAACTGTCTGATCCTTCGTTTATTAAATCTGTTTGTTGGGGAAGCAAAGTTTCTCCTTCTGCTGGAAAACTGTCGAAATCGGATGATGAGACAATTTCCAAAGTGGTGAAAATTCTCAAGAAAAATCTTCCACAGGTTGAAACGAAAATTCTCCACAAAAAAAAGTTTAGAAACCTTTTTGAAATTCCGGTGACACTTTGGTCAGCGCGATCCTTTCCCGAAAGCGAATCTTCGCTCTCTCTCGTCCTGATCAGGAAAGGCTGGGAGCTTTCTTCGGATGACTCTTCCGAAAAGGAAAACCGGACCAGTAAGAAAAGCCGGAAAAGAAACGGTCAGGCAAAAACTGCCAGCCTGTTCCCCACATCTCCCGATGAAGAATTGGAAGATTGGTTGGATCATTCCGCGCAGAATGGTTTGGCTGATCCTTTTGAATTGATCCTGCTTCTGGAAATCCTGTTCCTGTATTCCGGTCAGATGAAAGATTCTCTCTTCTGGAAATTGTGGCGAACTTCACTGGTAGCTTCCTTGAAATTCATTGATGCTGAAGCTGAATTGGCTGCAGGAAATGCGGCTGCAGATCAATTATTGATGGTGCATGGAGAAATCGCCTGGTTATCCAGTCAACTCTTTAATGCAGTGCAAGGTGCTTCAGGACTTTTCAAACAGGCTAAAAAATATCTTGTTGAAGATCTGAAAGGAAAAACGGATACCGACGGAACACCTTCTGCGGATATCCTGAGTCGTGCTGACCTCTGGCTGGCTGTGCTGGTTCGAAGTACGCTTTGGTCTCAGTTGGCGAATCGTAAATTATGGAATGATGCCCAGGTCGAATTACTTTCCAAACTTATAAAATCTCTTAGTTCTATTTGTGATTTGCAGGGGCGAATTGCAATGAGTGAGAACCATTCCGAATCCGGGCTCTCCATTTTATTAACCGGTGCAGCATTATTAGGATGGAAAAAAAAGCAGCCGGCATCCAAATATATACACTCCATCGAAAATGGATCTGCCCTCTCATCAAATAATAATCAATCCAAAAAACGGAAGCAGAAAAAAACAAAATTTCATGAAGATAAAGTCCCTGCAAATCAATCGGACTGGGCAAGCCTGGGGATACTCAGATCAAGCTGGGAAAAATATGCGGACTGGTGCTGCGTGACTTATTCTTCAGCGTTTCCATTGATTGAACTTTTTGCAGAAGGTCATCCCATCCTGAAAGGGGCGTGGGAATTTGAAATTAAGATTGATGGAAAACTGGCCTCCGTTGATGGAGACTGGAGCAGTTCCTGCTGGCATTCCGACCGGGATGCAGATTACATGGAACTGGAATTGGAGTTGAATTCAGGAGTTCATTTGAATCGACAAATTCTTATCTCGCGGAAGGATCAATTTGCAATTCTGGCGGACAACGTTTTCAATGCAAACGATCTTCGAATTGATTACATTTCCCGTTTCCCTCTTTCAGAAGGAATTTTGGTCGAAGCCGATGTTCCCACTCGTGAATGCAGGCTGCTTGATCAAAAACTAACTTGCAGAGCATTTCCACTTGGGTTACCTGCTGACCGTGTTCTCAGTGCTGCAGGAAACTTTGGCATGGAAAAAGGAAAACTGGAATTACAGCAATCCGCCCAAGGGGGACTTTATGCACCTTTGGTACTCGATTGGAATCCGAACAGATCTCATGGTGATCGCGATTGGAAAAAACTGACTGTTTGTGAAGATGGTGTTGATTTGCAAACGTCTCTTGCAAATGCGTATCGGCTGAGAATGTCAAAAAAACAATTATTAATGTATCATAGCCTCAAGCCCGGTCGGTTTCCCCGTTCCTTTTTAGGGCATCACACCCTGAATGAAACCGTCATAGGCATGTTCGATCGTGCTGGGGAAATTGATCCAATTTTGCTTGTTGAATATGATGAAGATGAATAAATAATAAGAAGCTGAATATGAATAATTCCAATCAGGCATTGGTTCGATATGGTGCCATCCCTGAAGTCGCCTATTTTAATATCGAAACAAATGAACCAGTTCAAAGAGGTTCTTCTGTTGTCATTCGTACTTCTCGCGGAGAAGAAATGGGTGAACTATTACAGGATATACAACCTGAAATAAAGAGCCGTACGGAATCTGATGAAGCTCAGGCTGATCTTGCAGTTCTCAGGGAAGCGAGCGAAGAGGATCAGAAAATAAATGCCTTGATCAAAAAAAAATCGAGTGCTGAATTTTCCCTTTGGGAAAAAAGAATTCAAGACTGGAATCTTGATCTGGTTTTGATTGATCTGGATTCAACATTAGACGAAAAATCAGCAATTCTTTATGTCCTCAATGGCAGGGGATCCGACTGTACCGTACTGGCAATTAAAGCAGCAGCCTCCGGGTTGGGAAATGTGCATGTTCAGCCGGTTGATGAAAACGGAATGATTCAGGTTTTGCCATCTGGAGGGGGAGGATGCGGTTCGTCGGGTGGCTCCTGCGGATGTTCAGAATGAGTCATTTTGGTTCTGAAAAATTAAACATCATTAAACAAATATCGCTATTGGTTCCGAATCAGTTATGCAATCAAGCCACTGAATAAAAGAGCCACTGAATATAAGAACCACTGTATAAAAAATCTGAGAGAGACAATTCATGGATAACACAATTTTTCAAACAATCGAAGATTTATCAAAATCAGGGGACATTTCTTCCCTGTTTGAATCTTTGGAATCGGAATTAAAAAATGCAGGGGAATACCATCAGCTTTTTAATGTTCTCCTGTTGAAAAAGAAGATTGAATTTGGATTGCCTTTGTCCCGACCATCTTCATTTGACGATGTTCCTGAAAAATTGAATGAAGAATTTGAAAAATATTACATTTCTGTTGCGCGAGAAGTTGGTCAACTTCTTTTGGACAATGATCAGATTTCTCAAGGCTGGATTTATTTTCGTACAATACTGGAACCGGAAAAGGTTGCCAACAAAATTAAATCACTTGATTTAACCGATGCTGATCCCGAATTTGTGGAAGACCTGATCAAAATCTGTCTTTATGAGTCAGCCGACCCGGTGCTCGCTTTTGAAATCATGCTCAAAACGCGAGGAACCTGTAATACCATCACCGTTTTTGATCAATCGATTCAGCATCTTGATGCAGAAGTGACTAAACAAGTTTCTGCTTTGCTACTGGCACATCTTTATCAGGAATTGATTGAAAATATTCTTTATCATTATGAACGAGAAGAAAAAAAGGTCGAAAAAACCAGTTCGCTTAAAGAATTGATTGAAGGGCAGGATTGGCTGTATGAAAACGACAACTATCACATTGATGTTTCCCACCTGAATGCGGTGGTTCGATTCTCCCGCTTATTGAATGAAGAATCTGGATTGCTTTCCAAAGCGGTTGAGTTATCACAATATGGAAAAAAACTGGCTGAACCATTTCGATATCCGGGCGACGCTCCTTTTGAAGATTATTATCTGGCACATGAAAATTATTTCCTGGCGCAAATTGATCAGGACCGGGAATCTGCCTTAAATTACTTCAAGGAAAAATTAAAAAATTCTGATGAAGATGATCGCACGATGGCTGCTTTTGTTTATGCAGAGCTATTATTACGTTGTGATAAAATTAATGACGCTCTTGAATTGATCGAGACGGAGCTTTCTGATGTCGATGAAATTGGCGGGAAAACTTACTCTCAATGGGCATTGGAAGCTGGTGGAATCGAACGTCTTAAAGAACATGCCCGAAAAAATGGAGATTATGCATCGTTTCTTGCAGCCGTACTGGACAGCAATCCTTCCTGAAATATTTTGATGATGAATCATGTCGTATCTTAAAAAAAATCAGACTGCATGGGACAAACTGGCGAATGATGGGAGCCTGTTTGCGAAAGTTGCTACCGATAAAGAATGTCAGCAGCCGTTAAAAACACTTGATACCAGGGGGTGGTTGCCTGATTCCGTAAAAGGGCTCAATGTGCTTTGTCTTGCTTCGGGCGGAGGTTGGCAAAGCATCCTTTATGCTGTTGCAGGGGCAAATGTGACGGTTGTAGATATCAGTCCTTCCATGCTGAAAAGGGATCAGGAACAGGCAGCAAAAAGAGGGGTTCATGTCAAAACCATACAGGCATCAATGGATGATTTATCGATGTTGGACGATCAGCATTTTGATCTGGTACATCAACCGGTCAGCACATGCTACATCAAGGAGATCGGAAAAGTCTATCGGGAAATCGCCCGACTCCTGCGTGATCGGGGACTTTATATCTCTCAACATAAACAACCAACGAGTTTACAAATTCATCAAAGAGATTCGCAAAACCGATACGTCATTGGCACGGAATATTACCATGAAGGACCGCTTCCCAAAGTTCAGGATTCAGCCTACCGTGAGCCGGGGACTGTAGAGTATCTTCATCGTTGGGATCAACTTGTTGGCGAATTATGTAGAGCAGGTTTTGTGATCGAAGATTTAAGGGAACCATACCGGGGAAACAAGAAGGCATCGCCGGGACATTATCAGCACCGTGGGTTATACACCGCACCGTACGTGAGACTCAAAGCACGAAAACAAGCTGATATGAATTCTCAGGAAAAAACTTCGTCCGTCTGGATTCCTTGAATCCATTAAGTTTTGAATTAATCAAATAATCTGATTCAGGACATCAGATTTTATATACGGGATGTTTTTATTTTCTGGGTGTTTTTTGCGTTGCCTTAAGTGCGCCCTGATAACCGGGCATGTCTTCAAGACGCAAGAGGACAAGGTTGCTTAGCGATATTGCATGCATTCCACTTTGCAATGTTCGAATATGAGAGGACTTGCCTTTTCCGACAAATTTAATTGTATGAGTTTTGCCAGCTTCCAGTTTGTGCAAATCCAGTTTTGTCCAAATGGTATCTAATGCACCAGTGGCACTAAAGTCAATTGGTCCACCGACTTCCTTCCCGTTTACACTCGGTTGATAAACTCCCCCGATGATGCCGTATTGCATCATGACATTAACTTGATACATACCATCTTCAGGAACAGTGAAATCTACTTCCAATGAACCATCTGGAACAGGGCAACGATATATGATTTCTTTCTTTGATTTGACAAGACCAGCCTTTGGTTTTGCGCGAACTTCCAAAGTAACTGCGGGAATAACTCTATATTTGGAAATTCGTTCTTTAGTTGGACAGAGTGAATTCTTGAATTTCACTACTGGCCACTGGTACCAGAATGCAACTGTGCTGATAAAATCCTGACGAGGTAGGAACTGTCCCTTAAACTCCATTTTTTCGGTAAAAACGCTGCCTCTTGTTTCCATCTGGACTTTTAACGATTTAGTAAACGGCACAGGGTCAAGTAGATGCCAGCGATAAGCAGTGACCCGATCACCTGCCATATAACCTTCCCATAGCGGAACACCAAAATAGGGTGTGTTAAAACGCCTGAATCCCCATGCATCATTAAAATAATCTTCCGTTCCGGTTCCGCTCAACGACGGAATCTTTTCACCATCTATAAAGAACCGGTCGTCTCCCTCGCCAAACCACCCAATCTCTGCCTGATGAGCAGAGAAGACGGTTCCGACATAATGCCCACGTCCTTTTGTGTCCAGTAGCAAAAAATCGTCCGGCGATGTTGGATTCTCCTGATGATATTTTGCATGAAAATAGACGGTATCTTTTGGAAGTTCAGAATGTTTTTCCCAATCCACATAAAAATAGAATGAATCGGTTCGGAATTTACTTTCGTTTGTCACGGTGATTTTGATTTGTTTATGAAAGGGCATTCGCCAATAGCAAGCCCGGTAACGTCCATGCGAAGAGACAACGGTCACTGCAGAATGATAGTCCGCTGCTGCGCCATGTCCGACTCCGAAAAAATCTCCTAACGGGACCTGCACGCTTGGCTTGTCATTACCGTCATAATAAACACGTAACACTTGACTCCGGCCGTGGAAAATATCACCTGAATTGATCGTGCACCATATGTGATTGATCACACCCGGGCCTTTTAAATCTGCGATCACCAGTTCCTCTCCCACTGGAATGGGTTTGCTATCACCATTTTTTTTAAGGTTAGGATTCGCAGAACTTGACCGTCTCGGTACCCAATCCATCTGGCGCGTTAAACTATCAAGTGGATTTTGCGATGAAGCCGTCATAGGGAATAAGCCCAATGATCCACTGAATAAAAACAGTAGAAATATTTTCACTCGATTCCTTCCGCAATTTTTCTGGTCTGGCATCTTTTGCACTTTTTTATCAGTATTCTGGATATTTCCAATTGAAACTATCTTAAACCATTAACCATTCAGGGTCTTACAATTCATTCCATCGTACCAGCATGCGATCCCCCATGTCCAGCGATTCGAGTGGGTTTTGTCATCGTTGTTTGCCAACAAGAAAGACCAACAAGGGAAGAATAACTGAAAAGGTTACAGCCAATTGCCATGGTTCAGTTTGAGCTGCGAAACGCGATCCCTTGATTGGGATAAGCATTGCAAAGGATAAAAAGAAAATGATTTCCTGATTCAGATTTTATTGACAGGCTGTTTCTTCTTTTTCATTTTTTTAGAGTCACTCATTTTGAGAATGTAAGGCTCTTTGATTTCAGATTCAATTTCCAGTTCAATTTCTGGTTCAACCTTTGTTTTCTTTTTCTCGGTCAATGCCATGATTGCAGGGAGCAGAACCAGGTCGCCAATTAAAGCCGTCAGAAGAAGGGCAGCCATCATCCATCCGAACCGGGCTGTCGGCACAAAAATGCTCATTGACAGGGCGAGCATTCCGATTCCTGCAATCGCTGCTGCCTGGAAAATTGGCTTTCCTGTCTGGTGTAATGCTGCATGAACTGCAACCGATTCCGTTTGATCATTCTTTTTTAATTCGTTGTAGCGGATCAGGAAATGAAACGTTCCGTCTACTGCAATTCCCAATGCAATACTCCCCGTCATCATCATTCCAATATCAACAGGGAAATCTGACCAACCTAAAATCCCAAAGACAATGCAGATTGGAGTCAGGTTGGGAATCATTGCAAGCAGGCCAATTCGTAATGATTTCAATGCAATGATCATCACGCCGGTGATAATTACAAAAGCCATCGAAAAGCTTTCCCAGAATCCGACAAAAATTTCTTTTTGCGCGCTATCCAACAGGGGAGAAACCCCGGTGAGTGTGACCGGTTCTTTTTCGAGTTCCATTTTTAATTCGTGATAGACTTCTGATTCAACATACCCCGGAACTAACTTCAGTCTTGCAGAGATTCTCCAGAGGGTGTCGTGCCCTGCAACATAATCGGTTCCCCCTTTTTGTGCCTGTGCTTTTTTCAGGATCTTCGCCGTTGCCATTGCGCTATCAGGGAATATTTTCGGAAAAAATGTCGCTGCTGAAACGGTTTTTGAAATACAGGGATGACTTAACAGGATTCGTTCAATCCGACGAACTTCTGTCAATTTGTCGATGACAGGTAAGTCTTCTTTCAATTTTAAAACAGCTTCAATGGAACTGGTTCCAGAGAGATTATCTTGAATGGTACGCGCATCAGCCAGGATTTTGGAATCCCGTGGCAGAAAGTCGAGCGGATCGATCAACGATGATAAATTCATAAGTCCGATGCTGCATCCCAGGACAATTCCCCCTGCGAGGATTGCTACTGTTTTTCGTTTTTCAATAATGAAATCTGCAAAAAAGGTACTCTCTTTTCGATGTTTGAATTTTTCAGTCCGGGATGAAAGTACCATCATGACAGCAGGTGTTAAACCAAGCCCGGTGAAAAGCGAAATGATTGACCCTGCTGCAGCTGCGTATCCAAATTGTCTGACGGGTAGAATATCACTGACTGCAAGGGAGGCCAATCCAATACTTGTTGTCAGTGTTGCAAGAAAACAAGGTTTCCAAGCCAGCTTGAGTGCTGTTCCGAGCGGATCGTGAGAACCCATAGCTGTTTTGTAATAATGAATGAAGTGAATCGAAACCGCTAAAGTAAAAACCATCACCATGACACCCAACGCACCCATGATGAAATTCATTTCACCACCCGCTGCCCAGATCATGGAATCTGTTAATTTAATTGCCCAGACGGTTAAAGCGAGTATGGATAAGGAGAGTTTCCAATCGCGAAGAGAAAAATAAAGAAGCACTAGCGAGACGAGCAGAGTGAACAGGAAAAAACGTTCGCTGTTTTCTTTGTTGCCGAGGCGGTCAAGTTCCGCAACAATTACGGGTGCTCCTGCAAGATGATAGTCTTCATCTTTGATTTGACAATAACTCAGCTCTTCCCTGATTTTTGCCACAGTCCCGATACGATCAGTATACCCTTTTGCAGAAGGGGCAATAATGATGGCAGAAAGCTTCCGGTCTTCTGAATAGACCAATCCTTCCAGCCGATTCTGGATTTCATTTTCAGTCACTCCCAGTTGATTCATCGATTCCGTCAACTGCTTGGAATCCCAACATTGGTCGACTTCTTCCAGGCGTTCAATTCGCTTCATGATGGAATGAACAAGGCGAGGTGATGTTTTTTCCTGATTCAGCCCGATTAATATAATTTCTTCGCCACCGAAGGTCTCTTTGAATTCATTATAGGTTTCTCGGACGGAAGAATGTTCTGGAAGCCAGGTTTCGATGTCGTTGTTGACAGGAATTTGATCAGAAAGGACTATCAGGATTGGAAACGAAATGGCCAATCCCCATAATATTTGTTTACTGTATTTTCGGTAGAACTGAGCGAGCATAGAAAACCAGAGTTTAATCCTTACTCAGGTAAGCCCTGAAGCTTAGCTGAAAAACTTCAAAATCCATTTTGAAGTAAGAGCAGATTATGCTCTTACACGCCATGTTTTGTTAGAAAAAACATTCCGTTATTATCGTATCGAACGATTTCTTTATTCATATCGATATAAATTCCGGCTTGGGCTCTGACTTGGGTGGAATGAAAGATAGGCAGGGGCAGTCTCGGAATAATCAGTATATTTTATCAGGCTGAAATGACATTAGTTCTTAAAGTCAAATGTTTGATGACGTCAACTCCATAAAAAAAGCTGGCATCAAGCCAGCTTCAGTCTCTGTATAGAATTCTGTTTCAAAAAAGGGCAGGGTTTCTGATCCCTATTCTTTTTCCTTGTTCTTTTTTGAATCTTTGTCTTTGTCGCGGATGAATCGACCACCACTGAAAAACATTCCTTTTTCAACGGGGTGACACCATTCCAATTGGACCTTGTATTCAAAGTTCTTTGTTTCACTGGACATTTTAATTGTAACCAGTCCGGGGCTCATTGATCCTCGATGAAGAAGTCCCATTCCTTCCCGGCTGATTTCTCGTGTCATTGCTTCAACAGTATTACCACGGCTGGTGACGATTTCTGCAGGGACAGATAGTTCCAGACGATCTGTTTCTCGCAAATTCAAACCGTTGTTCTTTTCAATATTTTCAAGTATTTGCTGTAAATCTTTCAGTGTCGGCCGACTCCATGGATCGTTAGACATGTTTTTCTCCTGCATTGCTACATTGGCTCTTTATTAAATGAGAACGGGTCCTGCAAACTCTGTTATGCTCATTAAACTCTTTCAATGGAGAATTGTTCTCTATTGAAGAATACGTGAGGACCACTTGTTATTTCTATTTGATCAAACATCTTGATTCAAACGTGTTGAAAATATAGGTCACAGTTAGAGGTCGCAGGGAATGTTTCAGAAAGAATCAGAGGAAATCGGCCAGAATAACCGGGAAAGCAATGAGGAGTCACACAACCCCGATAACCGACAATATCGGCTTTAAATGAGCGAGTCAGGAACGAATCCGCTTCAGGATAAGTAACAGAAAGAATGTAAACATATCAATCCTGATGGTCTTTTTTATAAATGGATTCAATTCAGAACTTTTAGCAGCGAGTGGATGAATTCAGATTAATTTAGCTCTTCGTAACTTTCGGTAAAACATGAAAGTAAGTCCGAAAATAAACAGCCCCGCTGAAATCAGGTATGCAAAAGAACTGATTTTTCGTTTTGCCTCTTCATTTTCAAAGTATTCGTCATTCGGAAATCCCCCTCCAATAGGAGCCAGGGAAATTTCTTCTTCCGAAATGCTCAGGGCTTCATCTTCTTCATCCGGATAAAGAAAATCATTTTTATCAACTTTGATTTGAACAGGATTTTTAACGACTTTCATGTTTCCCATAGAGGTCAATAAATTCTTTTCATGTGAAGCTAACTTGATTTTTGAATGAGAATTCGCTTTGACATTTCCTGTTACTACCTGTGATTTGATAGCGTTTTTTTGTTCTGACTGAACTGTTTTTTCCGCTTTTTTGATTTCCTGATTTAACGCTGATGTGTCCCAGCTATCGTCAGAAGACCTTGGGGTAATACGGATTTGAGTTTTTTTAGTTTTATGTCTCTTCTTATAATCTTCCCGGATATTTTCTCTTTCAGTCAGTGAATCTGTATCAACAATCATCCCTGTGTCAGATTTGCTCTGTGGTTGAATTTTCTGGCTGAAACTGTCAAAGCTAGATGAAGGGGCGAAACCAGATGAACGGGCAAACTCTGATGAACCTTTGAAACTAGTTGAGCGGGTTTTTTTAGAAACTTTGCTTTCCGATTTCCACCCATCTTTTGAAGAATCATATGGGAAGGCCATATTGATTCGGGATTTCTTTTTTGTACTTTTTTTCTTGCTGATTTTCAAAGGATTATCATTTGATGCGAATGAATCAAATGAATCTGTAATTTTCTTTTTATCAGCGATCGGTTCTTTTTCCAGGTTGATTCGATCCAGAAACTCTGAAGGTGAATCTTCCTGATAAACCAGATTTTCTTTTTCAACAATAGTCTGCGCTTCCAGTGCTTTCTTTCTGGCTGATTTAATATCCCCTTTAACCAGGAATGTTTCAGCCAGGATCATTTTCTTTTCAACAAGTTCTTTTGAGTCATTATTTTTGAGTTCTGGAATGACCAGATCGTTATTGCTTTGGGTATCTTTTTTCAACGATGCCCGTAATTCGTCCAGGTTACTGTCCACTCCATCAACAAATTCATTTTTATCGAATGAAATATCTGTATCATCTTCTGATTCTCCAGAGGGGCTTATCCCTTCAAGAAGCAGATCAAGTTCAGAACGGGTTTCTTTAGATTTAGAACTTTTCGCCAGGGAATTCTTTTCTTTTGTTTCCAACGAAACATGGCTGATTTTCTTCTCTTTTCTCGAATTCTCTTTTTGCGCTTTTTTAACCCAGGATTGGTCCAGGAATGGATCAGCTGCAATTTTCTCATGTTTGGATCCTTTACGAACCCATGAAGAAAAGACAGACCCGGTTTTATCTTCCGGTTCCTGCATGCTTACAGTTCGAACACCATTCTCATCCTCTTCGTTTTCTACAATCGCTTCATCTTCCTCGGAGTTTTTCTTCCAAGGCATTTTCTGTGCAAGATTGGCAGCACCATCACGCCCGGAATCCCACGCGTTTGCAAAAAATGCTTTGGGGCCTTGTGCACAACCTGATACAAAAGTACAAGCTAGCAATAAGATAGATAAACGAAACATGATATTTTTACGGGTGAAGGCAATCCATGCCATAACCTGATTCTCCCTTGTGTTGAACAATCCAAATGGAATAAAAAATGCAACGTTGATCGTTGTTTAAAATTCCGTTTGTTTCCTGATATTATCTTGTTTTGAGCTGAGGTTGTTCCTGTGTTATCTGTTGAACGAAAAACCAGAAACGGTTGTGATTCATCTGCCAGAAACGTAATCCGATTCAATTCATCACATAATTGAATACATTAAATAAGCGTCTCTATCCTCAGAATCGGTTAGATTGAGCTTAGCTCGTAAGCGGATTCTTCCAGTTAGTGTAATTTTAGGGACTGTACCTGAAGAACGATCCTGTTTTATCACGTGCAGAAAATAGGCAATATAAGATGAGGTTGAGGGATGTCGAAAAAGAGACATTCACAGTTTGAAAAGCAATTACTTCTTAGTTTTTTTGATCATTTTTCTTAATTTGTTCAAGTTGACAGAATCCCACGCCACTCCATCCGTTTCCCCTTTGGGAGTCTCCATATACATGGGGAGATCCTTAAATCGCGGGTCATTCAGAATATGTTTGAACGGTTTTAATCCTAGAAAACCATCCCCAATCTGTTCGTGCCGATCTACCCTGCTTCCGAATTCTTTTTTGCTGTCATTCAGGTGAAAAGATTTGATTCGATCTATGCCAACCAGATCGTCGAATTCGTCCATCGTTTTTTCGTATTGTTTTTTTGTATCAAGAGCGTAACCTGCTGCAAAAATATGACAGGTATCAATGCAAACACCCAGGCGGGAACTATCTTTCACATTTTCAATAATGTATTGAAGGTGTTCAAAACGATGACCGAGGTTCGTTCCTTGTCCTGCAGTTGCTTCCAACCAGATTTCGACATCAAATCCTTTTGTCTTCCGGATGACCTGATTCAAAGCCTTAACAATTCGCTCCAGTCCTTTCTCTTCAGAAGACTCAACAAAACTTCCGGGATGCATTACAACGCCAATTAATCCTAATGCTTCTGCACGTTCCAGTTCAATAATCATTGCATCTGTAGATTTTTCCCACAGTTCATCTTTCGGGCTTGCAAGATTAATCAGGTAGCTGTCGTGCGAACAGGGGGCTTGAATTCCAGTTTCCTCAATCGCATCCTTGAATGCTTTGATATCGGAATCCAACAGGGGCTTTCCTTTCCACTGGTTGTTATTTTTTGTAAATATCTGAACACAATCCATTCCCAAATCAGCAGCAGCCCGAACTGCTTTGTAATATCCACCTGCAATTGACATGTGGGCACCGAGTAAAGGCATGGGACTTCTTTCTTCATTCAATAATGGGTAAATTGGATATCTTGATGCAATACACTTGTTGAAATACAACAGTAATGAAGGGGACATCAAAAAAACAAAGTAGCAATAGGGAATATCATAAATAGATATTTCGAATCCGCAACCAGTAACCCCCAATTCCTGATCTCATTCAGAGACAGTTTTTGCTGTTCCGTCATAACAATCTGAATTTCCAGTCAATGTTGTCAGATCAACCTTATCTTCGAGATTTTTCATTGGTATAATACAACGTCTGTTTTGCGGATCAGTTTTTCTTCAGCCTTTGAATTTTTTAATTGTTTGCTCACCATGTTATCTTCTCCAATATTCTATTCTATATTGATATTGATATTGTTGGTTGCTTTAGTTGGGATTGTTCTTTTCTGGAAACCGGTGCGTGAAGCAAGGCGAAAAAAAGAGAACCAGAAAGCGATTGAACTGTTTAAAATCAAACGAGAACATCTGGAAGCCAAGTTTTTTGACCTGGCCTCTTGTAAAGGGAAACCTCGAGGATTGAAATGGGTTGATTGCGATTGGCATGCTGATGTCACATTTGCAAGTGACCGGGAAACGGGACTTTTTACTGCGTTTGTTTCGGTTACACTTTCTTTTGAAGCAATCGAAGGAGGAGACATGGAAGATGTTGAAGCGGTTCATGATCTCAAAGAAGCGTCCGCCATTTTTCATTGTCAACACGGTCTCTGGGGAACCGGCGGGCGAGCCTTGTTTAACATGACACCCACTGATGCAATTGAACGGTTACATCATCAGTACCAACCAGTGAATGCTTCCTCAGAAAATATCTGAGGTTTCCAACACTGGGTAACTTTTTATTTGGTGTTGAAGAGAGTTCTTTCAGTTTGATTCGAGTTGGTCCAGCACATGAAAACAATCCCGGGCAAGGTTCTGTAAAGATTCAGGCTGATCTTTCGCTGCCAATTCAACAATCGTTCGATAATACCAGAGTAACTTTTCTCCGGATGCGTTAAATCGATCCCAGAAATTCTCATTACCCTCCTGGTCCAGAAGAATCGTATTCAAATTATGAAGCTTGTCAGCAAGAAGAATCGCGCGGGCTTCCAGGGGGGCTGCCTGAATTTCTTCGATGTGATGATCTTTTCTTTCCTGCCAGGTTTTCTTTTCACCATTCTCGTCTTCTTTAATTTCCGTAAGAATCTCAACCAGATCAGCAACTTTTCCAGGAAATTCCCTGACGATATCTTCCTGGCTGAACGAAGTATCTTCGACAACATCATGAAGGATTGCTGCTGCCAGAACTGTTTCGTCCTGAAATCCTGCTTTGATCAATATCATGGCGACATGCATTAAATGAGACAGGTAAGGAATTTCAGTATGCTTGCGTTTTTGATTAACGTGGGCAATGGCAGCTAACCGAATGGCTTGTTCGACTAAAGGCGAAAAAAAATCTTCACTCATTATGGAATCAATACAGATAAATTAAAAATCAGAAAAAGATGGAGCATCTTTACATAGTCAATTCTATGTGGCCGTAGGCAGAGCACCACGGGTTTACCCGTGGGTGAATGAACCCGACGGTGGTATACTTTGTGAATGGAATATATCAAATCAGGTCACTCAGTATACTATTTAAAGTATCATATTGTTTGGG
>JAJRVU010000343.1 GCA_024277145.1 Planctomycetota bacterium
ATATCTGAGAACTTAATAAGACATATGGTGTCATATATTGAGTCTTCGTTTGCGCAAGTGGCGGAATTGGCAGACGCGCTAGCTTGAGGGGCTAGTGGGAGTAATCCCGTGGAGGTTCAAGTCCTCTCTTGCGCATTTTATTTTAAGGGTTCGTGGTTAATCACCGTGAACCCTTTTTTTGTTGGTATGACAGAGTGATTTTGTTACTAAGAATTATCAACTTTGTATGGGAATGCCCAAGTACCATTATTCTAACTGAGCCACTGCTCTAATTGCCTTCACCTCGTAAGATTATTCTCTGTAATGAAATAACGACATCAATCTTGTTACGGAACGAGCATCTCATTGGTGCAATTCAAGATGCTTAACTCTTTTCTTTGTCGTTAATAATACAACCATCCTCATAATCGGTCTTTTCGGACCAGTTTATTCATATTAATTCCTGATGATGTTTAAACGAAACAATCCTTAGAAAAATAATGACATAGGTTTACGTCATATACCCTATGGAATGTGCAGGATCAGCTTGCATATTCGTTTTAATCGTTAAGCAAAAATATTTTGAACGGAAGTAAGTTTCCAATGGTTGTTGAAACCCTAACTGACAGTCCTGTCGTGACTGATGTTAATCACGATACAACAACGTTAGCCGAGCTACAAAATCGAATAGAGCAACTGGAAAAGAAGTCGGAAAAAGCTCCGGACACAAACTGTCTTAATTTACTTGTTTTTGGGGCACACCGAGATCGATTACTGGCGGCGTTTGTGATGGCAACCGGTGCTGCTGCCTGTGGTATGGAAGTCAAAATGTTTTTTACTTTCTGGGCAACTTCTGCTCTTAAAAAAGGTGGACCACAATTCGGGAAAAAATCAATTGTCGAAAGAGCCTTCGGATGGATGCTTCCTTCTTCATTAAGGGGAACCAAACTTTCCAATATGGATATGTATGGGCTGGGACGAGTACTGATGGATCGAGAAATGAAAAAAAAGAACATAGCTGACTTGGATACGTTGATTAAAACTGCTGCTGAGCTTGGTGTCATTATTCGTATTTGTGAAATGTCCATGCAATTAATGGGAATTCGCCGGGAAGAACTGATTGACTATCCCGGTATTGAGTATTGCGGGGTTGCAAAGTTTGTGGACGAAGCAGCAACAGCCAATACAACACTGTTTATCTGAATATTTAAATATCTGAATACGAACTGAAGAAATACGGCCTTTGTGACCAGGGGAATAGTAATGTCGAATTCGAATAAGTCGACACAAACAATTGAAAATAATAACTCTTCTGATAAAACGGAATCAGGGGAATTGGTTGATCGTGTCGATTCCATCCTGAAAATTATTTCCGAAGATGCACCAGAAGGCGATGACTACCTGATAAATGAGCTTGCAAATTCACTCGAAGAGATGCGGGAAGCCTTGTCTGAAAAGGAACTTCAGTTAACCAGGATGACAGAACAATCTGAAACACTGGCTTGTGCACAAGCTGATGCAATTGTTCATTCTGCAGAAATTATTGACGAACTTGAAACGACAAAACAGCAACTGTTTGTAGCGAGGTCAGTAGCAGAGCAGGCAGCTCAAGACACACAACGTCTGGCTGATACCATTTTTGAACGATCACATGACGGTGTTCTGGTGTTTCAGAACCGTAAATGTACGGCTTGCAATGATAATGCTTTAAAATTATTTGGGTGTCAGCGTGATGATATTATCGGAGCATGGCCAAATTCTTTTGAATCTGCCTGTTTTGAAAATGGTTCATCTGCTTCGTCTAACTTGAAAGAGATGTATGACGCTGTTACAACTCAGAATGTCTCTTCAATAGAAGTGTTATTTCAAGGGACTACCGGTAATTCATTCTGGGGTGAAATTACGCTGAACACTTTCAGCATGCAAAACACAGAGCATGTTCTGGTTGTTGTTCGTGATATTACTGCTCGTAAACAGCATGAAGTAGAATTACGGCAACATAGTAACTTTGTAGATAACATTATCAACGCTGTTCCAGATCAACTTTCCGTGAAGACAACGGACCATAAAGTTGTATTAGCAAATAAAGCATTTTGTTTAGCACATGGGGTCACCCGAGAAGAAATAATCGGACAGGATGCCAATCTGTTACTTCCAAGTAATTTAGGGGAACGCCTGGGTGAAATTGAAGATCAATTAGTTTCAACCGGAGAGTCCAAGACGACTGAACATCAATTATTTCAACTTGATGGGACGCACAAAATTGTATCGATTAATCGATCTCTTTTTAATGAAACAACTTCAGGTGACCAATTTATTGTTGCAACATCACGCGATATTACGGAAGATCGACTTCGCGAAGACCGATTACGTTTGCTTGCAAGCGTGTTTAATGGAGCCTCTGAAGGGGTTGCTATTCTATCACCAGACGGTCAAGTCTGTGAAGCAAATCCGGCATTCCTGAACATGATCACTGGCGATCAGAACTTTGTAGGGAAACCTTTCAATGAAATACTGGCATTTGATCTCAGTGAATTTGAAAGCGTCCTTCAAACAGTTGCAATGGGAAATTCATGGTCAGGCAAAGCAAGCGTTAATGGTGAAAACAATAGTAGGTTTTCTTTCTGGGTTTCACTAAGTCCTTCATTGGAAACGACTGAAAAATCAAATCGAATTATTGCATTAGTATCTGATATTACAGAACTCGAAAATACTCAGGCAGAATTACGGTATCAGGCTCAATTTGACACTTTAACCGGGCTTCCCAATCGTCGCTATTTCAGGGAACAGTTGCAGTGTTTGATACAGGATTATAATTCAACAGGAAATCATGTTACAATCTGTTTTCTTGATCTTGATGATTTCAAACATGTCAACGATTCTTCCGGACATGCAGCAGGTGACCGTTTACTTCAATCAGTTGGTAGACGGATTAAATGCATTATTGGCGATGATGCCTTTGTAGCGAGGTTTGGTGGTGATGAGTTTGCAATCATTCTTTCTGAAGGGAATAATGAGCCTGGATATTTACAACAAAAACTGAATGAACTCCTGATAGCATTCCGAGAACCATTCAGTATTGGAAATGCAGATGCAGTGGTCGGTTTGAGTATTGGTGTGACAAGTTACCCGGAACACGGAACCGATATTGGTGCATTGATGTGTAATGCAGATATTGCAATGTATGCTGCCAAAGAGGATGGAAAGAATCGTGTTCGAATCTTTACGTCCGAGATGCAAGATGGTGTGAATACCCGTCATCAGGTTCACACAAAATTACGTAAGGCACTCAGGGAAGGTGAAATCAGACCATATTTTCAACCAAAAGTCTGTGCAATTACTAAAATGCCGGTAGGGTGTGAAGCTCTTGCTCGTTGGCAAACTCAGGATGGCGAATTCATTTCTCCGGCTGATTTTATTCCAATTGCAGAACAGACAGGTCTCATTCTTGAATTGGGTGAACAAGTCTTACGACAGTCTGCTATCCAGGCGTATGAATGGTTTGCTTCTGGTTTATTGCCAACTATCGCAGTGAATGTCTCCCCTCATCAACTTCGGCATCCCGATTTTATTGAGCAACTGATCAAAATCCTGGAGGAAACAGGGGCTCAAGCTGAATGGCTGGAACTTGAAATAACTGAAAACGCAATGATGGATGATGTCGAGCATGCAATATCCGTGATCGACAAACTTTCATCACTCGGTTTTCGGGTTGCAATTGATGACTTTGGTACCGGGTACTCTTCTTTGAGTTATTTGAAGACTTTTCCTATCAATACATTGAAAATAGACATTTCATTTGTACGAGATATTACCCATGACAGCCAGTCAAATGCTATTGTCAGGTCAATTATTTCTCTTGGCAAAGGGCTGGGACTGTCGATTGTAGCTGAAGGTGTGGAAACCCTTGAGCAAGCGGAAATATTATCTGAAAGCGGTTGCACTACTTTGCAAGGATATTATTTTGGAAAACCGATGGATGCAAGGCAATATGAAGAATGGTTTCATTTACAAAAAATGAGCGAAGTTGAGATGCAATAATTGATTGAAAATATATCGAATTATACTAAAAACAAATTGTCGTGCCGCCCCTTGCTAATTCTATAATGGTTGCAAAGCCTCCAATTTCTGTTCCTTGCAATTGTTTATACACGGGGTCAACATCGGGATCTCCGGGACTACAAGTTCGATGACAGACGG
>JAJRVU010000344.1 GCA_024277145.1 Planctomycetota bacterium
AAAATCTGGCCACCTGTCTTCGCTGCTTGTATTCTGGCCTGGTCACAAGTTTTTGCATGGAGACCATTCGGTTCAGCGGTTGCGCGAGTCATTTTTGCAGCGATTGGTTATATGATTTTGTTTGCTGTCCCTCTGGTTTGTGTTGAATATTCAGTTCCTGAATCGATCATTGTCGTTATTATATGTGCCTTGATTATCGTTGCTTATTTCACTGCTTTAGATAGTGTTGCCCGTGCCCGGCGTGGTGATGTTCCTGATTGGCGTTGGTTCAAATCTGGATTTGAAAAAATAGAAAACCGGATTCTCCGCAAAGCTCCCGTTTTTCAAACAGCGGAACAAGCGATGGACTGGTATGAATGGAGAGCAAATTGGATCAATCTTCCGGCCAGTATGGGAATTATCACGCCTTTGGTTCTTTTAGTAGCGGTTGGTAAATATTTCTCTGAATATCGTTGGGAACCAGCTATTCTACTTATACTCATTTGGATTCCTATTCTTCTATCACTCATCTTTGGGTTTGTTTTTGCCCGGTTTGGACATTCAAGAGGAGATAAAAAAATTCAATCATTTGTGCTTGCCAAGCCGATTACTTGCGGGCAGATGATTCAAGCAAAATATCGCGCTGGTTTCAAAAGTATTCTAATGACCTATTCAGCTATTTACCTGTTATTCATTGTTGGGTATCTGGGGTTCCATGGGTTCCTATTTATCGGTTCCTTTTTAGAGCCTCGCAACTACAGACTTATTTTTCAAGAAACATTTTCTGATGTAACAAAAGTTTCAGTTTTCGAATTAGCAGTTATTATTCCCCTGGGACTTGCAGCTCCGGTAGCCCTTGCCTGGCTATTAAACATCACTACTCTGGCCATTGGTTTGACGGGACGATCATGGGTGATTGCAACAAGCATTCTCAGCTTCTTCGGTTCCTATTTTCTGTTTGTGGGGCTTGCTATCTATTCGAGAAATTATCCAATTTTAGAAGATTTTCTTCGTAAGTTTTTCGATGCAATTCCGTTCCTGATTCTATTTTCAGGATTGGTTTCATTGGTTTGGTTTTTGAGAATCAATTTCAAGAAAAAATTAATGCAAGGGGCTGAAATTAAAAAGCTGTTAGGAATTTGGGTCAGCACATTTTTGGTGATCTGGGGATTAGGTTTTTGGTTGAAACCGAATCTCGTTTTGGAATGGTATTATTACCCAATTGTGATTCTCATACCTCTTTTGATACCGATTCTGGCGATTGCAATTGCACCGTTGTCTTTACATTGGAACCGCCATCGTTGATTCCCTGTTTTTCTCTGCATTCATTGGTCTGCACAGCAGACCCTACACTTTTCTCTATGTGAAATCTTTTCCTTGATATTCCAGTCATAAAAAAACGGAGACAACCGAAGTCATCCCCGTTTCTTATTTGAAAACGATACCGTGTTAAATAATCGAATCAGGATTCGATTTCATAACCTTTTCGTTGCTCGCGTGCTTGCCATTTGGCTGCGTCGGAATCTCCTTCAATCATTTCGGTTTCAGGATTCCAGTTAAGTGAACGACCCAATCGGATTGCAATGTTGGCAAGGTGACAGGTTGTCATCGTTCGGTGATGCGTTTTGACATCAGAAATCGGTTCTTCACGAAGTTTGACGCATTCCATGAAGTTCCCCATGTGATCGCCCGGCTGCTTTCCTTTGTAAAGCTTCTTGATGGTATCTTCAGCAAGAGGATTCTTCGCCAAATCTTCCACTGGTTTTCCTTTCAAGCTACCCCGGCTGACAAACATACGTCCTTTTGTTCCTTCAACAAGAATGCCATTGTCGGTATCGCTTCGAATTTCCATTTCCGCTTTATTTGGGAAAAGTGCTCGAACAACAAAACTGGTAGCCACGTTGTATTCATTGTCTTTTGTCGGATAACCATTCTTTAAGGGAACCGGATGAGTTGCTTTGACTGGTTCAACTAAAGTTGGTCCGGAATGGTCCATGCCTATAATCCATTGAGCAATATCAACATGATGTGCACCCCAGTCAGTCATTTTTCCGCCAGAGTATTCGTACCACCATCGGAATTCATAATGACAGCGTTTTGGAATGTAATCAACAAGCTGAGTTTGTCCCTGCCAGAGTTCCCAGTTAAGCCCTTTAGGAACAGGTTCTTTTTTCAAAGGACCACTTGCTCCCACTCCGCCAATTCCACAGACTACTTTTTTAATGTCCCCCAGTCGTCCTTCTTTGACAATGCCAAGTGCCTGGAGGAAACGTTGTCCCATTTCACTTCTCTGCTGGGTTCCCACCTGAAAAACTTGTCCTGTTTCTTCCTGAACTTTCCTGATGATTTTTCCTTCATCAATAGTCAGCGTCAACGGTTTTTCACAATAAACATCTTTGCCGGCTTTCATCGCTTCCACTGCAATTTTTGTATGCCAATGGTCAGGAGTGACAATTGTCACAACTTCAATATCTTTTCGTTCCAGAATTTTTCTGTAATCTTCATACACATCAACGTGCCTGTCAGATCCTTTCTTTTTCTGGATTCCAAGAACCTTTTTCTGACCAGCATTTGCATGGTTTGCATCCGCATCACAAACAGCAACGCAATCGCCGAATTTCATCGCGTTAGGACCAACTGCATTCCATCGACTTCCTGTTCCAATGCAACCGATCACGGGACGTTCACTTGCTGCTTTAAAATTGTTCGCAAGAGATTGCTGAGTGGAAAACCAGAACGGGGTACTTCCTGCAACCGCTGCTGCAGATGTCGTCTTTAAAAAATCACGTCGATTCTGTTTAGGAGATGTCATGCTTTTAGTTCCTCTAATGTCAGATTAAATAACAGTTCAGCTATTCGGAATAATTCTTTCCAGAATGATTATCGCCAGGGTTATTAGCGCCAGGGTGATTAGTAGTAGTCGATTATGGACCATCCTGCAGGCAAACTCAAGGTCTGATATTGCAGGGAACCTTGTTTATCGGGCGTTTTAGAGCGTTTCTACAGGAGATCTAATAAACCCTGCGAAGTTTTTCCATATACAACCTGAATTGCCCTGCAGATATTTCTCAGGTGCTCTTAATTCAGGTATCGAACGAAACGGAAATAGATGCTAAGATATCTGAACGTTAGTAGTCGGTTCAAATAATGTTTCACCCTCTCTTTATAACCAGCAATATGAAACCTGAAAAACAAAACAAGAAAAAATGGAGCAGGAGCAGGATGATCATTCTTTCACTGCTGCTTCTGTTTTTTGCTTACGGGTTTTTCAAATCGTACCAAATTGTTCAGGAAGCAAATGTATGGAAACGGGTTGAACTGGGATTAAAAGATCCTAATACATTTGGTAGCAGAATTATGAGAAAAGAGACAGCTCTTAAATCGGTGTTTGACGATTTGTCTCCATCGTATGCCAATTCAAAATGGTTTTCATGGTTTGGATTTCTGGCGAATAATCTGGGAGAGATCGAAACTCTTTATTTTGAGGAATCCAGAATCACCGATGACATGCTGAACCGTCTACCAGAATCAGCTTCCGTAATCGCAATTTATCTTGATAATACAAGTATTACAAACAAAGGTTTAAAAGCACTTTCAAAATTCCCTAATCTGGTAGAAGTTCGACTTAACAACACAAAAATAGATGATGGCGGAGCTGTCTATCTGTCAAAATGCAGGCATGTTAGAAAACTGCTGGTAGCAGAGACAAATATCTCTAATGATCTGCTGTATAAACTCAGGGATAATGATCAATTATCATATCTTGGAATTGGGAATACAAAAGTTAACGATAAAGGGCTTAAATATATTTCATCCATGTCAAATCTTAAAACATTGCTTGCACCGGATTTGAAAATTACTGATGCATCTCTAAAACACTTGCAGTCTTTAAAAAATCTGGTTCAATTAGTCATTGGCTCCAATGCTATTGGTGATGAAGGCATCAGCCATCTTTCTCAAATAAATAAATTGGAACTTCTCTATTTAGATAAGACAAATATTACTGATCGAAGCCTCGAACTGTTAGCAAAATTACCCAACCTTGAGGATTTAATATTAAGCAAAACAAATATTACTGACCGAGGAATTGAATTCTTAAAAGAAAACCGTTCAATAAAAAATCTTGATCTTACTGAAACAAAGATTACTGATAAATCCATCCCGTATATATTATCCATGCCTAACCTTGAAATATGTTTTGTGAGCAAGACTCAGGTTTCAGAAGAAGGTTTGAAAAAACTGAGAGATCATGGCATTGATGTAGGCGACTGAAAATAATATTTCTGACCGGGCCTTCTATTTTCCTGCTGATATTTGTTTGAATTGGCGCATTGCTTGCGTCCGATTCCTCTCTCGGGTACGATCTGTTTTTCCGATGGTATTTTGATTTTTTAACGGATTTTGCAGGGGATACTCGAATATGACTTCTCGGTCTGAACTGGTGGAAGAGCTACGATGGGAAAAGTTTTCCGTTCTCGATGACGGCTTTGTCTGTCTGGTGGATGTGATGGGAGATGACAGTTCAGTTGTTCAGGCTGCCCGCGTCAGCTATGGAGAAGGAACCAAAAAGGTCTCGGATGACCGCACCCTGATCCGTTATTTATTGCGACATCGGCACACCACGCCATTTGAGATGGCTGAAATTAAAATTCTTGTTCGGGTCCCTATGGACTGCTGGAGACAGTGGATACGTCACCGAACTGCAAACGTCAACGAATATTCCACGCGGTATTCCATTGCGATTGATGCTTCTCAAACAACGACACCCGATCAATGGCGATCCCAGGCAGAAAACAACCGACAAGGTAGTGGCGATCTTCTCTCTCTTGATGAAGGGGAAAAACTGACAGCTTCTGAAAAAGAGTTTCAGGATGGTGCCAAAAAGCTCTACGCAGATCGGCTGGAAGCGGGAGTCGCCCGGGAACAGGCAAGAAAAGACCTGCCTTTATCCACTTACACCGAAGCGTACTGGAAGGTTGATCTTCATAATCTGCTACATTTTCTCAGCTTGCGAATGGATTCCCACGCTCAGCAGGAAATCCGTGATTATGCGACCACCATCGGGGAAAAAATCGTTAAGCCATTGTTTCCAATCGTCTGGGAATCTTTTGTCGATTACCGCATGGGGGGAATGTTTCTGACTCGGCTGGATAAAGAAGTCATTAAAAACCTCTCTCAGTCATCCCAATCAAGCCCGCCCTTCTCGGAAGAAGAGTTCCTGAATTCTCAATATACTGACTGGAAAGAGCTGAAAAGGTGCAGGGAAAGAGACGAATGCAGGCAAAAACTGGTCAATCTGGGGCTTCTTTCCGAATAGGGTTAAGATCCTTAAAAACCCATGATTTTTAACGTGCATCAGTAGGGTCTGCTGTGCAGACCATTGTTCATAGGTTAATGTTTTAATTTCGGTCTGCATAGCAGACCCTACAAAATCAGATTTCTGGCGATCCCTTTCCGATATGATTCGTATAATTGTTTGCCATGAAAAAAATCCCGTAACGAGATGATAATTCCCGACGGTTAGCGTTTGCGAAACCAGATCAATCTGCTATCCTTTAATGTTCCATGAATCCTTGGCTTAACAGGGATCATGCGTGCACTATGGTTCTTAGGTCATTTTGCACATCTGAAAACAGAAAAAAGATGGTCCTCGTGATCATTATTCAAAATATATTATCTCTATTTGAAAGACATTAAGGAGTCATTTGTGGTTAAGTTGCGTTTGAGAGAGAGAGAGTCAATCAACGATGCTGTAAAGCGTTTTCGTAAATTAGTAGAACATGCTGGCATTAAAAAAGAAATGCGTCGGCGGGAATATTACGAAAAACCAAGTGACGAAGAAAGACGCGCACGACGAAGAGCAGAAAGACGTGCTCGCATTAACCGACTGAATGGCATTAGCTAATCAATATCGATTGCTAATCGGATAACAGGAATTTCTGGTTCCAGCGGTTATCTTTAAAATCAAATAACTAAAAAGCTCCTTCATGATGAGGGAGCTTTTTTTATGGAGTAACATCTATTCCCGACAATTCGTTCTTGATGTTTATTAATTAACATGCTGTACGATGGGAAAAAAAGAACTGGCAATAAG
>JAJRVU010000345.1 GCA_024277145.1 Planctomycetota bacterium
ATATTGCTCCCACGCAACCAGTCATGATTATTAAACAGGTCAATGGCAGCCGTGAAATCGCACATGCCCAATGGGGGCTTGTTCCACAATGGGCCAATGACACGACCCAAAGTGGAAAAATGATCAACGCCCGAAGTGAAACCGCTTTTGAAAAACCTTCGTTCAAAGGACCGTTCCATTATCGCAGATGCCTGATCCCTGCAGATGGCTTTTATGAATGGAAATCAATCGGAGGTAAAGAGAAACAACCTTATCATATCGGGCTGAAAAATCAGGAACTGTTTGCTTTTGCAGGTCTCTGGGAAATCTGGCAGGGGAATGATGGATCGGAACTGGAAACTTGCACAATCCTGACCACCGAAGCAAACGAACTTCTTTCTGATCTGCATGAAAGAATGCCTGTCATATTGCCTAAAGAAAACCACGAACAATGGCTGGACCACCAAACACAAACCGCTTCCAGTTTACAATCGTTATTGACAACCTATCCTGCTGATGAGTTCAAGATTTACCCGGTGAGCAAGCTGGTGAACTCCCCCAAAAACAATGGCCCCGAATGCCTGGATGAAGTGAAGTCGCAGGGTTCACTGTTTTAAAAGGACATATTCCTTATCATTTGAAAAGCCACCAGAAAACATTCTTCACTTGGCTGTGCTTGACGATTGAACTTCATCCCGTGTTAATAACTAATCGTGCAGTTCGGCATTTTGGTTATGAGTTCCTGAACACCTTTTTTTGTGATCTTTGTTCCTTCGATATTCAAAGATTGAAGCGATTTCATTTTAATAAAAAACGGTATGCTTTTGTCGGTGATAGAAGTATTACTGAGATTAATATCTTTCAGATTTGACAGTTTAGAAATTTCTTTAACAGATGAGTCCTTTATTTGAGTCCCTTCAAAATTAATATAGGTTAGTTTTTTGAAATTTTTTAATAAATGGAATTGAGCACCTTTAACTTGACAATTAGGAAGCCCTAGCTGAGTGATGTTAGGATATCTCAAGAGTGAAGAAATGGCTTCATCTGAAATGTTAGTACCATTCAAGTAAATTATTTCAATATTATTCGAAGCAGGAATTCCTGCTAAAAAGCCATCGGATAATGGTCCATCTTTGCAGTAAATTCCTTTTTTAAAATTTGACGGTTTGATGGGACTCCAAATAAAAGGTTCGTGATGAACAAATAACTTTTGAAGATAATAATTGGGGTAGCCTTTGACAAAACTTCCATTCATACCTATCAGTTCAGCTTCTAGACGGTTCCATTTAAGGTGATCATTTATTCGATATGAGATAAATAATACCACAGAACCAATAATCACAATCAGAACCGTTTTTTTCGTTCGGGAGAGTTTTTTAATTCGGGAAAGCATGGCTTAATTTCCAAAATATTCAGAAGACAAGGGAAAATTCATCTTTAACTCATTAATCCCTTTATCAGATATCTTGCTCCCTTTGACATTGAGATAGATTAATGATTTCAGTTTCAAAAGATGTGGAATACTTTTATCGGTAATAGCTGTCTCACCAAGATTGAGGTCTCTCAGGAATTCCAGTTTAGTCAATTCCTGAATTCCAACGTCAGTAATTTTTGTTCCAGACAGATCAAGTCTTTTGAGCTTTTTCATCCTGGAAAGATGTTGAAGGCTTTTATCTGTAATGAGCGTGTTACTTAGATTTATATTTTCAATAGAATTGACTACATTAAGAGATAGGATGCCAGTATCAGTAATATTATTATCTGCCAGCCCTAAAAATATTAAATTAGTAAGCGAGGGAAAATTTGATAAACTTTGATCTGTGATTAATGTATGCGAAAGACCAAGAACTTTCAAATTCTTACATGTTACAAGATATTTGAGACTTTCATCAGTAACACTATTATTTTCTAAATTTAAAGCGATCAGAGACTTCCTGTTTTGAAAAAGAGAAACATGCCTGTCAGAAACACCAGAATTAACCATCGTAAGATATTTTAAGTCCGATGACTTCAAAATCTCTTTCAAATTGTTTTCCGAAATATGACACTGCGTAAGGTGGATAGTCTCATAACCAGCATGAGACACTACCCTCCATAAATCATCTTCAATCACCGCTCCTTTTATTTCGAATCCATAAGTTTTATAAAATGGCCTGAATAAACTCTCAAATCGAGTTCCACTTGCTTCCCTCTCCAGTGGTTTTATAAAAGATGGCACTCTATAAGTCCTGATAAAACTTGCTCCTTTTTCAATCAGTTTTGCTTCCATAGCCATCACACTGAAATGATTGAAATACCGGACCAAGCCGAAAGAAGTAACCAAGCCCACCAGCAGCAAAGCAATCAGAATCGCTTTTTTCGTTCGGGAGAGTTTTTTAATTCGGGCAAGCATACGGGAACTCAATTTATACATGTTTGTAAATTAGCATACATGCATACTACTCAATGAGTTCCGAAAGTGAAAGCCTGTTTTTTTAGAAGTGAGAAGAATATTCTTCAGGAAAGAATCTGTTTGACCACGTTTCCATGAATATCGGTCAGGCGGAAACGTCTGCCTTGATATTTATAGGTCAGTTTTTCGTGATCAATTCCCAACAGGTGAAGCAGCGTTGCCTGTAAATCGTGAACGTGCATGCCATCCACAGAAAGGTTATAGCCGAATTCATCGGTTTCCCCATAAGAGATTCCGGGACGAATTCCACCTCCTGCCATCCAGATGGAAAAACATCGTGGGTGATGATCCCGTCCGAATTGTTTCGGCGTCAGTTTTCCCTGACAGTAATTGGTTCGACCGAATTCTCCTCCCCAGATCACAAGCGTGGCGTCCAGCATTCCTCTCTGTTTGAGATCCTGAATCAGCGCAGCGGATGCCTGATCAGTTTGTTTGCATTTATTTGTTATTCCCCCAACCAGGCCGCCATGCTGATCCCACCCCTGATGATAAAGCTGAATGAAGCGGACATCTTTTTCTGCCAGTCTTCGTGCAAGCAGACAATTGGCAGCATACGTTCCCGGTTTTTTGGAATCAGGCCCGTACATTTCAAAAACATGTTCAGGTTCGTCCGCCATGTTGGTCACTTCCGGCACAGAAGTTTGCATTCGATAAGCCATCTCGTATTGGGAAATTCTTGCTTCTATTTCAGGATCAAGAACCTGCTGATATTCTTCTTCATGCAATTCTTTCAAACGGTCGAGCATTTTTCGTCTGCTTTGCGAACTGATGCCGGGTGGGCTTTTCAGGTAAAGGATCGGATTTTTACCTGCTCGGAATTGCACCCCCTGATGCACGGATGGAAGAAATCCATTTCCCCATAAGCGGGAAAAGAGAGGTTGTCCCCCGGTATCTTTACTGATGAGGACACAGAACGTAGGCAGGTCCTGATTTTCTGTTCCCAACCCATAACTAAGCCATGAACCAATTGAAGGTCGGCCTGCAATTTGAGAACCTGTCTGAAAAAAAGTGATGGCTGGATCGTGATTAATTGCTTCTGTATGTAACGATTTCACTACACAAATATCATCCGCAATTTTTGCAGTAAAAGGGAGAAGGTCACTCATCATGGTTCCCGCTTCTCCCTGTTTTGAAAACTTGAAAGGAGACCCTGCCATCGGAAGCGATGCCTGATTCGCGGACATGGTTGTCAATCGTTGCCCTTTACGAACACTTGCGGGTAATTCCTTTCCATGCTGCTCATTCAATAAAGGCTTGTAATCAAAAAGATCAAGTTGAGAAGGACCGCCACTTTGAAAAAGGTAGATCACTCTTTTTGCTTTGACCGGATGATGCAGTTTTTTCAGGATCCCGCCGGTGTTTTTTGCAGAGTTTGCTTTGAGTTCAGATTGATCAGGGGAAAGCATGGAAGAGAGAGCCAGCGAGCCAATTCCAAGTGCAGACTTCGAGAAAAAGTTCCTGCGATTGACCCGGAGCATCTCTTCTAGTCTCTGGTCAGAAAAGCCCAAATTCATTTCATTTTGGTTCATCGTTTAATCCTCAGGATTATTTATCGTTTGGTTACAGTTTCATCGAAATTGAATAATGCGCTGACCATAACAGTGGTCGCTGCCAGTTCCTCAGGCGGAATTTTTTCATCTCTTTTGAATTCACCCACAGAAAGAAACTTCTTTGTTTCTTCAGGCGATTTTGCAAAAATCTCTTTCTGCTCAAGATAGAGTTCTTTCAAAATCCGGGTCTCTTTCGGACGCGGGAATCTTCCGGTCAGTTTTCGAAAGAGGATTTCAATTCGCTTGTCAATTTGATCCGTATTCAGGATCAGTTTTTGTGCAAGAACGCGAGAAGCTTCCACGAACTGGGGATCATTCATGAGTACAAGTGCCTGCAATGGCGTGCTTGTTCTTTCACGACGCGCAGAACAGACTTCCCTGCCTGCGGAATCGAAAGTCATCATCGCAGGGGGCGGGGATGTTCGTTTCCAGATGGTGTAAATGCTCCTTCGGTACAATCCATCCCCTTTATCCTGTTGATATTGAATGGATGCCCGTTTTTCTTTCCAAAGTCCTGCAGGTTGATACGGTTTGACCGGCGCTCCTCCGAAAGTTTTCACAAGAAGACCACTTGTAGCGAGCGCGTTATCCCGAATCATTTCTGCAGAATACCGATAACTGGGGGCACGAGCCAGAAGTTCGTTTTCAGGATCCTTTTCAAGAAGTTCTTTTGTGATTTTTGAAGATTGGCGATAAGTTGAAGACATCACAAATTTTTTCACCATCCGTTTGATATCCCACCCCGAACTGATGAAATCTTTTGCCAGCCAGTCAATCAATTCAGGATGAGTTGGCCTTGCTCCCTGGCTTCCCAGATCTTCTGTTGTCGCTGCAATTGCTTGTCCGAAAAACTGTCCCCAGAGCCTGTTGATTTTCACTCGCGCTGTCAACGGGTTTTCCGGATTCGTCAACCATTTCGCCAACCCCAATCGATTTTTCGGATACTCTGGTGGTAAAGACAAAATCTGTTCGGGCGTTCCGGGAGTGACCACTTTTCCACGTGCATCATATTCTCCGCGGGTGAGGAAATACGTGGTCCTCGGCTTTTTCATTTCCTGCATCACCATTAATTCTGGAATCGGGTCAAGCACCTTGGCCAATTCTATTCGGGCATTTTTTAACTGTTCCAGATTCTTCTGGTTTTCAGGATCATGATTCGAAAGATAATATTGGAAAAGCTGTTCTTTCTGGATGGCTGATAATTGAGAAACTTGAGAATTCAGTATTTCAACAAGATCATTTTTCTCTGCAAGGTGAGCCACTTCAAGTGGTGTTAATTCCCGATTAAATATTTTAAATTCGTCGAACTGGCCATTTTTGAAACCACGGTCACGGAACCGTTGACCAATTTTCAAATCAACTTTCACACGTTCATATTTGATATTTTTAAACAGGCCATTCTTGATTGTTTCGGTAGAAGCAGCTTTTCCATTGAGATACAAAGAAGCCCCTTCCGCCCTGCTGGAACCATCATAACTTGCAACAACATGAACCCATTCTCCTACCGTTACTTGTTTCGTTGTCTGAACTTTCATTGCATTCCAGGGCCAGAAATGGATCAGGGAAAAACTTAGTTTTCCATCTTCAATCAAGATTTCATATCCTCGACTGGCTGCATCATTCGCAGCTCGGGAACGGTGCAGAATGACGGCTCGGTCTGTTTTTTCGGGAACTTTAATCCAGAAAGAAAGCGAAAAAGGATCATGACGGGTGAAAACACCCACCTTCGGAAAGTTGACATTGTTCTCTCCACTCAGTAACAACCCTTTCCCTTTAAACCCATTCACCAGTTCAGGTTTATCAGAAGCCTTACCCGGAAGTTTGGGATCAACGGAATTGCTCACATCGTTTTTTTCGTTAATGTTTTCAAAAGAAAATGCTGCTGCCAGTTGTGTCAGTTCCGGTTTTTCCTTTTTTAACTGAAGCCAGTTTTGAAACTGACTTTTTGCAGCCTGACTTTTCACATACTTCTGGACTTTATTTTCTTCCAGCGAGATGTTTTTTTTCAGGGATTCCATTTTCTGATCTTTGGATTTATCAGAAAGTAATAATGTGGGAACCGGGATAGCATCTGTAAAATGAGAGGTCAGCCCTGATTCATCAATGTTGTCAAAGAAGCTGGTCAGTTGATAAAATTCTTCCTGTGAAATGGGATCATACTTATGATCATGACATCTACAGCAGTTCAATGTCATTCCCAGGAATGTGGTGCCGAAGGTGAGTGTTCTGTCAGAAACATAGGCAACGCGGAATTCCTCATTTACACTTCCCCCTTCCTGATTCTGCCGATGAAGGCGGTTGAAACCTGTTGCAAGAATTTGTTCTTTTGTTGCGTTGGGAAGCATGTCTCCCGCGAGTTGCCAGGTAATAAATTGATCATAAGGCAAGTTTTTATTGAATGCTTCAATCACCCAGTCGCGCCAGGGCCAGGAAATTCGATAATTGTCCTGCGAATATCCGTGAGTATCAGCGTACCGTGCCAAGTCCAGCCAGGGGACCGCCATCCTTTCACCGTAGTGTTTTGAATTGAGAAGTCGATCGACAACTTTTTCATAAGCGGCAGGTGATTTGTCATTAAGGAACTGATCAATTTCTTTTATGGAAGGTGGAAGACCGGTCAAATCAAAACTGAGCCTTCTGATTAATTGCTCTTTTGTTGCTCGGTTGGAAGGAGCCAGACCCGAATTCTCAATCCGGTTCAGAATAAAATAATCAATTTCATTTTCAGGCCAGGATTGTTTTTTTACGGACGGAATTTTGGTATTCCTGATTGGCTTGAATGACCAATGCTCTTCCCAATGGGCTCCTTGATCAATCCACAATGCAATTCTCTTGATTTCTTTTTCTGTTAAATCGAGTTCCTTGTCAGGCGGAGGCATGACCATGTCAGGATCTTTGGAGATCAATCTTTGAATGAGTGCACTCCCTGCAGAATCCCCCGGCTTGATCAGCGGAACGTCTTCGTCTGTTTTATGTGAGAAGACATCTTCTTTTAAATCAAAACGCAATTCCGCTTCTCGTTGATTTTGATCAGGACCATGACATTGATAACAACGATCAGAAAGTAAAGGTTTAATTTCTGAAGTGAAATCAACTTTGGGAGAACTGTCACCTGCAGAAAGCGGTGTGCTGAAATTGGAAAGCAGAGTGAGAACCAGAACCGAACAGAAAGCCCGCAGCAGTCTGATTAATTTTTTCTGATGTTCTATACAATACGGAGACATAGGATACAGCTCTTTCTCAAACAAGAATATTTTACTCATTCAGAAATCGTTGTTGGCCTGCCTCAAGAAAACTCTTGTGGTTTGTTTTAACGATCTATTTTAAACAAATTGAAGCATTACAGGCGTAATAAAAAAATCACACTGCGATTAATGCGTCCCTCCAACTTAACCGAGACGAACAGGATTGTCTACCTTTTTATCTTCTATTTTAAGCGGGAATTCTGCAGGAATTATTGATAAAAACAGTTTATGCTCCATTCCGACTCAGAAGCTACCTTTTTCCGGTCATTTTTCGATCAATTTCAACTGGATTCGTGTCAAGTTCTTGCATTTTGTCATGGATTGATAAAACATGGAGTACTTTCCGAAAATAATTGAAATCACAGTGCTATAGAAATAAATCTACGCTCACGCAGAGAAAGAAAACCTTGATGCCCAAAGTACTCATGCCTATTGGTGACGCAACAGAAATGATGGACACCCTTTACCCTTATTTCAGGTTGCCTGAAGATGGTTTTGAAATTATCGTCGCAGGACCGGAAGCCAGAAAATACAACGGAGTGATGCATGAAATTCCACCGGGAGCACCTGTTCCGTGGGACATCACCAAAGAGCAGCCTTCTTACCATATCCAGGCGACGGTTGCCTTTAAAGATGTGAAACCCGAAGAATATTGCGGACTGTTTCTTTCCGGCGGACGGGCACCTGAATATTTACGTTACGATGAAGACCTTCTTTCTCTCACACGTCATTTTTATGAAAACAACAAACCGGTTGCGACTGTCTGCCATGGAATTGAAATTGCAGCAGCTGCCGGTTGCTTGAAAGGTCGAACAGCAACAACGGTTGCAAAGTGTGAACTTGATATCACGCAAGTCGGAGGGAACTATGTTGACCAGCCAACCCATACCGATGGGAATATGATTTCCTCACGAACCTGGCATGATTACTCTGAACTGTTTCGAGATTTCATTCCCATGCTGAAAGAAGCATGTCAATAATATTGTAATCAGCAGGGCAAATTCTTTTCATTTTCATTCGATACAATAACTGAGGGAAAAGACATGAATCAAAACCAACCCATTTCAAACCAGTCTATTTCAAGAAGAGAGTTCTGCCGAAAAACAGCACTCGCAACCGTTGCAACAACTTCCATTCCTGCATTGATGAATCAAATCAACGCAGAAGACAAATCAGAATTCAAACTGAATTACATTCTCGGTTCCAGCATGTATGGAGAGATTGCTTTATCTGAAATTCTGCCTGAAGTAAAAAAAACCGGTGCAGAGTACATTGATATCTGGCCAAAGAAGCATGGAAACCAAAGAGAACAAATCAAGAAAATGGGTGAAGATGCGTATGAAAAACTGATCGATAAATATAATGTCAAAACCGGAATGCTGACTCATTATGATCTGGGTGCTTTCCGATTGAAGGACGATCTTCCCTTTGCAAAAAGATTTAACGTAAAAATGATGATTGCAGGGAGTAGCAGTCGAAAAAATCGAACAGGAAAAGAACTCAAGGCAGCCATCAAAGGTTTTATTGAAAAGTTGAAACCGCAGGTGGATCTTTTTGCAGAGCAGGGGATTGCCATCGGCATTGAAAATCATGCGCATGCCCTTGTTGATTCCCCAGATTCCATTCGATGGTTTGCTGAGATGTCCCCTTCTCCTTATCTCGGAATTGCTCTCGCCCCTTATCATCTGCCGGATGATTCGGAAGTGGTCGCCAAGTTGATTAAGGATATTGATAAAAAGTTGATTCATTTTTATGGCTGGCAACATGGAATGGGATGTATGAAAAAACTTCCCAAAGAACAGGAATTGATGCAAATGCCCGGCCGGGGAAAAATGGATTTTGTCCCTATCCTGAAATCTTTAAAAGAAATCAAGTACAGCGGCTGGACAGAAATTTTCATGCATCCGGTTCCGCGCGGAATTCCCATTCTGGAAACAGCTTCCCAGGTGACAGACGAAATTAATCACAGCAGAAAATATCTCGCTGACTGTTTAGCAAAGGTTTAAACTGTTAGTAAAGACCTATAATATCATGTCGAATCCAAATGATCGCAGAAAATTTATCAAGCAAGCTTTGTCAGGTGTTGCAGGATGCTCTTTTCCATTCACTCACCTGAGCGGGGAAGAGAAGCAAGCAGGGACAAAAGCAAATAAATCCGGAGAGCCAGACGTGAACGAAAAATTGATTCCCATTATCGATACACATCAACACTTATGGGATTTGGATCACCTCAACCTCCCCTGGCTTGAAGGAAATATAGAAAGTCCGATCAATCGCAATTTTCTGATGAAAGATTATTTCAACGCAACTAAAGGATTGAATGTCGTTAAAACTGTCTACATGGAAGTTGATGTTCATCCTTCGGATCAGATGAAAGAAGCAGAGTACGTGATTGACCTCTGTAAAAGAGAGGACAACCCGATGGCAGGAGCCGTCATTGGTGGCGAACCAGACCAGCCGGACTTCGCAAAAACAGCCAGGCACTTTTCTAAAAATCGATACATTAAAGGTTTCCGTTCGGTGCTGAATAGTTCAGAGACAGCGAAAAAATATTTTGAAAACAAGGACGTGGTCAGAAACTTTCAATTACTTGGCGAACTCGGACTTCGTTTTGATCTTTGTTTAGGTCCGCGTGATCTTCCTTATGCAGTGGACTGGGTGAAGCAATGCCCGGAGACGCAATTTGTTCTGGATCATTGTGGTAACCTGAGCGTGCAATCCACCGATAGCAAAGAGCGAAAAATCTGGGAAGATTCATTAAAACAATTAGCGGGTCAGGAAAATATCATTTGCAAGATTTCCGGGATCGTTGCAAGTGCTCAAGAAAACTGGAAGCCTGAGGATTTAGCTCTTAACATCAATCAATGTCTTGATACATTTGGCGAAGACCGGGTGATGTTTGCAGGAGATTGGCCTGTCTGTACCCTGAAAGCCTGTTTTCAGGATTGGGTGAATGCCCTGAAATGGATCGTGAAAGACCGAAGCGATTCCTTCAAAAAGAAGCTGTTTCACGACAACGCCATGAAATTCTATAACCTCTCCTGAGGAAAATGTTAATTTCTATCTCGCTGCTGCGTGAAAATTCGTGTATTATTCTTTTAATGATAAATATTCAGCAAATCATTTGAAAGAAATTGCCGATGACTGATTATCCTTATCCACAACAGTTATTCCCGGATGAATTCTCACAAAATAATTCAGAGGCTGAGGACCCGTCATCTCAAACAGCTTTGATGGACGAACCAGCCCCCGAAGAAGAAGTTCCGAAAAAGCCTTCCAGAAAAAGAAAACTGGTCAAGTTGTTTTTCTATGGCCTGTTTGTCGTTTTCTGTTGTTTGATCACATTTGTTAAAACCCGAGACTGGGTCGACAGAAATAGTAAAGATATCAACCCACTTTCATTAGTCTTCACAACACCTGTCCGTGTCGAAATTACTTATCATATAGATGAACTCAAAAAATATAATATGAATATGGGAGGCAGTTTATATGAAATATCAGGTTCATCCGAGTATAAATTCACTCGAATAAACTCACCCGTTTCTGGTTATAAAGATAAACCGATCAAAATCCATTTTCCTCCTGTTGCATCTTACATTTTTATTAATGGAACAATGGAAGGTCCGAGTTCATTACACGGTGAGAAATACATTCAGCCCGCTTATTCAACACTCTGGAAAGACGAACCCACACTCATCCTCAAATTGGATGAATCGAAAACCCTTAAAGGCCCTCGCTTTGGTCGTTTACTGCCTGGTACTTCTTTCGATAAATTTTGTGAAGGTGGTCTCGGAATGAAGAATCTGGTATTTCAAGCCCCCAATGGAGAAGGAGCGGATGAATACCTGATTGGAACAGTTTTCCCCATGTACAAAGTTGTCCTGTCTGATGAAGTCAAGAAACAATTAAATCAATAATTATTGACTCCGCACTCATTTCACAATGAGATTCTTCCGAATATTCAGTTGCTTGAAACCGTTTGCTTGACGGTTACCTCCTCACCTGCAACACTACAAACAATATCATTATATTAAACAACCATTAAGGATTTTATCAATGAGTGAGGTGATCGACCTGCTCTCCAAACTTGTTTCCATTGGATCTATCAACCCGATGGGACGTGACCTCACAGGCGAGGGTGTTCTGGAAACAGAAATGGGGAACTATCTGGAAAAATGGTTCCAGGCAGAAGGAATTCCGTGCAAGCGCCAGCCTGTTCATCCCGGTCGAGATAACATCATTGCCACTTTCAAAGGTAATTCACGAACGATATTGTTAGAAGCCCATATGGATGTGGTTCCGGTCGATAACATGGTGATTGAACCATTTAATCCGGTGATCAAAGATGGCAGAATTTATGGTCGTGGCTCCTGTGATACCAAAGCAGGGATGGCGGGGATGATGACAGCCATCAAAAGATTAAAAAACGAAGACCCCGAAAATGCCCCCACCGTGATCCTGGCTTGTGTGGTTGATGAAGAACATCAATTCACCGGAATTTCAGAAGCTTGCAAACAGGGAATTCAGGCGGACATGGCCATCGTCGCAGAGCCAACGGAGTTGGAAATCGTGGTTTCTCATAAAGGAGTGATCCGCTGGAAAATTTCGACTGATGGAGTCAGCGCACATTCCGCAAACCGGGATGATGGGATTTCTGCAATCGAAAGAATGACTCATGTGATTCAGGAATTGGAACGGTATCATGCAACGGTTCTCAAAAAGAAAACGAATCCATTATTAGGAACTGCTTCTTTAAGCATTGGCCGAATTACAGGCGGTTCCAGCGTGAACACCGTTCCGAATTATTGTGAAATCGAAATTGACAGGCGCGTTCTTCCTGAAGAAGATCCCATCGAAGGAATCCGAGAACTGGAACAATGGCTGAAAGAAAATTCCGGTTTTGAATTTGATGTGAAATTCCATCCTCCCTGGGTCATCAGTCAACCACTTGCAAAAACAGAAAATGAAACAGTCATCCAACTCTTAAGTGAATCATGTGATCATATTCTGGGAAAGCATCAAACAACATCAGTTCCTTATGGCACGGATGCTTCTGTGATTGCCCGTGAAGAAATTCCTGTTGTCATTTTCGGTGCGGGGAGTATTGATCAGGCCCATTCCAAAGATGAATGGATTTCGATTCAGGAAGTCGAACAGGCAACGGAAATATTTTACGACTTTCTCGTGCGAGCAGGAAAGAATTCTTCTCCTAAAACTTGAGAAACTGCAAATGCAATCTGTTTTTAATAAGGCTTCAGGATTATAATTCTGGCCAACATTTTTGCCAGTTTGTCTGTTTTGGCAGTGATAAGTTTGTAGGACATCATGTAATATACGTTAATGGACAGACATTTAAAAAAAACTGACATTAATAAAACAGTACAGGGCAAAACCGAACGGTTTCACATCAGTGAACTTGATTGCGCTTCGGAAGTTGCTCAAATTCGAAAATCCCTTGAAGGGTTTCAGGGGATTGACTCCCTTTCGTTTCATATTCTCGATTCCTTTGTGGAAGTGGAATATTCACCAGAAGTGACCGACACGGAAGCAATTCAAACACAACTTATTTCAACGGGATGGACTGCAACTCTTCATAATAATTCATACCAGAAGGACACAGAATCGTTCTGGAAAAAAAATAATCGACTGATCCTGACAATTCTTGCAGGTCTGTTCCTCTTCATGGGGGTGTTTTCGAATTTCATTCTTTCTGATCATAAGTTTTCACTGAATGTTTTTCGTTCCAGCAGCCATTCGGAAACAGATCTCCCATTAGTCACACAGGTTTTCTATCTTCTTTCAATCACTTTTGGCGGTTTTCCGGTTGTGTTACGCGCGATCAAAAGCGTTCAGCAATATCGGGCGGATATGAATGTTCTGATGACGGTTGCTGTCATCGGAGCCCTTGCAATTAACGAATGGCTCGAAGGAGTTATGGTAACGTTTTTATTTGCAATTTCCCTGGCATTGGAAAGTTGGAGTACCGGACAGGCAAAAAAAGCGATTTCCAATCTGGTCAGCCATATGCCTGACAAAGTTCTTCACCGAACTCAATCAGAAACGGATTCGGACTGGAAAGAATCACCGGTAAGCGAAATCAAAAAAGGTGACTTCATTCAGGTTCAACCGGGAGATAAAATTCCGCTAGATGGAACGGTCATTAACGGGGAATCACTTGTCGATCAGTCACCCATCACGGGCGAATCTGTTCCGGTAGAAAAAAATGAAGGAGAAGAAGTCTTTGCAGGAACTCTCAACACAACGGGAACTCTAGAAATTCAGGTGACCAAATTATCTGATGAATCACTGCTTGCAAATATTCAGAAAACGGTTCTCAAAGCTCAGGCGAATCAGGCACCGGTCGAACAAACCGTGGAAAAATTTGCGAGGGTTTATACTCCGATCATGCTTGTGATTTCTTTCCTGATCATGACGGTTCCTCCGTTACTTTTTCATGGCGTCTGGTCTGAATGGTTTTACAAAAGTCTTGTTATCCTTGTAATTGCCTGCCCCTGTGCACTCGTTATTTCAACGCCGGTCAGTATTGTTTCCGCTCTTTCCTCCGCTGCCAGAAAAGGAATTCTGATTAAAGGAGGACGCTATCTGGAACAGGCTGCTTCTATCAAAACGATTGCCTTTGATAAAACAGGGACCATTACCTTTGGGAAACCGGTGATTGAAAAGATTATCTCGCTCAATAATTATCAGGAAAATCAGTTACTTGAAATCGCTGCTTCCATTGAAAGCCATTCGCCTCATCCGTTCTCCAATGCAATTGTTAATTACGCAATAAATAACAAGATTTCTTTTAAGCAGGCGGAAGAATACCAATATGAAACGGGGCAGGGAGGGCGCGGAATTGTTCACGGAAAAGAGTATTGGGTGGGAGGTTTGCGAATGCTTAAAAACCGTTTACCGGGTAATCTTGACCAGATAGAAAAAATCAGGAACTGGGAAACGGAAGGTTTTTCAACAATATTAATCGGGAACAAGGATCATCTGGCAGGATGCATTCTGTTCCGAGATTCACTACGCCCCGATTCCATTGAGATGATCCGAACACTTAAAAAGGAAAAAATTAGCAAAACCGTTCTGCTGACAGGCGACAACAAATTGACAGCGCAACGAATTGGAAAAGAGACAGGGATTGAAACTGTTTATGCAGAATTAATGCCTGATGAAAAATCGAAAATTATCCAGCAGCTCAAAAATGAATCTGGACCGGTAATGATGGTAGGGGATGGAATCAACGACGCACCTGCAATGGCGATTTCAGATTTAAGCCTGAGCATGGGCAAAGGAACCGATATTGCCATCGAAACATCTGACATGACTTTAATGAATGAAAATCTGAAAAACATTCCCGGTTTGATCAGACTCTCTCGCCGGACCATTCAAATTATTCGACAGAATATCACCTTTGCGTTGGGAATTAAAATTCTCTTTCTTCTACTAACAGTTGCAGGGTTTGCTTCCATGTGGCTGGCTATCCTGGCTGATACGGGGGCATCCCTGATTGTTGTTGCAAATGGGCTCAGGCTCCTAAGTTCAGATACACAAATAACTTGAACAGAAAAATATCCTTAACAATATCCATTATCTACTTTCTTTTTTTCTAAATTCAAGAGATTTTCGACACCGTCATCGCAAGTAGTCGGGTACTCCTTATACTGGTTACATACCAAAAACGCCTCTGAAAACTTGTTTGATTTTAATATCGTACAGATAGATCAAAAGTTCAGCGGTCTTCCTGATCCCATTGCTGTTTATAATTTTATGCCAGAACTTTGAACAGTAACCTCCCCCCGGCATTCAAATATTCTATTTACTTTTGAGGAGTCTCTTATGTTGTTTCGTTGGCGCTGTTTGTCAGCTTGTACCATGATTGTTTTTTTACTCAGTGCTGGCTCTGTTTATTCACAAACTCCGACAGCAGTTTCTGCTCCTAATATCCGAGAAGGAAAGCAGACTGCGCTTGATGAATACATAGCCAAACCCGACGATACTTATTCATGGAAAGTTGTCAAAAAACTCAAGCAAGGGAATCTGACAGCCTTTATTGTTGACATGAAATCGCAAACATGGCGAACGAAAAAAGATGTCAATCGAACAGTCTGGCAGCATTGGGTTCATATTGTGAAGCCGGACAAGCCTGCTTCGGATACCGCCCTTTTGATAATTTCTGGAGGAGGAAATGGCGGGAAAGCTCCCAATGCCCCTTCCGGAATGCTGGTGGAAATTGCAAAGGCAACCAATTGTGTTGTTGCAGAAGTTAAAATGATTCCCAACCAGAAACTCACTTTCCACAATGACGGAGTCGGTCGATCTGAAGATGACCTCATTGGTTATACCTGGGATCAATATATTAAAACAGGTGACCCAACCTGGGCTGCACGTTTCCCAATGGTCAAAAGTGCTGTCCGGGCAATGGATACCGTCCAGGCGTTGATTCAAAGAGTCTCCAGAAAAAAATAATCAATCAATCACTTTGTAGTTGCTGGTGCTTCCAAGCGTGGGTGGACAACCTGGTTAACAGGCGCAGTTGACAGCCGAGTATCTGCAATCGCGCCAATTGTTATTGACGTCCTGAATGTCGATAAATCGATGAGGCACCATTATGCAGCTTATGGTTTCTGGGCTCCTGCTGTTGGAAATTATCTTCAACATCGCATTTTTCAAAGAATGGATCACCCCCGAGTCAAAGAACTTTATGACCTCGTAGATCCTTACGCGTATCTGGATCGACTGAAAATGCCAAAACTGATTCTTAATGGATCAGGGGATCAATTCTTCCTGCCTGACTCATCTCGATTTTACTATGACGATCTTCCGGGCGAAAAACATATTCGATATGTCCCGAATAAAGATCACGGCTTAGGTAATTCTGATGCAACAGAAACATTGGCTGCTTTTTTCAAGATGATCGCTTCTGATATGCCTCGACCGGAATTTTCATGGACGTTTGAAAATGATGGTTCAATCCGCGTAGTTTGTGAAACAGAACCAAAAAAGGTTCAACTCTGGCAGGCCGTTAACAAAGAAGCTCGTGATTTCCGTTTGGAAATGAAAGAAAAATATAACAATGGCTATAAAGGGACCGTCCTGAAAAAAGAATCTGACGGCAGCTACATTGCCCGGGTTAAAAAACCGAACAAAGGATTCACTGCCTATTATGTGGAACTGACCTTTGATGCTGGTGTTGGCATTCCGTTTAAACTTTCCACTGCTGTTCGAGTGGAACCTGATGTTCTTCCGTTCAAAGATAAAGATCCTAAACTGGAAGAAAAATTGGGACCCGGCCGCGGTTAATATCATCTTTTAATTTTGCTTGTAGATTTAAACAATAATCCTCGTTCACAATAATCTTGTGAGTGAGGATTTATTGTTTCTCATTCTGGTTCCTTGTCGTTTCTTCAATTTTCTTCTTTAAACAGTCAGGGCACAAGCAGCCTTCTTCTTCATCTTCTGATAGCGGAATGACATGAGGTAACGCAAAACACCAGCAGGTCGATTTCCCTTCTTCAAATCCACATTCGAATTCCTGTTCACAACGGGCACATTTTTTCATTAGAGGTTTCCGCAGGCCTGATATTAATAAAGCAGTTTAATTCTAAAAACTGAGATGCAGTCCTGAATTATAACGAACTTCCGAAATAATGTTAAATCCATCTGAGGATATCTGAATAGTATTGCTAGCGGATCATAAGGAATCGTCCTGTTTCTGCTTGAACTCACATTCCTGAGGGCACACAATAGAGCAAGTGAAATATTGGCCTCTCATTTCTTCCCAAAATTTCACAATTCAAAATTAATCCGGTTTCTTCTCTTCAGGTTAAATTTCATGAACAGCTTCTCTATTAATTCACGCAAATTTGGTTTTTCAGCGTTCTTCCTCCTGCTTCTACTAGCTCCAACAGGAAAAAAAATCGAAGGGGCATTACCCATCGTTGAAAACGTCGAAACGCAACCCTTCTTTGCTTCCATGGAACGGCTGATTGATTCTATGGATTATGTTGGCGCTCCTGTCAAAAAAGAAGACCTCGACAAGATTAAATCTTTGTTGAAGAAATCGGAAACCAAAGAAAACATGATCAAGGTTCAGAAAATTCTTGATCAGTATTGTCTTGCGGGGGTCAACATCAGTGCGGAAAGTCGCGTTAAAGTTGCAACAGGAGATGCAAAAAAAGAATTGATGCAACAAGGCTGGAGAACATTTCTTGTCAAAGTTCATAACAAAGCAGAGATCACTCCCAAGCTGTTAGCCCAAAGTCCTAATGCGGGCCCAATTTTTATAAGAAGCAAAGGTTCTGCTGAACCAAAAAAAACTCTTTCAGAAAAAGATCAGACTCAACGATTTCTCTCCATCGAAATGTTTAACAAAAGGCCGATGAGCCCGATTCTTTCCGGCTTGAAACTGGAGTACCGGATTATCCAGCTCTATAGCAGGGATGCAGGAAAGCGAGAGGCAAAGTTTTCATTTAATGTTGGGCAGGGAACACAGGATATCGGGTTCCGAAATTCTGTTTCCATTTTGTTTAATTGCCTTCCTGCAGTGAAGGTGGTTTTGAATATCAAAGATCATGACGGCGAACCAACAACGGCTTCCTTTGTGATTCGTGATAGCCAGCAAAGAGTTTATCCGAATCCTGCCCGTCGATTAGCCCCCGATTTTTTCTTCCACAACCAAATTTATCGAGCAGATGGAGAATTTGTCTACCTTCCCGGAGGAAGTTATACAATTACCACTTCTCGCGGACCGGAATATCAAGTTAAGACTTCAACCCTTCTCATTCCGGATCGGGTTTCAGAATTCAAAGCTGATTTTAAACTGGAAAGATGGATTCACCCTGCTTCACGAAACTGGTTTTCGGGCGATCATCATGTTCATGCAGCGGGTTGCATGCATTATCAGGATCCCACACAGGGAGTCGAACCTGCCGACATGATGAAACATCTTATCGGCGAAGATCTCAATGTCGGTTGTGTTCTGACATGGGGACCCTGCTGGTATTACCAGAAAAAATTCTTTGAAGGAAAAGTCTCTTCGCTTTCCAATCCGAATAATTTAATGCGGTACGATGTAGAAGTGAGCGGTTTTCCTTCTGGTCATTCCGGGCATCTCTGCCTGTTAAGACTTAACGAAGACGATTACCCCGGCACAAAACGGATTGAGGATTGGCCCAGTTGGACATATCCCATTTTGAAATGGGGAAAAGAGCAAGGGGGAGTTGTCGGGTACTCTCACAGTGGTTGGGGACTTGCGCTGCCTGATTATGATCAAAGAGGGAATCGCGTTGAAATTGGGAAAAAATCAATTGGTGGCTCAATCAAAACAAAAGCAGCTGATCAGCTTCCCGATTATGCCATGCCTAAATTCGATGGCATTGGCGCGAACGAATATATTGTAACCGTCACAAAAGATGTCTGCGATTTCATTTCTTCAGTCGATACGCCGAGCATCTGGGAACTGAATATCTGGTACCATGCTTTGAATTCCGGTTTTCGAACTCGAATTAGTGGCGAAACGGATTTCCCCTGTATCTATGGAGACCGGGTTGGCCTGGGAAGAATTTATGTGAAGCTGGATTCCAAAGAAAACCTGACTTTTGATAGCTGGGTTGCCGGTTTGAAAAATGGACGGAGTTACTGTGGCGATGGCTTAAGCCATGTTCTCGATTTCAAAGTGAATCATGTTGCAGTCGGAGAGCCGGGGAGTCAAAAGAAAATCAGCCAGCTTAATCTGGACAAGCCACAAAAAGTGAAAGTGACCTGTGATGTTTCTGCATTGCTTGAAAAAAATGTGACTGAAAAAACAGAAGCAATTCGAAAACGCCGGCTGGATGAAAAACCATATTGGCATATCGAAAGAAGCCGAATCGGAAATTCCCGAAAAGTGCCGGTTGAATTGATCGTCAATGGACAGGTTGTTTTGAAAACAGAAATTGTTGCAGACTGAAAAATTAATCCGATTCAATTTGAAACATCCATTTCTCATTCGAGTTGGGTGGCTGTCCGAATTCTTCCTTCAGTACACACCAATCCAATCTTTGTGGAAGTTGCTGGAAAACCGATCCGGGCAAGTAAACGGAGTGCGCAGTGGTGCAGGAAAGCGGTTGATGTCTGCTGGAATTCCAAGAAATCCCGTTTTCGTGAATCAGAAATCAAAGAAATTAAAGAAGTGTATGAGCATGCAAGAAAGATGTATGATAAAATCATCGCTGAAAGTGTTGTGGAATAACTATAAGCGGGCCTGAGGAATTGAATCATGATTTGCATTTCCATTGTTCCGGAATCTCGAAAACTGGCGAAGGTGGACATGTTCAATGCTGCCAGCCAGTCCGATCTGATTGAGCTTTGCCTGGATCATCTAGTCAAAGACCCTGACGTTGGCGAGATGATTCAAGATGCCAAAAAGCCGATCCTGATTTCCTGCCGAAGAGAATGTGATGGCGGACATTTTAAGGGAACCGATGAAGAAAGAATCGGCTTATTAAGGCAGGCGATTGTTGCAGGTCCTGAATATATCGAACTGGAACATGATATTGCCAAGTCCATTCCCCGGTTTGGAAAAACAAAACGCGTGATCAGCTTCACCAGCCTTGATCAACCTCTTTCTGATATCGAAAAATGTTTTGAAGAAGCAAAAAAAGTCGATGCAGATATCATCAAGTTCACATGGCCAACACCAACGTTGAATACAACCTGGCCCTTAATCGCTGCGGTCAGTCAAAAAAGAGACATCCCCGTTGTTGGCATGGGACTGGGAAAGGCAGGGCTGACGTTTTCACTTCTCGGACGAAAATATGGCTCCCCCTGGATTTATGCAGCGTTGGAAAAAGGGATGGAAGCTTTTGAAGGGCAACCTTCTGTTCGAGAACTGAATGAGGTTTATGACTGGTCCGCCATTTCAAATCGAACCCGGTTCATTGGAATTGTTGGAATGAGTCCACTCGAACAAAAATCGATTCCAATTCTGAACAAAGCATTTCAAAAAATGGATTTGAATTTTCGTTGCCTGCCTCTTCAACTCGGGCCACTTGAAAAAATTCCTAAAATGCTCGAAGGTTTAAAAATCAAAGGGCTACTGATCACTCCTCAATTGGGGCCATACTATCTCGACCTTGCAGATGTGCATGAAGACTCCGTTCTGAAAAGCGGATTCACCGATATGCTTCTCAGAAAAGAAACCGGCTGGAAGGCTTATCATTTTCTTGCAAAATCGATCCTGAACGTCATTGAACTTTCCTTAGGCAGAAGAACTCATGAAGAACGACCGCTTGACAGAAGAAGCGTGATGATCATCGGGGCCAACGGAACTGCAAAAACGATGGCATACGGCGTGACGCAACGAAAAGGGATCGTCAGTATTACATCACCCAACGATGAACAATCCTCCATACTGGCAGAAAAATTCAACGCCAGGCATGTTCCTTTCGGGAATGTCTACGGCACGTTAGCAGATGTTATCATCTATTGTGATCCTGCCATCAAAATGGGACATCATAAAAAAGAACTGAATCCATCCTTCCTGAAAGAAAAAATGACGGTTCTGGATATCTCTTCCTTGCCGGAACTTTCTGAATTTGGTGAAGAAGCTGCCGGCCGAGACTGTAAGATGATTGATAGCAATGAAATTTTCAAACGGCTCCTTTCAGACCAATTCAAAAAACTAACCGGGGAACGAATCCCCGAAGAACTGTTTGAAGAATTTTTGTGAAATATAATTGACGGATACCTAATACCAACTCTACTTTGAAATAGCGAGATCGTTAAATTATTTCAAGCCAAAAAGAGAGCACGAAGATTTTTACATCTTTTATTTCTAACAACAGATAGACACAAATTGACGCAGATTTTAAAATAAATGTCTCATGTAGAGACCGTGATCAATCATTGCCTCCGTTTAATTATTTCTCACGGCCTTTGCGATCTCTGCGTGAGCTTTTTTCTTTAACTGTAGTGCTCTTTCGAGCTTTAAATGTCCGGGGGTAATTTCCAGATGGCACGCTCGTTGGCGTGCAGGTCAATACGAGCTAAGGGACATTTATCAGTAGTTGGACTAGTAGGGTCTGCTGTGCAGACCATTGATTCGGTTGAAACTTTTCAATTTCATAACCACAATCCTCATTCTTCCAACCAGCCAGTCAACGCTTCCGGATTCCACTTCGGTTCGATTTTTATCTGACTACTCTTAGATGACCAATCGTATGCATTTCTGGTAAATGAATATTCCTTCTCAAGCAAAGATGAATTAAGTGGTTTACCCTCTGCAAGATGACCACCAGAAATATACAATTTCCCTGGTGCAAACAATCCACAAAGATGACTCACATCTCCAACCTCTTTCAGTATGCCGGGAACCAGAATTCCAATCCGATCATCATTAAACGGAGCATTCGGCACAAAACTGCTCAACATATTCAAAGTTGCAATACGTTTCACACGGTCATCCATCACCCCGGAAGCAATCGCAACAGTTCCACCAGAATGACTTCCAATAAGAACAATTTCTTCAAACGGCTCAGAATGAAGTCTCTCTGCAACATCAATCAACGTACGAATGTCGGTTACCCATTGGCCCAGCAACGGAACGCCGTTCCATAATGCCCATTCCGTACTATTATGGTCCACCGCATTTGCAATTCGATCACGTTTGATTTTATATCGTTTGGTGCTTCTCAATTCAGGAACCAGAATATTCCAACCTTTTTCAGAAAGTGACTCCGAAAGCAGAGACAATTTCTCGTTCGGCTTTTCTTCCAGATCAATCAGGATCGCCAGTTTTTTACTTTTCCCTTTTTGATATTCTGCTCCAATCTGAATTCCTCGTTCCGGGGAAACGGTTAATTTGATTTGATTTTCTGATTCTTCTTCCATTTTTAATGAGGAAAACTGGTTTCTGGAATACCTGCTGTTCAGCTTTAATTCTAACGCCTTTTTTAAGGATTTCTTTTGAATTAACCAGTTGGAAGAATTCAGTTCTTGATTTTTCTGGTCAACCAGCCGTTTTGACCTTTCCTTTGCAAACTGGATTAACGTTTTGAAATCCTCTCGTCGTTTCGTACCGGGAAACAGCCGTAGTTCTTCCGGGTCAAGTGTTTCATGTTCCGGCTCTGGAATCGGTTTGCCTGTTCCTTCTCCTTTTAAATGGAGTGTCATCCACCCATACATCGCTTCCCGCATCTCTTTATTGTAGTCATGTTTACTTTCGAAGACGACATGCTTCAGATTTTTTTTCTGACCGTAAAACCGAAAAATATTTTTGCTGGCTTTAATCGATTTGCTGGCTTCTCCGGGAGAAAACTGGATAGCATCTTTTGTTGCATTGATCACCAATAATGCTCTCGGAGCAGTCATGGAAAGAAGTGCCCATTCTTCGGTAAAACTCATCGCTCCGGGAAATAATTCGCAATAACAACAAGCTGCGCCGAGATAAGCCCGGTAAGTTCCGACCGAACAAACAGGAACCACTGCCTTGAACCGTTCATCCATCGCACCTGCATACATTGTCTGATTTCCACCGCCACTGGCACCCGTGATCCCAATTTTATCCGGAATCACATCTTCACGTCTCTGAAGATAATCAACACACCTCTTGTTTTCAAAAACTTGTAAGCCGGGCAATAACATGCCTGAAGGAAATAACGCTGCTGCAACAGATGCCCCATGATATTCTCCCAATGCTTTTCCGATCCCTCGTTCACCCGCACCAAACGCATCAACAGCTAATACAAAAAATCCGAGCTTCGCCAACCCAATGCAACGAGATTGAACGGTTGGATCCTGTTTCGCCCTTGGCCAATGACCATGAACACAAAGAACTGCAGGGAATGGGCCTTTTCCTTCGGGAACATAAGCCAGCACGGGCATCTCTATTCCGATAAATGTTTGTAAGATAATTTTTTCTATCTTGTATCCTTCTTTTTTAATTTCACCAATTTTGGTTGGAACGAGCCCACATTCTTTTCGATTGCTCAGCCCGATGTTTTCTGCAAGCTGCGAATAAAGATTTTTTCTTGTCTCTTTCCATTCAGGAAGTGATTTGGGCATCACATCTTTTTTTCGATTCTCATCAAAAGTCTGACGAATGTAATGGAGAAACTGCTGGTTTGGCGGAACCGCTGCAATGGAGTTTTTCTCGACAGGAATTTTTTTATCAACTGTCGTCTCTTTCTCAGCAGCCTGGAGTTGATAGATGGAAAAAAAGAATAGAAAAGCAATGCCGCACAAAAGAAACTGTTGCACCGTTTTTTGATTCTGATTCATTTGAAAAGCCCTGTTGAAGATGAATGGTGTGATTGTTTTATCTTTTCCTTTTATTTATACCTATTGTGGTCTCCCTGAAGATCAAAACGCAATTCCACAGTGCTGAATCCATAAAAAAAGACCGAGGATCCTTCCCCGGCCTTCTCAATTAAAATCGCTTTTAAAAGCTTATGAAGTCAAATAGATACCCACGGGTAAACCCGTGGTCCTTTTGCCATTACAACTGCAGTCGCAGTTGACCTGAATCCTGATCACCTTGGTGAGCTACGTAGTGTTTTACGGCTTGTTCGTCAATTCCTACGCTACTCACGGAGTAGCCCGGTGACCACACAACATTTTCGTCCCAATAAACTTTTTTTAACTCAGGATATTTTTTTC
>JAJRVU010000018.1 GCA_024277145.1 Planctomycetota bacterium
TATCAGAAAAAGAGGTTTGATCATTGGGCCTTCTTTTGTCTGGATGATCCTTTTTGGAATTACGCAGCTTGCAGGAGTCCTGTTTGCTAACAGACCTGAACTTGCCTGGGAAAGTTTTAATACTTATTTTCAAGAAGGTTTAATTTTATATTTTCTTTTTACAAATGTGATCAGGACAAAAGAAATACTAAGAACTTCCGTTTGGGGATTGTTGTTGGCAGGCTGTATTATGGGGGGAGTTCCCTTGTTACAGCAAGTAACAGGAACATTCACAAGCGAATATGGAGGTCTTGCACAAACAGGTGGCGAACCAGGATTTAATGCAGAAACCGGAAATGGAAAAGTACTTCAGCAAAGACTTTCCGGGCCGATTGGTGAAAAAAATCGATATGCTCAAATCATGCTTATGCTGATTCCATTAGGGTTATATCAGTTTAAAAATGAAAAGAATATCCCTTTGAAAACGTTGGCAGGATTGGCAACATTTCTTGCAATGATGGGCGCATATCTGGCTTTCTCTCGTAGTACGATATTGGTTGTTGGTTTTACAATTGGGTTTGCTGCATGGATGGGGTTTGTTAATCAAAAACGGGTATTCCTGTTGGGCCTGCTTGGATTAATTTTACTTCTACTGACTCCCCAATATCGAACACGAATGGCTACGCTGGTTAACCTGAAGGATCTCATGATCAGTGGTCAACATTCCTCTGCAGATGGTGCGTTAAAAGGTCGCGCAACGGAAATGGGCGCAGCTGCATTGGTCTTTCTGGACCATCCTATTGTCGGTGTGGGACCGGGTATGTTCAAATATTATTCGCAGGAATATGGCGAACGAATCGGGTTTCGAGCCCTGAAAAAAGAACGACAGGCTCATTGTCTTGTTCTGGATGTTGCAGCGGAAAATGGGTTACTGGGACTGACATGCCTGCTGGCAATTTTCTGGATTGTTGTAGTGAATTTATTACGGACGATTAAGCAATTGGGGGATTCTTCAACTTATCTCACCAACATGGCAACCGCTTTTTCTCTCGTTATAGTCATTTATTTTGGAACCGGAATTTTCCTTCACTTTGCATTTATTCGATATTTCTGGGTGATGATCGCTTTGGCGGATTGCGTCACCATGATTGCCTCAAAAGAAATTCAGGCAAATAACAACTCTGAATCTGTAAGTTCAACTGCCGGTTTGGTTACAAGTCAGGGGGTAAATTGATGGACGTTGAAACTATTCATCCTGAAGAATTAACTACTGATCAAATTGATCGCTGGAAAGCAATGTTAACTCCAGAACAATTTCGGGACACCCCATTTTTCCATCCGCAATTTGTGACCACTATGAGCCAGTTTCGATCATTAATTGAAATTGCTATTATCACAGAAAATTCAACCCCGGTTGCATTCTTTCCTTTTGAAAGGCATGGGAATGTTGGAAGGCCTCTTGGAATAAAGCTGAGTGATTTCCAGGGAATTATTCGTGCTGATCATGATATTGTGAATCCACAAGAACTTCTAAAAGGTTGTGATTTAAAAACATGGAATTTTGATCATTTAATCGTGCCTCATCAGGAATTCAATCATTGGCATTTGAAAGTGGATGATTCCCGGTACATGGATATTTCTTCAGGATACGAACCGTTTCTGGAAGAACGAAAAGAATCAGGTTCATCTTTGATTTCACAAATCCAGAGAAAGAAAAGAAAACTGGAGAGGGAACATGGGCCATTACGATTTGAATGGCAGGTCGAAGACAGGCAGGAATTCGAACAACTCCTACAATGGAAATCAGGCCAGCGAAAAAACACAAACACATTTAACATTCTTCAATATGAATGGGTGACACAATTTCTTGACAAAATCAGGACTGTGAACTCGGAAGAGTTTGCAGGGGTTCTTTCCGGCTTGTATCTGAAGGACCAATTAATAGCAATTCATTTAGGGATGAGAACCAAAACTGTTCTTCATTTCTGGTTTCCTACTTATGATAGAGAGTTAAGTAAATATTCACCGGGATTAATTTTGAATCTGGAAATCACAAAACATGCTGCAGAAAAAGGGATCCAAAGAGTTGACCTGGGAAAAGGAAACGAACCGTTTAAAACAAGTTTGGGATCTGCAGCCATTCTTGTTGCAGAAGGTGCAGTGGAATTAAATCCTTTAAGGCACACCACTCGCAGTTTATGGTTTCAGGCTCGAGAATGGATTCGTGATTCCCGCCTGAAAGGACTTGCCCAAATCCCTAAAAAAATGATCCGATCTTACCGAACCAACCAGCAAATTCGCTGAATTTTAAATGAATGATATCTGAAATGTCTAATATGTCCGAATATAATAAAACAACTTATGAACTTTGCAAAGCAAATCAGCTTTCAGATGAAGAATGGTCTGCGTGGGATCAGATTCAGGCTTCAAGGAATGACCTTGATAGTGCCTTCTTTCATTCGCAATTAACACATACGCTTGCAAATATTCGTGAGGATGTTGAAGTTGTCATTATAAAAAACCAAAACAAAACAGTTGGTTTCTTTCCATTTCAAAGAGTCTCAGGCGGTAAAGCCCAAGCGATTACAGGTCGTCTTTCAGAATTTCATGGAGTCATTTCCAGTTCAAATGCTATCTGGAAACCGGAAGAGTTGATCCGTAAGGCTGGATTAAAAGCCTGGCATTTTGATCATATCCCGGTTTCACACAATGAATTGAAACAGCATGTCTGGGGAGAATCATTGTCAGCTTTTATGGATTTAAGAGAGGGATACGACTCCTATCGCAAAGAATTGAAGAAGCGAGGTTCCTCTCTTTCACATACAGAACGAAAAAGTCGAAAACTTGCCAGAGAAATCGGACCATTAAGATTTGAATTTCATTCCACAGATGATGAAGCTTTTCAGAATTTAATCAAATGGAAAACAGCGCAACATGATCGAACAGGAGTTTTAAAAGTTCTTGAAGTCGACTGGGTCTATCAACTTCTTGACCAGTTAAGAAAAATCCAGACAGATTCTTTTGGCGGGCAATTTTCAACTTTGCATGCAGGGGATGAGTTAGTTGCAGTCCATTTGGGGTTACGAAGCCGATCTGCATTACATATCTGGTTCCCTTCTTACAACTTGCAATATGAGAAATATTCACCCGGATTGGTTTTGCTTCTGGAAATGGCAAAGGCTTCTGCTGAAATTAATCTTAAGCGAATCGACTTGGGACGAGGTGAGGAACGATACAAAGCCAACTTCGGCACCGGAGTGATCCCTATTACAGAAGGATCAGTTGATATTCGACCCATCTCAGGAAACTTGCATAAACAATGGTTTCATACCAAGCAATGGATTCGTTCTTCTCCCTACCGAAAACAGTTAGAAATTCCATTAACGGCTAGTCGAAAACTGAGGCAATGGCTTGCATTTCGATAAAAGTGAAATTGTTTACGAAGTTTATAACTCAAATTAAGAAAGAAGTTTTTTGTGAATGAACGTGGAAAATTTCGATTTCGTGCCATACGGTAAAATTTTCATTTATCACGGATCAGTCTTCATTTATCACTTTCTTCCGAACTAATTCAATTCGATAATTTGTCGCATATTAAATAATGTTTTCTCCAGGCTAATGCAGTACGACTTGACAGAACAAGAGTTTATTCAGTTTAATAAAATGAGTTAATTACCTATTATCTGCAACCGAAAAAACAATAACTTTAATCTTTATACTACAAGGTAGAGAAATGCAGCAATTGCAAAAGTTTTTTTCCACATACACTATCCATTTTTTGATCGTAGCAGTTCTTATTATTGCGAGCTTTCCGAAAATGAGTGTTGCAGCAGATTCAAAGTCAAAGGCAACCACAAAACGTATCACTGTAACTTTTGATCGCGGTCAAGACATTGGACAGAATTTTGGCTCGCTATTTGAAATGACAAATAGTGACGGTTCTCTTGTGATCGGTGCTGGGTTCCAGAATGCGTATAACACACGTTACAGGGCTGACAGGCACGCTCTCCAGTTCTATATACGGCCAACCAGTGGTAAGCGTTCCCTTACATCTGAGAAACTTCCACGTCCCAACAATTTGTGTGGCACATATTTATATGGACGTGATGAAGTCGTGCATTCAACGTATGGCGGTGTTAAAGCATGGGGACCACAGTCAAAGTCATGGAAGCCAGAAGCCGATCATGGGGGCACAAATGAAACCATGCGAGTAGGTGGAAAATTGCTCTCATTCGGAGACAGCGAAGTAAAATACGACGGGCGGACAATTCTTTCTCATCCTGAAAAAGGAAGTTATCGTCTGTTCTTTTATGCAAATGGTTATCTATGCTTCTATCACGTTAATAAAGGTGATGGCCCCTATCGGCCCTATGTGAATGACAGTGATGGCTTCAGTAAACTTTATGCCTGCCCGTGGACAACTGATGACTCTACTGTTGATTTAACTAAATCCATTATTTTCAATCTTCCCATTGTCGGAGAAACCACATTTGCCTGGGGACAACTAAAAAACCAAATCGTTACGGGATCAAACATCGGTGGATTCTATGTCTTCGAAAACAAAAAGTGGCGAATGCTTCTGGCGCCGAAGCTTAAAGTTAGCTACCAATTGTATTCCACAATGATTTTTCATGACAAATTGCTCATGGGGCAATATCCAACGGGTCGCATCTTTCAATATGACGGTTCACAAATTACTGACTTACCAGGATGGCCCCCAAAACTGAAAGGTGTTTCAGGATCATCTCGAGAGGCACAGACAACAGTGATTTACGGTGGTGATATTTTTGTTGGTGTCTGGCCGTGGGGCGAATTATGGCGTTATAACCCTGATAGTGGGTCATGGGCATTCACGCAACGAATGTTTGACCACCCAACATTATCCAAGGAAATTACTCATCCTTACGATGTCGAAAATCGTGATGGCAAGGTGAGCAATCAATGGGGCCAACGCGTGACAAGTCTTATAACGGCTGATGAAAGTTTATTTGTATCTACATCTTCGAAGTCGCCAATTAAGTGGTACCCTTCCAAGTTTCCTTTTTTGGCTCCCAAGAAGTGGGAATCTTATGGTTCAGTCCATAAATTGACAATGCCCGGTCACAAAAGCTCACTTGTTAAGTGGACTGAAGGGTCTACAACAATAGAATTCACAATTAACAATGACGAAATTTCGATTACTCAAGACGGAAAAGTAATTGCAACAATGGCCATCAATGGGGCATTGGCAGATAAGCTAAAGAAAATGCAGACCCTGAAAAATATAAAATGGGGGCAAGGTATCTATGGGCAATTCAAAGGTATTGCAATTAAAGGAGTTGTTCTTGATTAACGAAACCAGAACTTTTTTAATTTCACTAGAAGAATATTGAACCTCCCACACAACTTTATCAAAACCGATCACTCCCCCATGAAGATGATTCTTATCATTGTTTTTGGCCAGCGTATAAGTTTCGCCATCAACCACAAATTCTCCGCCTGCAATTCGATTTCCATACCGTCCAACAATCGCTCCAAAATAAGGTTTATCAACCGCATTCATGTAATCTTCCACACGATCGTACCCCAGTGCAACATCTGCCATGTTTCCATCTCGATCTGGCACTTCAATTTACTTATCAGCAAAATGGATTCTGGTCACTCAGCAATTCACCCTGAAGTGAATCCGTTCAGGAGTGGTCTTTGAATCAAATGAGCTACGCTTGACGTACCCGTATCAATGAAACCAGTAAGAGGACTTGTATGTTTGAATGATCAGATTCTGGTAGAGTAGTTGTTATTGCCAATCGTCCAGATTTATGCATCAATGAAGGGGGCATATCAAACATATTCTCTGGCTTTAGTAACTTAACTCATTTCACCAATAGATCGCTATTTTAATTTTGAACGGGAGACGCAACGTTCAATTCGATAATTCGTTTTACATCATTTATTGAGCGTAAGCGAAATGCTTCGTGATTGGATAACATGATGCCCAGTTTTTTCTGGAGTTCCATTGACATACTCAATTGGGTTAAGGAATCCCAGGCTGTACAATTTTCAACATTGATATCATCCGTAATTTTTTCCGCAGGAATGTTCAGGGCGAGAGAGAGGATTTCTACAGCAGCTTGAGTAGTATTTTCAGAGGGTTGATTTACAGGTTTAGCCAATGGTTCCTGTAATGATTCATTGCTTGCAAATTCCGGTCGCATACGCAAAAAACGAGCAGGGTTCCCACCCCAGATTTCCCCTGGTCCGATGCTGGTGAAAGCAGTCACAAAGCTAAAGGGTTCGACCATCGCATCCGCACCGATAACAACACCCAGATCAACCAGTCCATTGCCTCCAATCATGACGCGTGAACCAATTTTTACTGGAGCAGTATTAACAACCCAACTGCCATCAGGCTCTACGGTGATGCTATGCGCAACGACTGCAGTGTGCGTTCCTATAATTGTGTGATCGCCTACTTCAGTCAGGTCTGGATCATAAAGATATCCAATCGTTAAACTCGATGAACTTACTTTGGACTGTATGGAGTATGAGAGAAAGACCAGATCCCGCAGGTAAGAAATCATTAAAAATGATTCAACAAATGGTAACGAGAATAAATATCGAGCACGTAAATACAACGAAACAATCTGTAAAAATTGAAATCCATCTTCACGACTCATAGTACGTTTTCGCTTTTCCATCCCCATAAACACTCTACGGAAACGCAAATCGAGAGTGAAGTAGCCTATTTGCAGGAATAACCAGAGAAAATATATCGCAGGAGAAAGTGTAATCCATAGACCCAGGTACCAGGGGTTTTCCCACGGGGTTATCCGAAACAGGGGAGTAAGAATTCCTGCAAGCATTATCGATGCAATTATGACTGGAAAGACAAGAGCAAATACTCCTGCAATATTAAAAATGACTGGATGAGTCCATTGATTATTCTTCATGCAATCTCTTTTTTCTTATCACCGACCTGATAAACAAATCGTACAAACATAAGTAGGTGAATTGTGCATTGCCACAGAGGCAACTTGAACGAGAAAATGGTTTCTCTGCGCGGCTTGCTGCGATGTAATCGAACAACGAGAACAAATCGGCAAGGTCGAATTGATTCGCTGCATTCCAGCGATATATTCCTCTTCAAATTTTTGCAATCGCTGGCCTAGATGAGCAAGAAATTGCCCTGAAGTTCGCCCTTCTGCAATGCGGTGATCGAATGTCATAATTAATTGGTAAAAATATCCCGATTGAGCAGAGCCAGACTCGGCTCATACTCCAAGAATAGCAGATTGCCCCTCGGAAATAAGAGGCACAAAGCTTGATACTTCACTTCCAGAAAGATCGGAAACTGAAAACGTGCATTCAGAAAACGAAGCAGGAGTGAAAGTTGAATCTAAATATTGATCGATAAATTCGCGCCGAGCAGAAACAATTTGGTCGAGAGTAAGACTATCCACTTTCTTCAAAACCGGAACTTTCAATCCCGATCCCAGATCAATAGCATATCCAATATTTACTTCATCATAAAAACGATTCTCATTCCCCAGGCTATATGCATTAAACTGAGGATACTGACGAAGCAGTTCCCCACATTTTTGTATCAAAATTGCGGTTCGCTGTTCCACGAAATCAGCGTAACAATCTCCAAACCATTCACTACCCGCTGTAGCAATTTGCACATTTACAGTACTGCTGATGGCTTCGTGCTGAGACCATGAGAGTATTTTAGCTTCAAAGCCCTTTGCTCGTGAAACAGGCTTTGTTTTGAAAGGTGCTTCCGGAACAAAATTTCGTTCTTGCACTGGTTCTTGCACTGTAGGGATATTAGTTTTTGGCTTGTGAAGCAGGCTTGTACTATGGCAGCCATTATCTTTGTATCCATTTAGAATCGCAAGAATATCAGTTTCTCGAATCAGGCCACGGTTCTTAAATTCATCTATGGATAATTTTCGATCTCGGATCAACTGTAACGCCCGCTGACTGAATCGGGTTGTTGCAGGTTGCGATAGAGATTTATCGGATGTTGGAGATATCACTTTTTCAGGTACTGCACTTTTAGAGTGACTGTTTATTTTTTCTGGAATCTCAACTGGTTTACTATTCTCAACAGGAACTTTTTTTTGTTTTGCCCTTAAGAAAGAATTGATTGCTTCTGAAGTGTTCCCGATACAGCAGATTAATTCCCCGACAGGAACATCGTCCCCTTCGGTAGAAAGTAAGCGAATGATTCCACTTACGGGACTTGTTATTTCAAAAGCAGCTTTGCTCGTTTCCATCTCAGCAAGAATTTGCCCCTGATCAACAGTCATTCCGTCTTCAACATGCCAAAACGCTAATAGAACAAAATCGTCATTTACAGTTTCGTGAGGGACCAAAACTTCGTGAACTTCAGACATCGCCAACAATCTCCTTGATTCTAGCGAAAATCGAATCGGCATCCGGGAGAATTTTATTCTCCAAATCGGCATTGGCCGGAATGGGAATGGGAACCGCACAAAGTCTCGAATATTTGTATGTTTTTTCGCAATTATTCGTCGCGATTAAAGTAATCAATTCTGAACCAAAACCAGCAACGCCAATTCCTTCTTCGACAACAAGCAGTCGCCCGGATTGATTGAGTGATTCAATTATGAGTGAAGGATCTAAAGGTGACAGGCGTGTCGGGCAAATGATCTCGCCAATGATTTCCGCTTCATCGAATGCTTTGAGTATCGCAGATTCCGCATGGACAAGCATTTCGCCATAACAGACAATAGTGATATCCGCTTTTCCTTCAGGACGAATCCTGAGTGTTGGGTAATCTTCGTCCGTCTGTTCAAAGACAAATCCATCCGGGAAATTTGCTGAAAGTCGCATTCCATAAAGCCGTTTGTTTTCGACAACCAAAACGGGAGATTCATTTATATCAAACAGGCGATCATACATTTCTCCTGGATTTAATCGATGGTTAATCGCCAGGACTGTCAAATCGGGAATGCCGAGAAAATGTTTTTCGATTGACTGGCTATGAGTCGGACCATAACCTCGACGTCCCCCCATTGGCGTGCGGATAATCAAAGGGACTCGAACCTGATCGTTATACATTCCTTTGAATTTTGAAGCATGATTAATGATTTGATCAGCAGCCAACATCAAAAAATCGCCGAACATGATTTCGCAAACGGGCTTCATTCCGGAAAGAGCCAATCCGTTTCCCAATCCGACGATCAACGATTCGCCTATCGGCATATTTCTTACACGTCCTTCAAAACGTGTGCTCAAACCTTGAGTCACCTTGAACGCACCGCCATAAGGTGATTCAATATCTTCCCCTATCAAAAAAAGTTCAGGATGTTTATCGAGGGCTCGATCTAATGCGTTACGTATTGATGCAACCACGCGGGAATTATCTCCCGGCTCACAGGGTTTCCAGCAAAGTTGTTTAGAATTATTTATCGCGTCATTAAATGTATTGTGTTTTAATTTCGGCAATTCAGACCGGCGTGCCTGAAGAACAGCTTCTTCAATTCTTTGTTGAACTTTTGAATGTGCCTTGTCTGCTTCTTCCGGCCAGACTTTTGAATACCGCGAAATCGGATCGCTCGCCCAATACTTTTTTAACTCTTCGGGATCACGATCGTCATCTCCTTTTGAATGTGATGCCAGCCGATAGGTATCCACGGAGAGAAAGACCGGGCATTGATCATTGCGGACTCGTTCAATTGCTTTTTCGGTGACTTGCACTAATTGATCAGGGTGCCAGGTGTCTGATTGAAATGCCTGGATGCCAAATGCTTCTGCACGAGAACAAATATCACCCGCTAAAGTTTCGCATTGATGAGTACTTTGTGAATAGCCATTGTTTTCGAGCACAATCAATAAAGGCAACTGCCATTTTGA
>JAJRVU010000346.1 GCA_024277145.1 Planctomycetota bacterium
TACTTCGTTAGTAGCGTAGGAGTTGATGAAGAAACCATCAAACACTACGTATCCCATCAAGGTGATCAGGATTCAGGTCAACTGCGACTGCAGTTGTAATGGCAAAAGGACCACGGGTTTACCCGTGGGTATCTATGAAGTATTTCAGGATTTCTTTTTGCATTATGCCAAGCACAGTCTGACCTACGGGTGAGAGTCATGGTCTGCACAGCAGACCCTACGGTCAATTTGTATTCATATGAATTAGTATTTCCAGTCGAATGCAAGGTCAAGAGAAGGAGCGGAATGAGTAAGAGCGCCGATGCTGATTCGGTCCACACCTGTTTCTGCAATTTCTTGAACGGTTTCAAGAGTGATCCCGCCGGAAGCTTCTAACAGGACGTACGGTTTTTTCTGGTTTCTTGTTTGAATTGCTTTTTTTAATTGTTCTGTGGTCATGTTATCAAGCAAAACAATATCGGGAGGGCCATCAAGGGCATCTTCAAGTTGTTCGAGTGTGTCGACTTCCACTTCAATAGAAATATTATTAGCAATAGAAATATTTTCTTCTACCGATTTACGCGCAGTTTGGATTGCCTCTGCAATTGTGGATTGATTTGATTGTGAAGCCCAGGATGCGAGGTGATTATCTTTAATGAGGATGCCGTCGTATAGCCCGATTCGGTGATTGGTTCCTCCACCTGCACGAACCGCGTATTTAGCGAGGGCTCGATAACCGGGGAGTGTTTTTCTAGTGTCCAGAACAACTGCTTTTGTTCCTGAAACTTTTTGCACATATTTTTGAGTGAGGGAAGCGATTCCTGAAAGGTGTGTCATAAAATTCAGGATGGTTCGTTCCCCAATCAGCAGGGAATTAAGTGGTCCTGAAAAAGTGGCGAGAACCTGTCCTGCCTTAATTTCGTTACCGTCATCTGTTTGAAAATTGGTTGAGACAGAAGTGTCAAGTGATTCAAACACGAGGTTGGCAATGGGAAGCCCTGCAACGATTCCATTTTCGCGTGCAACGAGATTAACTTCTGCTTTGAGTGATTTCGGAATGAGCGCATTGCAAGTGAGATCGCCTATGTTATTCAGGTCTTCATCGAGAGCAGCTTGTATCAGTTGCTTTGCAGTTTTTGTTTCTGTGTTTGAAAAAATGAGTGTCACGATATATCCGATAAAAAATCACAGTAATGGTTAGGACTTTTGCATGTTATCCAGTATATAATATATTTATTCTGCAAACAGTGTATTGACCATTTTTATAAGACAAAAATATCAGTGATTGAAGGAGAACCTCATGATTATCGGAGTTCCGCGTGAAGTGAAAAAAGATGAGTATCGGGTTTCGATGATTCCGGTGGGTGTGGAGGAACTGACGAATCGTGGACATAGGGTGCTGATTGAAAAGGGGGCAGGGGTTGGAAGTGGAATTCCTGATGAACTATTCAAAGAGAATGGAGCTGAGATTGTAGATTCTGCAGAAGAAATCTTTGCGAAAGCGGAATTGGTGATCAAGGTGAAAGAGCCTCAGTCTGCTGAATGGAAGATTCTTCGGGAGGGGCAGATGTTATTCACCTATTTTCATTTTGCTGCAGATGAGGAATTAACACGTAATATTCTGGATACGGGCGTGACTGCAATTGCTTATGAAACATTGCGTGGATCGCGGGGTGATTTACCCTGTTTAACGCCGATGAGTGAAGTGGCTGGCCGAATGAGTATTCAGGAAGGAGCGAAGTATCTTGAACGTCCTCAGGAAGGTCGTGGGATTTTGTTGGGTGGAGTGCCGGGAGTTGCGCCTGCACATATTGTCATTCTGGGAGGTGGAGTTGTAGGAAAAAACGCGGCACAAATTGCATCCGGTTTTCAGGCAGATGTATCTATTCTGGATATCAATGTTGAAAGGTTGCGGTACCTGGAAGATATCATGCCAGCCAACGTGAATACGTTATACAGTGATCGGCATAACATTCGTGATTTATTAGAGCGGGCTGATTTGTTAATCGGTTCTGTTTTAATTCCGGGAGCCCGAGCACCACAGTTAGTTTCAAGAGAAGATTTGAAACTGATGAAGCCGGGGGCGGTGATTATTGATGTGGCTGTTGATCAGGGTGGCTGTATTGAGACGGCTCGGCCGACAACACATTCTGATCCGACTTATATTATTGATGATATTGTTCATTACTGTGTTGCGAACATGCCCGGTGCAGTGGGGCGAACAAGCACCTATGCCTTATGTAATGTGACTTTTCCCTATATTTTGAAGTTGGCTGAAAAAGGATTGGCTGGCGCATGCGGTGAAGATCAGGGATTTGCAGAAGCAGTCAATATGATTGATCGGAAGGTGACCAGTCGGGCTGTTGCTGAAACGTTTGATATGGAATGTTCAGAGCTTCGCTTTTAAAGATTTATTGGATTTACGAAAGAAGTCTCACGCAGAGTATAATCAGTAATTGTGACGGTATAAAAACTGGAGATGTTAATTTTAACACGAAGGCAGGAAGACACAAAGAAAAGAATATGCAAGTGTAGGGTCTGCTGTGTGCAGACCAGACATGTTATAGTGCAATCTTTCCTGATGGTCTGCAAAGCAGACCCTACAGTTAATATTATTTGTATCTGGAACAAATGTGCCTGACCTACTGTTCGATAACGGTAAAGAATTTATCTTCATGCAGGTTTGGGTTGTTTTTTCAGGAATGCCATGACTGTCGGCACGATCCAAAGCAGGATGCAAAAAACGCCGAGTGATGCAGCAATGGGATGTTGAGAGAAATCCAGGAATGCTTTGAGCGAATTCTCTTTGACGAGATTCTGAACAAAGGATTCTTCCAGTTTGCCACCGAGAATAATGCCGAGGACAATTGGTCCGAGTGGGATGTCATAACATTCCAGAATGAACCCAAGTACCCCGAGAGCCAGCATGACCCCGATATCAAAGTAACTGGCGTTAATTGCAAATGATCCGACCAGACAGAAAATAAGAATCAAGGGCATCAGAATTCTGCGAGGAACGCGAATAATCAACGAACCTGTTCGGATGGCAATAAATCCGAGGGGAATGAGAATAATATTTGCAATAATAAAAGCCATGTAAATCCCATAGACGAGAGTAGCCTGCTTGGGGGCTGTGAAAATATCTGGTCCGGGAGTGATGTTTTTCATCAGGAGGACACCAATCACGATTGCAGTGACGGAGTCTCCGGGAATTCCAAAAACCAACGCGGGGATCCATGCACCTGCAATTGCAGAGTTGTTTGCAGAAGTGGCATCTGCGATCCCTTCAATTGAACCTTTGCCATATTCTTCAGGAGTCTTTGAAAGTTTTTTGGAGACAGCATAGGATATCCATGCGGCGATGTCTGCACCTGCTCCGGGAATCATTCCTATCGTTGATCCAATGACGGAAGATCTCAGTGCGTGAAATTTTCTTTTCCAGAAAAGCGGAATAATTCCCCCGAAAACAGGTTCTAAATGTTTCCAGACAGAACCATCTGAGGAAAGGTTTTCCTCTTTAACGAGTTTTTGCATATCATCATCATTTTTAATTTTGAGAAGATTTCTGAAAACTTCCGAAACACCGAATAATCCAATCATGGCTGGAATGAAAAAGATTCCTGAGATGAGTTCATCATTTCCAAATGTGAATCGGGTTTCTCCGTGAACCGCACTTAGCCCAACAGTTGAAATAAGCAGCCCAATCATCAAGGCTATTCCCCCTTTGATTCGCGAACCATGAGAAACAATTGCTGCACAACTTAACCCGAGAACATAAAGCCAGAAATATTCATAAGAAGTAAACTTGGTCGCAATCTGCGCCAGTTGAGGGGCAGCAGTCATCAGGACAATTGAACCAAACAGCCCCCCTGCAACACTAAAACAAAGGGAGACCCCTAACGATTTTTCATGTTTTCCCATTTTGGTAAACGCATAAGCATCGTCAGTATAGGCAGCGGAGGATGGCGTACCGGGAATTCGGACAAGAGTTGTAGGAATGTCTCCTGCAAAAATGGTGCAGGCAACAAGACTGACGATGGCAGCGAGAGCTGTAATCGGTTCCAGATAAAATGTAACTGGAATGATCAGCGCAACCGCCATCGTTGCAGTTAAACCAGGAATGGAACCGACGAATAATCCGTAGATGGCAGCGAGGACAATCACTGTCAAAACTTCCAAAGTCATTACATTTTGAAATGCCTGCTTGAGAACTTCGGAGTCAGGTAACAGGTTAATGGTTGTGAGTAACAGAGTGTCCATAATTAATATATTCCTGAAGCTTGGAATGAATGTCTATTTATTTGATATAAAAAATAATGAAAACAGTTTGAATGATCGAAGAGTAATCAGTGACATAGATTGTGTTAGTGAACTCAATGTTACCGAGTTACTGAATTCAACCGAGGATACCTATTGGTAAAGGAACCTTGAGAAGCTGAGTAAATATGAGATAAAGTCCGGGAACAAAAACGACGGTGATCAGAACACTTATTGATAATCTGGTACCGAGTCTCCAGAGAAGTGTAAACAAAATTGCTGCTGCCATCAGGATAAAACCGAGTTCTTCTGCAAGGAAGATGTAACAGAGGATCCCACCGAAAACCAAAGAAGCATTTAGAATTCCTCCTTCTGCGACAATGATTTCTTTATCTTCTTCTGCCGCTGTTGGTGTCTGTTTTTTTGTGATGGCTGTTTTAATTCCCAATAGAACAAGAAGGATGCCTATAATCGAAAGAATGATGTAAGGAAACATCATTGCATGAATCGGACTTTTTGACATGGACTGAAA
>JAJRVU010000347.1 GCA_024277145.1 Planctomycetota bacterium
CAATTGGCTTGGAATCCTTGACTTTAAACTCATAAAGCCTCTTTTTATCATCACTCAGTTCGTAAGTATGACCTGTGATGATTTCTTTCAATTCAAACCGCCCTTCATTATCAGTTTTTACAGCATTGCTGTACCAGTTTCCTCCGGAATTTGTCGTATCCAGGAGTTTTGGAATTGCATAGTGAATCAGTTTTCTGGCAAGTGGTTTCCCCGATAAATCATAAGCAGTTCCGGTCACTGTGATTGTTGGTGCAACCGGAATTTTAACCTCAATATCTTCAGGTGAAATGATTGCAATTCCTCCCAAGCTTCGGTCCTTTGAACGAGCAAAAATCACCATGTCAGCCAACCAGCGTTCCGTTTCAAAATGCCCTGATTCATCGGTTGTCACTTTGAAATTATCAAATCTCAGCATGAAATCTGCAACGCCAAGGATATCGAATAAAGGAACTGTTTTCCCTTGACGATCCTTCTGCTTCAACACAACCTGACCTTTGAGGATTCCTTTATCCTGTCTTGAGATATAAAAATCCTGAACGAGATCGGAATCACTCGTCAAAACCACATCTTGGGTTCCTGATTCGCTGGGTCCCTCGATACGGTATTTCCCAGGAGGAAGGTTGAAACGGTATTGCCCTTTTTGATCAGTTTGAATCGTTTCGTAAAATGAGAGAGCAGGTTCACCCTCTTTCCTTTTGCTTTGCTTTTCATCGGAAATCACTTCCACTGAAACTGATCGATCCACAGCGGCTGTTTTATCCTGGCCAACGGTTACCGTTCCATAAATGGCTGTCCCTTTGGAAAGTGTCATATTCAATACTTTATCGCTGCTCCCTTCTTTGAGATAAAATTCTTGAAATGGGGCTGTCCATTCCTCATCCATCACCCTAACCAGATAAGCATATTTTGTATCAAGAATCTTTTTACAGAAACCGTCTTGGTTGGTTTCCAGGAAGTCTAGCAAGGAATGTCTATCCCCATCATCTCCTTTAATTTGGATTCCAATTTTTGGTGCTGGTTTTCCATCTGGGAAGGTGACGTTAATTGCCAGATTAATTCTTTGGAATAATTTTGCAGTAATTTGATCATGGTTCGTAATTTGATATTCATATTTCACCGAATAATTCCTTGAATACAATTCGATTCTGGCACTTTCAAAATTCATGGGAAACCACGGGAATTCTGCCACTCCTTTTTCATTGGTGATTGCCCAAAGCTCTCGATCATTCTGGTTCAATTTGGTAGAATGTATATTTTTTCCTTCTTCGTTTTTCAGTATTCCCTTGATGATAAACGTTTCATCAGGGACAGGATTCCCATTTATATCAAGAGCAAGAATGTGTAAGGTTTTTGCTCCATCAAGTATGAACTTTAATGTTTCAGGAAGAGCAGGGTTGATTGAATAAGAAACATGACCGGGTTCTTTTATAAAGTTGTTGAAATAATCGAAACCGGTTCCAGGCTTATATGCAATCACATTCAGGATCTTTGCTCTTTGTGGATAAAGGAGTTCCAGAAACCCATTGGAATTAGTTTTTCCTGTGAATATGGTATCAGTCGAAAGAAAGGCTTTAACAGTCACTCCTTCAAGGTTATTTCCTTCTGCATCGACAATATGAACCCTAGCTTTTTTACTCGGTTTCAGTTGCAGGATGACAGGACCAGTGGTTTTAGTCGAAGGACTTGCTTGTTGGAATTCATGTAAAACGGATACTTGGCCATTCTTATCGCTTGCAAAAAGAAAAGCCCAGAGATGGGTGTAATAATCGACCGGAAATGAGAACCTTCCGTTTGGAGCAGTTTTCGTTTTCAGAGGTTCCCTACTTGCCATCAGTCGAACTTCTACTCCGGATGCGGGATTACCTGATTCATCAAGAAGTGTTCCTTTCAGGGCAAATTGATCTGGCAATAGTTGAACTTCCGGGTAGTTCTGGTCATCAGTAGAATCTTCTTGCACAGAGCCTGATTCCTTTTGTTCAGAATCCCCATTCTTCAATTCTGATCGCAATTGAGAGGAGCATCCAATCACAATAAGCAATAATATTGATGGAACAGTCCAGGAGTAGAGATTTATTTTCATGTCACGCTTTCTCCGACCCAATATTTTATAAACTGTCAGTGTTTGTGAGATGTGCTTTTGTCTTTATTCCCTTTTTCATGTTCATCTTCTGATACATGCCCTTCACTACCTTGATGCGAATGCTCTTCTTGAACTTCCCCTGAAAGAAATTTGGCCCTGAAAGAAATTTGGATGAATAAAACAGGGCAATTGCAATGCTAGTCATGCCAAACATTTTTTGCAATGCCCCTTAATCAGGATTTCCGTGATGTTTCCGATCACAGTTGATTCGGTTGAAGGGATAGGTAGAAAGTCTTTTTCTGCAAGACATGTCACTGAACCACAATCAATACAGTAAAAATGGGGATGGAGCCCTTCATGGGGATTATCAGGATCATTGTACTCAAATCGCCAGACATGATCCCCTAATTCTGTTCTCAATACCAAGCCGATATCGGTCAAGTCATTCAGATTCCGGAAGACTGTTGCTTTGTCGAAGCCTTTTGGAACAAGCATATCAGCTAATTCTGCATGCGAAACTGGGGAAGAAGTGTTTTTCAGTTTTTGAATCACCGTAATCCTGGCATTTGTGCTTCTCAATCCTTTCTTTCGAATGAGTTCACGTATGTCGGATATCTCCTGTTGTTCAGGATTAATATTCATATTTTTGAGAAACCTTTATAAGTTGAAAACATCTGTAAAGCAGTTTGATGATTTTCGAACATGTTATTTCAGGAGGCAACCTACTGATTTTTTACTGGAGTTTTCTGCTATTCTGAAGCGGTATTGATTTTTCTTTATACTGAATGGTAAATGTTCCACATGGGGTCATTCCATCCATCTATCTCAAATGGAATGAATTTACCAGTGCTTTCGATAACACTTTTATGCTGGGGGTTATAATAAATAATAAAAATTGATCTTGGTTTTTTATTTAATGAAAGACAAATTGAATTCAGCACATCTTTCATGATTTTTTCTGAAAAAGGGTTATAAAAATAAAGAACTAAACGATCCTCTGGAATTGTAAAAGATTTTGCATCAGAACAGATCACATTCAGGTTAAAGCAGTTCTGAAAACTGCTTTTGAACCTGTTGATGTTTTTTCCAGCTGATTGGCACAGTGTCTCAGAAATTTCCACTCCAATGATTTCAGAAAATGGAAAACTGGAGGCCATAAACAAAACCTTCCCTTTTCCACTTCCCATATCGACAAAAACATATTCTGAAAAATCTAACTGCATTGATGAGAGAATGATACCAAAGGTAGCAGGAGTAGGAGCATACTCCACAGCTTCCCTTTTTTGATCTTTGGAGATATCAAGATTTTCAACTTCTACGATCCCGAATGTATCCACATTAAATCTGGAATCGAACTGATGATCAATCCATTTTTTCAGAATATGTTCATAAGGTATTGGTATCCTGAGTGACTTAAACCCTTTCATAAATATTTTAAGAAAAGTGGCAAGCCATCCTTCATACCGAGAAGACCAGACGATTTGATTGATTAAAAACTTAGCTTGTTGCATTCATTTAACCACAAAGTGAGAAGAAAATAAAAAACGGTGTGAGATAAGATACCATCAAGCAGTTTTCGAAACCATATGAGCTAAAGGAGCATACGCTCTCTTCTTTCTTCTTTCCTTAAGAGGAAATTCATATTCATGATCAAGAAATTGTTGAAATTGTTGAAGAAGCAGATCCAGGATCCCGCCGTATTCCATAATACGATCAACACCTGTCAATTCCATACATTTTTGATTAACTTTTGGATCTCTTACCGAATAAAGGCAGACTGGTTTCTTATGTGCACCAAACTTTATTTTACTTGCAATCAGCCAACCTGTTTCATATTGCATTTTTTCATTGACAAGAATGAGATCCGGGGATATGAATTTCATTAAATGTGATACATCCATATCATTTTCTGAGCGATAAACATGAAAACCATACTTTTCAAACAAAGATTTCAGGCTTGCATAGATTTCATCACGAAACTCGATGATTAGCACTCTAGGGCGAAACGGTAAAGGTTTATAATTCTGTGATTTTAAATAGGAATTCAACTGAAGAAAACTTCCTGTGTGACCACTGTTGAAAGATCCAATTGATTTAGTAAACATATCTAAGTCCTCTCGGTATATTTTTAAAACGTTTTAAAAGAATATTTCACGCGCATACAAACAAAATGAATTTGCATTGACAGGACTGGCTTGACGATAAAATCAGAGTGGAGCATATGCTCTTTATCTGTACATCATGTCATATTAGTCACGGCGAATCGCTTACATGAAGTAAACAGCGCAGCCTGAAACAACAGTACTGGCAATACATAAAGAACTGTGTTTATAGCGTGAAACACGAGAGAGAAATGCAACGTTCCAAAGAACTTGCAAAAGGGCATTCAGAGATAGTGCCTGATGGGCAGACTGGACGAATCAAAACAACTTCATCCAATGATTTCAAATTAAAGAGTTCGTGAAAAACAATATTTTTTGTTGGCGATTTATCTTCCAGTAAGACCACTGGGATTTCTAAATCACTCTGACAGGTACAGGGAGTCTTTGGTAAAGTCTCTTCACTAGAGAATGTTTCTGTTTTACAACAACTGTGCCCTTGTATTAGTTTCTCTGTTGAACAATGAGTACAGGATGAACAATCGGCTAAAGATGAATCTTTAACCTGAGTACAGCAGCAGTTAGAAGGTAAGATCGCAGGAAAGGCAAAAGTCGAAGCCATTAGCCATGTACACAATTTGAAAGCATTATGCTTTATCAAAATATTGAACATTTCAGGCTCCATTCAATAGGAAATAAAGATGATATCAAAATACCATACTCTTAACGACTACGTTTTATTATCGTCAAATGCTTAAACAATTCTTAAATATCGAACAACTTATTATCTAAATATCTACCAGATGATGCAAGATAGATCATGAGTTGCTCGTTGTACATACCACTTTCTCAAAAACCCTTTATCGATTCTGTGAAACAATTCCACCAACAAGTGAATTGCAAGTGAGGCTGATAAGTAAC
>JAJRVU010000348.1 GCA_024277145.1 Planctomycetota bacterium
ATAAAGATAATTACGCGCGATATAATCAGGTCATCAGGAGCATTCCTTTTAGGGAAACAGATATCGGCCGACATGTCAGGATGAAAAGACTTGAAAATGAGCTTCATAAACCTCAAACATGTGCCAAAGCTGCCGTTTATCTGGAAGCCATTGGGGATGAAGGGATTCCTATCCTGCTTTCAGGATTAAAAAATGAAAATTTGGAAGTTCAAGTTAAATCTGCATTAGCACTTGCTTACATGAATCGTGAAGAAGGAATTCCCATCCTTGCAAAAGCAGCTAAGGAAGAATCTGCTTTCAGGGTTTATGCATTGGCTGCCATGTCTGCTTCCAAAGGAGCTGATTCGTATGTGAAGTTGGTTGAGCTCCTTAACGAAGAAAGTGCTGAAACACGATACGGCGCATTCCGTGCTTTAACAACTATGAATGAGAACGAGCCGTTTATTCGTGGAGAGTTGATGAATGATGAATTTAAACTTCATGTTCTGAAAACTTCAGGCCCCCCAATGGTTCATTTAACAAATCATAAAAAAGCAGAAGTGGTCCTCTTCGGTGCAGATCAGAAATTCAATTCTCCTCTGGTTCTCCGGGCGGGAGCTTATATTCGGGTTACATCTCAACCGGGAAGTGACGAAGTTGTTGTCAGTCGATATCAACCGGGGAAAAAAGGGGAGAGGAAAGTTGTTTCCTTAAATGTATCAGAGGTCATTCACACTGTGACGGACATGGGTGCAAGCTATCCGGATGTTGCAAAGATGCTTTTTCAGGCAAGTGTTCAGGAAAACCTTCACAGCCGAGTTGAAATTGATGCTTTACCAAAAGCTGGACGGGCTTATTCTCGAACCATTGCTGGAAAACCAAATAAAACAAAAACACGCATTGGAAACAATAGAATGGTCCCGGACCTCTTCTTTAACGGGAAACCAAAGAAGAAGGCCCAGGCAAAAATTTCAAACGTGAAAAATGATTCAGCTGACACAGATACAGAAATGAAAAAAGAAGAAAAAGGTTTCCTCAAAAAAATTCAACTCATTAATTACTTTAAAAAAGAAAAATAAGATCAACCGGAATTACTTTATTTACCATACCAACCTGTTAATTCATTTCCTTAAAAAACGTTATTTAATTTATCATCCCACCCATTTCAGAAACACTTGATTCAAAAAGTGTTTTTAATCGGAACAACAAGGTTATCTGATGCTTAAGTCGTTAGAACTTTTTGGATTTAAAAGTTTTGCCGACCGCACCAAGTTCGAGTTTTGTGAAGGACTTACTGGGGTGGTGGGCCCCAATGGTAGCGGCAAGAGCAATGTCGTTGATGCTGTTAAATGGATCCTGGGTGACCAGAGTGCAAAAAGCTTGCGCGGAAAAGAGATGTCTGATGTCATCTTCAATGGGGCAGTAGGCAGGAAAGCAAGTAATTTTGCAGAAGCGACTATCACTTTTGATAACTCCTCCGGCTTGATTCCGATTGAAATGCAGGAAGTCCGGATTGGACGTCGGTTATGGAAGAACGGAGATGCAGAATACCTTTTAAATAATAATTCTGTCCGGCTAAAAGATATCCGAAATCTTTTAATGGGAACTGGAGCAGGCTCTGCTGCTTATTGTATTATTGAACAGGGACGAGTCGACCAGATTCTACAGGCGAATGCTTCAAGCAGGCGTGCAATCTTTGAAGAAGCTGCAGGAATCAGTCGGTATAAAACACGAAAAATAGAAGCAACCCGAAGGCTTGAACGAGTGGAGCAAAACCTCGTTCGATTAACCGACATTGTTGATGAACTTGATTCTCAACTTTCTTCTATGCGAAATCAGGCGGAAAAAGCAGCGAAATATCGCGAGATTTCAACTGAGTTAAAAGAATTATGGGTCGGCCTGGCTGCTGATGACTATCGCGCTTTGTCAAAAGTTATCAAAGAACGGGAAACAGAGCTTCAGTCTAACTCTGAAATTATTGAAAAACTGAACTCAACCCAGAAAGTTCTGGAAAAACAGCTTCACAATATTGACGAAGAAATTGGTCAAATTGAAATCGGTCTCTCACAGGCAGAAAAAAAACGGTCTGCCAATCGAGAAAAATTGATCAATACCGAAGCAACTGTCAGGCACCAAATCTCCAGGGAAGAGGAAGTTGTTACGGAATTTTCCAGGCTTCAATCTCAATTGACAATGACTTCCTTGCGTACAAATGAAATGCTTGTCGAACAGGAACGAACTGCAAAACAACTGGAACAGTTTCAGGAAGGCCTCAAAGGGAAACAGGAAATCCTGAATCGACAACTTATTGAACTGACAGAAAAACAATCCGATGCTGAAGAAAAGAAACAGGAACTCAGTTCCAAAAGAGGTGATCTGTTTAATGTGATGAAAGAGCTTTCAAATACGGAAAGCCTTCTTGAGTCTATCAACAATCAGCAAATAGAATTCCTGAACCGGATTGAAGAAGAAATTCAGCTTCTGGAAGATTCCCAGGATATTTTGAACCAACTGCAGGAGAAATGGGGAGACCAGAGCGAAAAAGTAAAGCGGGTAAAAAAAGAAGTCAGCCATGCCCAGAAAAACTTCTCAGATGTTGATAACGATAGAGAAACGTTATTAAAAGAACAGGATGAATATAAAGATAAGCTGGCCATTCAAAGAGAACAACGTTCTGCTCAGCAGGCAAGAATTCATCTTCTTGAAGATTTGGAAAATCGACAGGAAGGGATTGGCATTGGTGTTCAGGAAATTCTGAAACGTGCAAAAAAAGCGAAGTCTGCGCCCTGGAAACAAATTCGAGGAACCGTTGCTGAATTAATTGATGTCGATATGCTCAACGCTGCATTATTGGAAGTTGCGTTGGGAGATCGAGCACAACTGATTGTTATTGATGAACTGTCTGGGCTCATTGATTATCTGAATTCCGGAGTTTATGAAATTTCCGGACGTGTCGGGTTTCTTCAATACTCTCCTGATGAACTTCAGGGAAATGGGCTGAACAGTAATGATGTGATTAATGAACTTTCCAATGGTTCGCATTTGGAATCTTTTCAAATTCGAAATAATGTCATTCGAGA
>JAJRVU010000349.1 GCA_024277145.1 Planctomycetota bacterium
AAAAATGGCTGATGAAAAAATGTTTACATGTGAAGTCATCGATGTCGATCCGATCTTGCTGGAACGACCCACAGGTGAGCGTTTACGTGCAATTCGTCAACTCAAGATTGACCGGAGGAATGACAGGAAGCTTGCTAAAGCGGAAAGATTGGAAGCAAGGTCTGAATCTTTGAAAAAAGGCATTCCTGACGACTGGGCATATTGGACGGAACCCATCAAGATTGGACATCACAGTGAAAAGCGTCACAGAAATCAGCGAGAACGGTTTTTAACTAAGCTGAACAAGTCAACGGAGGCATCAATCGAAGCTGCTGATTTAAGAGAAAGCGTTGAATTCAGTGAAAAAGCAAGGATTGCAGGAGATGCAGAACGAAATCGACAAGCGAAGAGAGATGCCTTGGATAAAGTGATTTCAATTGGTTCTCGTGTCTTTGACTATTCTGGCGGCGAGGGCACAGTCCTGAAAGTGAATCGAAAGACGTATCGCATTCAATTTGACCGTGGTTTCACATGGACGGTGGATAAGTCATTTGTAAAACTGGCGGGTTAAAATTCATATTGCACTATTTTATTATTTACTACATTTTCTCATGAAAAAATCTAAAACATCTTCATTAACAATTACCCCTCGATTACTCAGCGGTAAACGTGTCGAGATGAAAGCACTTCCTGGCTATGAATCTTTCAGTGGATATGGATTTCGCGGAAAAGCTCTTTGCAATAACACAGAATACAATGTGTACGGAGCTGATTGCGGGGCTGACTGTGCTTGTGATGCAGTTGCTGTCCCTGTTGATTCCAAATGGTGTCACATTATCGAGATGCTAACTAACGATGGCATAATTCCATCGGGTCGGTATTGAACATAATATTCCCCCGTCAGAAACGGCGGGGCTTTTTTTATGCTCACATGTTGAATTCTCATCGATGAATCTTTCAAACGGGGGTCTCTCTGCTCGCGGTCTTTTCATTGTGCTCCCTTCCCGCAAGGTCGTATGTCTGCGCAATGCTCCACCATCTCCACCTTGCAGTCGGGAAACTAAAGGAAGTACCGGCGAGCAATCGTTGTTCTTTATTTCTTTCTCCTTTTCATTATGAAAAACGCCAACAACAGATCGTTGGCTTTGATCTCTTTACTTCCTTCTCTCATTTAATATGAGGTACTTTTCCACATTCTCAGGCATTGGTGGCTTTGAAATCCCCTTACAGGAATTCGGTCACGAGTGCGTCGGTTACTCTGAAATCGACAAGTACGCAATTCAATTGTACTCATCTCATTTTCCTTCCCACCACAATTATGGAGATATCACAACCATCTCAGCAGTCTCTCTTCCCGATTTCGAGCTCCTCATTGGAGGATTCCCATGTCAGGCGTTTTCTGTCGCTGGCAAACGGAGAGGTTTTGACGACACTCGTGGAACTTTGTTCTTCGAGCTTTGCCGTATTGCGAGAATTAAGCAACCTCGGCTTTTGTTGTTTGAGAACGTCAAAGGATTACTCAATCACGAAAGGGGGGAAACATTCCGAATCATCCTCAGTTCATTGGATGAGTTGGGGTATGACTGTCAATGGCAAGTGCTTAACAGCCAGTATTTCGGCGTTCCCCAAAATCGAGAAAGGGTGTTCCTTGTCGGACATCTTAGAGGAGAATCCCGACCCGAAGTATTTCCTCTCAGAGACTTTCAAGGAATACCTGATACGTCGATCAGAGCAAACAAAGGACGGACACAAACCGAGATTTCACACACGATCAGAGGACACAGCAATAAGGCTGACAACGTGTTCGTTGATGAAGGAGGAAATGGCATAAGGCGATTCACGCCAGTGGAATGTGAACGTCTTCAGGGATTTCCAGACCATTGGACTGCAGGTCTCTCGGACACTCAACGATTCAAATGCCTGGGTAATGCTGTAACGGTCAATGTTGTACGAGAGATCGTCAAAAAGCTATAAGCCCCATCTCGGGGCTTTTTTTCTGCTCACATTATTGAAATTTGATACAGGGATCTTTCAAACGGGGGTGGGTCTCTGCTCGCGGTCTTTTCATTGTGCTCCCTTCCCGCAAGGTCGTATGCCTGCGCAATGCTCCACCATCTCCACCTTGCAGTCGGGAAACTAAAGGAAGTACCGGCGAGCAATCGTTGTTCTTTATTTTCTTCCCCAAAACAGACTGAGTTTAAAGAATTCTCAGTTTATTAAGAGATTTCTTATTTATTATTCCCCTTTTTATCATGGATGAAAAAAAGATAAAGTCGGCATTATCAGCCGTCATCGAGATGGCTCATTATCGGCAACAACATTGGCAAGAGGCTTCTGAGATGGGTTCAGAAGTGGATGCATTCGAATTACTTCCTGCAATTATGGAATCAAGCCCAGAAAAACGGAAGAATCTCGCTAAGATTCTTCGATGCGAAATCAACATCATAGAAAAGAATAAATTGTTGTTGGCAGCAGCTCCAGAATTATTGAAGGCTTGCGTAGAAGGTTATAATTCTTTCCATCATTGTGACTGTGAAGAT
>JAJRVU010000350.1 GCA_024277145.1 Planctomycetota bacterium
CGTTTTAAACGATAAAACATAGTCCCACGAGTCAGACCGACTGCATTTAAAAGTAAACTAGTGCAGTTTGCACTTTGATGTAGCGGATACTGAAAAGAAACTTGAAGCCAGAACTTCTTCGTACCCGAATTTATGATTGTGTCTCTCAGTTATTTCGTTTTCTCAACTTCCAGGAGGTAAGCCATCAGGCGATCTCGTTCGTTAGTCAAATGACGAACTCGAAGGAGTGAACGAATTCTGGTTTTCAGTTCAATCTGATTGACAGGTTTTGTCAGGAAATCATCACAGCCTGCATTGACTGCCTTTTCCATATCGCCTGATTCATTCAGTGCTGTGACCATTAAAATTGGAATACAGGAATACTGCTCATCATTTCTCAGCTTTTGACAAACTTCGTACCCACTCAGTTTTGGCATCATAATATCGAGAAGGATGATATCTGGCTGGCACTTCTCAACCATGTCCAGAGTTTCCTGTCCATCATGAGCCATGAAAACTTCATACCCTTCGCCTGATAAGAAAGCGTCCAGCAATTCGCAGTTAGGCAAATTATCATCTGCTATCAGAATTCGTGATGCTTGTTGTTCAGCTTGCTGAAATTCCATTCTTCTACCTGCTTCAGTTTATCAACTGGCTTTGAAAATTGACTGGCCTCAAATCGTGAATTAACAGACGATTTTCCCCTGAATCCACACCAGCCAGTTTACCCGGAAAGTTCTATTTCTGAAAGGAGAATCACCACCAGAAATTGAGGGAGTTCTTTATTTATTCGGTTTTATCAGCTTTTTGATTTCTGGAAGGAGGGATTTCAGTTTTGCTTCAGTGAAGTTCATCTCGGGGTGATTGAAAATCTTCGAAAATGCTTTCAAATGACCAGATAGCAGTTGAAGATCTTCGACGGAATCTATGTCATACCAAGGCGACAACAAATCCAGCGATAAGCCATTTTGAGAGATAATTTCTACGGTTTCTTCAAGAACTGTCGATGAACTCCAATTCACAGCAGAAAGGTCTGGAACTTCAGGATTAGAAAATCCAATGAGATAAAAACCTCCATCGGTTGCAGGACCAATAACGACATCAGATTTACTCAGCTTCACAAATGCATCTTCTATGAACTGCAAAGGCAAAGAGGGGGAATCTGTTCCAATAATAACAACCTTGCTTGCCTGCTGATCAAATTCTGCCTGAACAAATGAGATCATTCTGGAACCCAAATCGACTTCAGGCTGTAACCAGAGATGGTAATCATCTTGAGCCAGTTCCCTGAACCACGTTGTGGAATCATTGGTGCCCGGCGAGTAGCAGAGAGTTCGTTTATCAGCAATATTGTTAAGACGGGTGATAATATCCTGAAGGAAACAGTGATACAGTTCAGCGGATTCCTGATATCCGATAGTTTTTCCCAGCCTGCTCTTCACCTTTCCAGCCTGCGGAAATTTAGCAAAGATACCCAGTGATTCCATAATAGTCCTTAAACAGAGTGTCGGAGATATTCAACGCAGAATTCTTATTCAACGTAGAATTCTTATTCAACGTAGAATTCTTATTCAACGATCGGAAGATGAGAAATAGGTGCGTTTTCGATAAGTCTTTTTAATAAAGTTTCGTCAACTTTTCCCCGGAATCGAATTTTTCCATCAATTTCAATCACCGGAACACAATCTCCAAACTTTTCTTTCAGTTCATCTTTTTCATCGATATCAATGATTCCAGGAACGGGAAGATATTCGTAATACTTTGCTAACAGCATTTCGGCTTCATCACAAAGATGGCAATTTTTACGGGAATAGATGATGATATGATCAAAACGTGGATATTTTTGTGAGGGTGTCCAGTTTTTTTCAATTGGTTTGGAATCACTCATCAGTTTAATTCCTGAACCAAAAAGAAGCAGTGCAATAAAGATCGAGATAGAAGGATTTGTATACCATGAGGAAGGCATGGAAAATGGAAGCCCTCCCAGTTTTTCGCCAAACAGTAATAACCCCAGGATTGCACCTGCCCATAGACAGATCACTCCAATAATGGAATGCCCCTGTTGAGAAGCCTCTGTTTTTGCATTATTTGTCATTGATTGAAAATTCCTTGAATCCATCCTGTTTAACCTGTAAAATTGCAGTAATGAAGATTAAAACCTTCAATTTTCAGAGTGACTCTTCTGCCTGTAGAATTAACCTGTTATGTCATAAGTTTAGAAAAAACATCATTTTTAATGTGTAAATATATACATGTTCTAAAAAAATGTATTAAAATCATTATAAGGAACTTAAAAGAAAGCGAAAACCCGTATTTAATACCCTTGCAGGAGTTCGGGCGATTCGTTCAAAATCAGAATAATTAACCTATAAAACTATCCTCTCTGAAATTGCACTTTAAAGAGTGCATTGATATCACAAGCACCCATGGCTGGAAATCTAACTGCAGAAGCGTTCGTTAAAATTATACTTCAGAGTCAGTTAATAGACTCTGAAAGTATGAAGGGGCTTCTGGAATCCTATAAAAAATCGGGTGTTAAAACTAATGATCCCCTGGCTCTGGGGCAGGAATTTGTCAAGTCGGGAAAGCTGACATCCTGGCAAGTGGAAAAACTGCTTCAAGGGAAACACAAAGGCTTTATTCTAGGAAAGTATCACCTGCTCTCTTTATTGGGTAAAGGTGGCATGAGTTCAGTCTACCTGGCGGAACATCGATTAATGCATCGCCGATGTGCTATTAAAGTTCTCCCGGCAAAACGTGTTCATGATTCATCTTATCTGGGGCGTTTTCATCGCGAAGCGCAAGCTGTTGCTTCCATGGATCACCAGAATATTGTTCGCGCGTATGATGTGGATCATGTCACGGAAGGTTCCACAGAAATTCATTTTCTTGTCATGGAATATGTGGAAGGAAATGATTTACAGGAACTGGTACTTAAGAATGGTCTTATAGATCTCACCTCTGCAGCAGATTACATTCGCCAATCTGCAGATGGGCTTGCACATGCTCATCAAACAGGAATGGTTCATCGGGATATCAAACCAGCAAACCTTCTCCTGGACAAAACAAATGTCGTAAAAATTCTTGATATGGGGTTGGCTCGTTTTTTTGAAGAGTCGGATGAAAAATCATTAACGGTGACCCATGATGAAAAGGTTTTAGGAACAGCAGATTACTTATCTCCTGAGCAGGCACTTGATAGTCATAAAGTTGATTCACGTGCAGACATTTACAGTTTAGGTTGCACGATTTACTTTCTGTTGACAGGCCAGCCTCCCTTTAATTCTGGGACACTTGCTCAGCGACTTTTAGCTCATCAAACACAGGACCCTCCTACGATTCGGAATTTTCGGCCTGATATTCCTGATTCATTGTTAAACATCACTGAAAAGATGATGCAAAAAAAAGCTGTAGACCGGTATCAAACTGCTGAAGAAGTTTCTAATGTCCTTGTGGGTTGGCTTCTGGAAAACGGAGGCGAGGACTGGAAGAAGAACCATCCTAACCTTCAAGTGAAACAACTAGACAACCAAGTCGCAATCATGCCTGCCTCAAACACTGATGATGCAAAACTGGAGATTTCCTCAGGGTTTGATATTGATGTGCCGTTGAAGCCTCTGGAAGATGAAAACAAAGATAAAAAAACTGACTCTTCATCCAGGAAAAGAAGATCAAGAAGTGGCATTCGGAAATCTTCCCAATCTGGAATCAATAAAGAAAGTGATAATGAAACACTAATTAATCCAAGAGGAGTAAAAAACAGATCCAAAACAATAATCCAGAAGGACGGGACAGAGAGTTCTTCCAATTCCTCAAAAATTATTCGAAGTGAGACACCTTTAACGGATCTGGACGATAATACTCTTATCCCCGAAATACCCAGCGATGGAGAGATGGATGTTGTAGTTGCTGAGATTGTTGATGAAGATGAAATTCAGGAAGCAGATGCAGTCTTTGAGGATGATTCCGACCCTGAAATTACCAACCTGACAGCGGCTAGTTCTATCCTGCTCAAAAAGGCTGCTCTTGATGATGGTAAATTTGATTTGATCCTGTTTTTAACACAGAATCGTTTGGCACAGGCAGTCCTGGCTGCTGTTTTTCTCTTCCTTGTTATTGCAGTTGGCACTTTGTTGATTAATAAAAGTCCGTCCGGCAGAAGTGGAATTGTGACTGGCACAAAAGCTGATGGTGCTGATAGGTTAAAAGTAGGGGAAGGTGATAATTATCCATTCACTAAAATTGGCAAGGCAATTATTCGGTTCCAGCAGAAAATCAAGAAAAATAAATCTTACAAAGCCATTATTGAAGTTGCACCAGGGCGTTATAACGAAAATATTTATCTCAATGATATTTCTGATGGTGCACTGACTATTATCTGCAAAGAAGGGACTGCAATCCTTTATCCTGAGGGTGGCAGACCTGTTATTTCTCTTTCCAATTGTCAGAACATTTCCATTGATGGCTTTCAGATCAAAGCACTAGATAAACCTGTTGCAATTAAACTGTTTGGAAAATTAAACGGAACAAGTTTGAAAAACATGAAAATTTCCGGGTTTACTAACACTGGAATTGAATGCTCTCAAATCAGGGGAGCTTCAAGCACTAAAAGAGTGGTTATCAAAAACATCGTTTTACACGAATCAAATCAGGACTCATCGGGGATTATTATGTCCGCGTCTGTTCCTGACCTCTCTTTCATCACACTTGAAAAAATTAGTTTCTTAAGTCCGATAAAAACCGGGATTCAAATTGAAGGGAATCTGTCAGATGTGAAAATTTCCAACTGCAGATTTTCCAAGTTAAATAATGGAATTGTTATCGCTTCCAACCGCCCCAAGCTCTTTAGGTTCCATCTTAACCAAAATACATTTAATGAACTTAAAGGGAATTCTGTTACCTTTAATGGAATGCCAGCAAGCCAAAGCAAAGAAAATGCAATTTTCAAAAACATCTTTAGTAACGGGGCTTCTAGCGATATTGTGATGAAGCAATCACCATGGAGTAAGAATATTTTCACTGATATATTTGATATTTATAAGCTTGCTTACAATTTCACCACACGAAAAAACAGTAATCTGACTGAAGAAATCCCTATATTTGCTAATGGAAAAAACTATAATTCAGAAATCGAGTTTAGTTCGACTGACCCTAAGTCAGACCTGTTTCTCAATATCAAATCTTTGAAATCAGATAATGTAGTGATCAATCCTTTAATTAAACCAGGTGCTCAATAAGCCGCTAAAATAAATAACCCAGTAAATCCAGGCTCTTGATGGGAATTTTTTTATCTTCCAATGGTTTTACCATCAGGCAATCCCCAAGTTCTTCGTTTAAAACTCCGATAGTTTTATGTTCATGAATTCCGGTCCATCTGCATGAGCAATTGCATAATTGAAAACCAAACCGATTGTAAACTCGATGGTCATCTGCAAAGAGTATCAGGTAATCGATGTTATGGCCTTTCGCGAGATTTTCGACATACTCAAGAAGGTTTTTTGCAATCCCATTTGATCTCTGGGATTCAGAAACACATAAATCAACAATTCCAAATATTGACGCTGGCTTACCATCAATGGATACAACACGATGGTCAATCGCAATTTGGGCGATAAGATCAGTTTCTTTCCATACCAGAACACGGAAGGTCGCCACTTGTTTTGTATAAACATGGGTTTCAAAGAACTCAGGGAAGTTTTTATGTAACAAGTTCCTTAATTGACTTCGCAACTTGTCGGTCAGGCGAAATTCTTCAATCATTTCAAGTTTGAGAGAGGTTGATTCAGCCATCGATCAATTCTTTTGTTTTATGAAGATATACCATTGGATCTATTCTCAAACAGTAAGCCCTTTTTCCAAGCGAATTTTTCTGACTTGATCCATAATTTGGTTTATCAAAGTCCCATTCCTGGAAATCATTTGATATTCCCACATGTTAACAAGGAAGTTCAAACTGAGTGCGGCACAGACTACGAAAAAATGAAGTGTTGCAGGTGGAATTCCAAACCAACCTTTAAAGCCAACGGCCGATGCAGGGTCAGCAGCTGCACCAAATGCACCAATGCCTAAAAGAAATGAAATACTGACTGTCATCCAGATAACGACTTTATACTTTAATGTCTGATTTTCTTTCAGAGAGACTTTATCCAGCTGATAAACCGTGATGGTTTCTTCCATCCATCTGCCCGTTCCCATGAAGTAAGTAAGAACAATTGCGTGAATGAGAGTTGCAAAACAAAGAGCCCCCATTCCGGTAAGCATATGCCTTGAAACGCTTGCGATTGATTCAACCTGAATTGATTTCGGATCTTCAATTTGTAATCCAAAATAGGTTGCCCCTGCCAGGAGGATATTACCAACGATGGCCAGGGTCAGAAAAATTCTATTCACGGAACGAAAACCTTTCGTAATTTTTATATGAAGAAGAAAACATCATTCTTATTTTAATCGAATATCAACACTGGCACTATGAGCAGTCAGCCCTTCTTTTTCTGCAATGAGTCGCAAATCATCAGCAGTTTCTTCTAGCGCCTTTTTGTTGTACGAAATTATTGAAGAACGTTTCAGGAAATCAATGGAACAAAGTCCATTTGCAAATCGAGCTGTTCCCCCCGTTGGAAGGACATGCGAAGGTCCTGCAATGTAATCACCAATCGCAACAGGAGTGTAATTGCCCATAAAAATTGCCCCTGCATTTTGTACTAATTCGAGCATTGGATACGGATTGTCCATCGAAATATGGAGATGCTCGGGAGCCAGTTGATCAGAAAGTTTTGCAGCTTCATCCTGTGAAGAAGCGATAATTAATGCCCCATAATCTTTCAGGCATTGTGCTGCCAGATCACCTCTTGGAAGTGTTGTCAATTGTTTTTTGAGTTCAATTTTCACTTGTTTAATAAGAGGTTCATGCCAGGTGATGAGAACACCCGAGCCGGGGCTATGCTCAGCCTGACAGATTAAATCACTTGCAATGAAAGCAGGGTCTGCAGTTTCATCAGCCAGGACAACAACTTCACTCGGTCCTGCAATACTGTCAATGTCGACCTCGCCAAACACATACCGTTTTGCCAAAGCAACAAAGAGGTTTCCCGGGCCGACAATTTTGTCCACTTTCTGAATTGAACTGACACCGTAAGCCATTGCAGCGACGGCTTGTGCCCCACCCACTCGATAGACTTCCTTAATTCCAAGTTCATAACAGGCAGCAAGAAGGTCGGTGTTGTAACCGCCAAACTCTGTAGGAGGAACAACGACGACAATTTCCTCAACTCCTGCAACCTGGGCAGGAACTGCAGTCATTAACAAGGTTGAAGGGTATGCAGCTGCCCCGCCCGGCACACAAATGCCGATACGTTTGAGGGGAAGATACCTTTGTCGCAATTCAATTTTAGAACTGCCATTGTCTTTAATGATTTTTACATCTTCGGTTAAAATGGCTTTTTGAAATTCAGCAATATTGTCCCTAATTTGCCTGATCACTTTCAGGTATTCAGGTTTAGCTTCCTGATGAGCTTTCTTGAATTCAGATTCAGTGACTCGAATGGAATTTTCATCAAGAGTTTTACCGTCCAGTTTCTTCGTGTAATCCAATAATACAGAGAGCCCATTTTGAGAAACATCCTGACAAATTCGTTCAACAACCTGTTGAGGAGTCAATGCGCTGCCAAATAAATCAATGGTTCTCTGGCGACCTTTTTCAGAAACGACATCACCACGAGGACTTAGTTTCTCTCTTAAACTGGTAAACAGTTTCTGCGCAGCATCTTTTGAACAATCAATTGTACTAATTGGGAATTCGGAAGAGGAATCAGTTGTCATTGCAGGCTTCTTTTCAGAATAATATAGGAATCAGTCTATTTTGATCGTTTCAATCTATTAAGTTCAAAGTTTTTTATTTCCTTCATCGAATTCCCTTATCTTACATATTGGCAGCATGAGTGTCCCCCCTTTCAGAGTCAATTTCTTCAGGAATTGGTATATAGACAAGGTCAGGTGTTTTCAGGCTGTCTTATTTGTAATATTAATTTTAAGACAATACAGCATCTTTGGAAATCACCAAATTCGCAAAAATTCTGGTGTTTCAGTTTCTGGTTTCCCTTGAATTTGCTTAGTATGCGCATTCTATCTATTGAATCTGATATATGGCGAAAGGCCAGCATGAAAATAATTGACCTGAGAAGTGACACCGTAACCAAGCCTAGCCCGGGAATGCGTAAAGCGATGGCTGAGGCTGAAGTTGGCGATGATATGCTTGGTGAAGATCCAACTGTCAATCGGCTGGAAGCGATGATTGCAGAGATGTTTAATAAAGAAGCAGCTGTATTTGCGTGCTCGGGAACTCAATCAAACCAGATGGCTGTTCGAGCCCATTGCCAGCCCGGTGATGAATTGTTGATTCATGAGACCGGGCACATTGCAGGCTGGGAAGCGGGAGGTCCTGCGATCATTAGTGGAGTGACGACTCGCTGCTTTTCAGGAGAACATGGATTTCTAGACCTCCCATTATTAGAAGGACAATTGCGGGCAGATGATCAACATCTCTGCAGATCACGGCTTCTTTGTCTGGAAAATACGACCAATGGCGGTGGAGGTCGAGCCTATCCTCTGGAGTTAATCAATCGGTTATCAAACTGGGCTCATGAGAATGATTTGAAGGTCCATATTGATGGCGCCCGTTTTTTTAACGCAGTAGCATCAAAGGGATATTCACCAGCAGAAGCAACTGAAAATGTAGATTCAATTTCGCTTTGTTTATCAAAGGGGCTTGGCTGCCCTATGGGCGCAGTTCTGGTAGGCGATGCAGAATTTATTAAACGGGCAAGAAGAGCAAGAAAACTTTTA
>JAJRVU010000351.1 GCA_024277145.1 Planctomycetota bacterium
AGCCTCAACATTTGAACACCCTGAATAAATCCTGCGTTCCCGGCTGCACAAGCTGCTCCCAATGTCAGATGAGGACCTGTAATTCCCATGCTTAAAGTAACTTCACCTGCAGGGTTGTTTGCAACAGTTCGGGGATTATGGTGGTGAGACCAGACTTTTGTATCGTAGTCAAACTGAGAAATTTCAAATATTTCGTTCTCAGTTTCAACATTGCCATGCTCTGTGATTCCCAGAAAAACGCCCACGCGATCATGGGGCAGAGTTTCCCAATCGAGTCCGGAATCTTTAACGGCTTCATTTGCACAGTAAACTGCAATGGAACCTGCTCGCGTTCCTCGCCTGACTTCTTTGCGTTTTTGGTAACGCAGGGTATCAAAATTACAAACGCCAGCCAGTACATCGCCTATGTAACGAGTTTCGTAATTGACGACCCCGGATTTTCCAGCAAGGAGATTCGAACGAAATTCTTCAAGCGAATTCCCATTGGGCGAAGCAACTCCGACCCCTGTGATGACAATCCGATCTTCATCTGATTGCGGAAAACGAACCACGATTAATACTATTCCTTTATTGATAGAAGCTTTTCATAGCTTCAATGTATTCTGTTTATACTATCTGGATGCCAAAACATTATAGATATCATTATCCAGTATATCTTAAATAGCTGATTGAAAAATATCCAGTAATTTGACCATTTCTCTGAAGTTGCCATGTTAGCAATGCTGCTAGTAAATGCGAGTGAATCGTTATAATTTCCTCTAAGAGAATCAGGACTTTTGCGAGAATTTTGAAGGAAATCACCATCGAATACATACGTTACGAAAGTAAATGATTCGTCGGCAAGACTTAAGCACGATTCAACCCACCCTTAAGCCTAATACACCATAAGACTTACATCGTTTTAATTTAATTTTTCAACTGAACTCTTACAAAATTCTGAAAGCAGTCTGCTTCATGATCGGTACAGGAATTTCGGTCTTGCAGAAATCTCGGATTTATTCATAATACGCATCCCCAAAGAACCCTTCTTAAAAACATTTCCCTTTAGATAAATATTTCATTTCAGCTGTGATTAACAGTTTGTCATTCTATTTTATCCATCCGATTTCATTCCATTCAGAACTTTTCCCGTTTTACAATCAAACTCGATAAAACATAGGCATTATTATGTGGTGTTCAAGCTGTCAGGCAGAAGTAGCTGCAAAAGTTTCAACTGATAATAACAGGTTATTCTGTGCCAGTTGTGGTAAAGAATTAAATATCGCTGTGACAAATTCCGGGCAGGAAAAAACTCGTGAAGCCCAGGATTTGCTCAAACGCTGGTCCAACCAAAGCAATCAGGAAGAACCCGTTACATCAACCACGACTGCAGCAGGCTCTACTACACCGGTCACAACTAACACCGCCAATGCCCCTGCCCCTGTGGTAGAAAACGCGAAAGCATCCAGCGATCTTGAAAACCAGTTTCTGGAAAACAGGATTTCAGAAGCAGTGTACCCCAGCCTGAATGATTCCAAAACAAATAAAACCGTTCCACACGATGACAGCATTCCTGAAGATCATCAGCCAGAGACAATTCCATTTCCAGTACCTTCTCAGTCACACAATCCAAATCTTTCTCAAAGTCCAAATGTTTTCAGTTCGGTTGATATCCAATCGACAATCACACGCGACAAACCGCAAAACACAAACTGGGTCGGTTTCTTTGGCCAAATCCTTGCATATGGAGGTGTCGGAATTCTGACAGTTGGAACCTGTATGGTTCTCATGGGATATTTTGGTGGTAAAGAAGGTTATGCTCCACAAGGATGGTTAATTACCACAGTTGGCCAGATGGCTCTTCTTTTGGGAATCGTCACACTTGTTTCATGTGGCATTGAATCTTCATCCAATGAAGTGACGAGCCATATCGCTTCCCTGGACGAGCGAATTCTGCGGATTGAGCAAGCTGCACTTGCAAATTATTCGTCTCACTCAAAAGCAATCAAATCGGAACAATCAAGCGGTTCTTCTTATCAGGGCAATGTAAAGGCTTCCTGAAAATGATGAATGCAGTTTGATTAAAAAATATTTCATGTGGAGATCGCATGGCCCCTACACTTAAGATGGCTTCCGTCAGGCTACAGCCTGACCTACGAAATTATAGCTCAACGTAAAACAACAAATAAAAAAGGTGAAGGATTATTTATCCCTCACCTTAATTTTTGATATCACAAATTTATGAATTCCCGAAGGAGTTCATAAAAAATCATGTTTTAGAATTGTGACTGTTGTCTCATTGATTGGAAATACTGGACCATCTTGGCAATTCCCTGTACCTGCTGGGCAGGAATGACCAGACGACCACGCACTGTTTGAGGTCCAATCGCAACAGAGACCCCTAAATAAGATGGACGAATGCCCAACTCTTTAAGACCATCTGTATCAAGGGGAAGGGGAAGTTTTCCAGAATCGACAACAAGTGTGATCGCTTTGATCGCCAAGCTTGGAAGATCAATTAAACCAATCAGGTTTGCGCTTTCTGACAGCTTCGAGCGAACAGAACTGCTGACAGATTCAGAGGGAGTCCCTTCGATTCCCGTCAGTGCAGCTTTCATTGATTCCTGACCACCACCAACAGTTTGTACAACAAGCCTGTCAAGGTAAGCAATTCGAGCTTTTATTCCACCTGGTCCATACATTGCTTCCATAAGCTGCTTCTGAATTCCAAGTGGATCAACTTCTTCATTCATCTCCTGGATGACCGTCATGATGTCAATTTTATGGCCACCAACAGTTTCAACCTCTTTTTCGAGTGTAATTTCCTGCTTCATCAAAGGATTCTGTAAATTCTTGGAGAATTCAACGTACGCTTGTGCCAATTCTTTTACTTTGTCAGCAGGAGTCGCTTCGTAGACGGAAGTCATTCTTATTGCTCCCTCCTCGATTGGTCCGAAATTGAATGAGCCAACATAAGCACCAATGGAAAGAGCATTAATCTGAGCTTTGATTTTATTGACTTCGTCTTCGCTGACTGTTCCTTCAGGCATCATTTTCGTCATTAAATCCATTGAAAAATTAACCAATGATTTGGTGTCACAATGAATCCCAAAATAACCAAGCTGGTTTACTGATAGATGATTCAGGATGTCCATTTTTGAAGTTTTATGAACAGACAAAAACTTATCGGTTTCGGAATCTTTTTTAAGCTGAAGGAATTCTTTAACAATGAAGTCATTTTCTGTAATATTAATTCCCAACGCATAAGCGTCAGCATCTTTCACCGCCTGGACAGCACCATGAAAAATATCTGTATAAATACCAAAGATGGCAGATATATCCATTCCCTGCATGGGTGGAGCCATGTTCTGGAATTGATTGAGACCTTCCTCAGCCTGCTGAATGCCCATCTCAATTTCATCTTTGTAGATTTCAGTCAATTGATTCACATTAACAAAAGCGCCAATACTGCTTCCTGTAAGCAGTTTAGAAGCTTCGCTATCAATTTTCCCCCTGATGGATTTGATTGATTTTGCTTTGATTCCTTCTTCAATTGCGGAAACAGCTTCGCCATTGTCGCTGTAGATAAGCCAGTTTTCAAAGACCGTTGAAGTGTAACTGTCTGGGATTGCTGACTTCATTTCGTCAACATTGGATGCAGGAATCGCAAAAATTACTTTAGGGGGTTCGCCTGATGATGGAAGAATTGCAATCCACCAGTCTTTTTCTTTATCAACTCCCTGCTGACTGGGATTGGAGATTAACAGACCAACCAAACCGGACAGACCTTGTGCCATTTGACCATATTGTTCATCAACATTGGAAATGTATTTTACCAGATTTCCGGTAACATCAGTTGGTTTTTGTAGTCGAACGACAACGCTGACATCTTCAGAAAATGCATCCAGAGGATCATCAACTGCAGAGACTGGAACAGCAATCGCTAAAACCATCAGGCTAAAGACAAGTCGCAAAATTAATTTTTTAGTTGGCATGTTTGATTCCCTGAATCAGTTATATTGAAGTTGAGTAATATTTATCATTACTCTGAAAAAAAACTACTTTGTTAAATCTCCGAAAGATCAATTACTATTTAATATCAATATTATGCGGCAATAAATCTGTCAATGTTTGTATGCGTCAATTCCTGTGAATAAGTCAATTTCCCGAACAGTAATGTCACACAAATAGCATCTGTTTCTGTGATCTGCGAAAATCATGTGGAATTTTTCATATGATACGATTCCATTCGTCTGCAGCAGGTCAATATTGAGAAAAAAAATTTGAAAGCTGATATTTAAACAGAAGTCCATCTGTTTTGTTCCGATTTGTACCTCAGTATAACGAGTGTTCACAAGAATAAGATTAATGGAATTGGCTCTAAAACGAAATATTCCTGATATTTCTAACACAGGATATTTGTTCAGGAACCGTCAACAAGTGCTATTTTCTGTCAGAATCGATGAATTATGACACGAAAAAAGGGACAGTATTAAATACCATCCCTTTCGGTTTTCGGTTTCAGCAGGAATTCGAAAATTCCGTTAAATTAAAGCGTTGTCTTCTTTTCGCTTGAATTGCCAGATAAGACAGTATCTTTTCTACGAGCAACATTTGCAGAATATCCATTTCCATAAGCATTATTGTAAGCTTCCTGGCTTCCATCCAGAGTTGCATTTGCAACAACGCCCAGCACGGTTGCTTCATGAATTTCAAGCAGTTCCGCTGTCCTGATGACAGCAGAGCGATTGCTCTTCATAATTCTGACAACAAGAATCAGGCCATCAACTTGTGATGATATGATACAGGGATCACTCACTGAAAGAAGTGGCGGTGTATCAATGATGACAAAGTCATAACATTGTTTTGCTTCAAGAATTAAAGAATGGAATTTTTCTGAGGAAAGCAATTCCGCTGGGTTACCCGGAAGAACACCTGTTGTTAATAAGGTCAGGTTTTCTATCGCAGTCTTCTGGACAACATCTTGTAATTCTGCCTTCCCATCAAGAATATCACTCAACCCGGATGTGTTATTCAGATTGAATTGCGTATTCAATGAAGGTTTTCGCATATCCGCATCAATGATCAAGACCCGTTTATTGGATTGCGCTGTTGCAATTGCCATGTTGGAAGAAATGGTTGTTTTACCATCTCCCGGCAATGGACTGGTCACCTGAATGACTTTTGCCCCTCTGGTTTGAGCAGAGAAGAACATGGCAGTACGAACTGACCTGAACGATTCTGCGACAACCGAGCTTGGGTAATGCAGGTAAAGGAGATCCGGCGACAATGCTGCGTATTCCGGAAGAACCGTATCAACCACATAATCTGGATTAAATTCAGGCACTGCCCCGAGAACAGGATATCCAATATTATCTCGAATATCTTCAACAGAATGAATTGTTGTGTCACGCAATGTCAGAAGATAAGCCAATGCAGCCACACTTCCTATAGAAACAAATAACCCTGCGAGTAATATTTTTAAATGTCTTTTGATGGAAAGCCCTGATTTGACAGGCGAAATCTGTTTTAATGAATAACCAGCATTTCCTTCTGTCAGTTTTTCTTTTCCAAGTCGATCAATCAACGTGTTATATAATTTTTTTGTTTGCTGAATCTGCTCGCTTTTGGTTTGCTCTTCTAATTGGTACTTGGAATAAGATTTGGAGAGATTTGCTTCTGTCAATGATTTTTGTTTGAGAATCTCATCTCGTTTGGTTAGCTCTTCAATTCTCAATTCGATTGAATCAACAAAATAATCGACAAGGTCTTTTGAATTCACTTTGTTCTGCAGGACTGTATCGGGAATTCGAATCCCTTTATTTCGGTAGAAGGAAAGAGTGGTTGCAATATTCTTTCTGATTGATTTGACTTCCGTGTAATCATCACCGTAGATTCCTAGCAGTTCTTTTTCCTTCAAGAGCAGTGCAATCAATTGATTATCAAGAGAAAGTTCTTCAGGGGAAGCTTTCTTTAACGCTCCTGAATTTCCCTGTGCTCCTGAACTTAAGAATCCTCGAACCATCTCTTCAATTTGTTCCGATTTCATTCCGGATCGACGGGCTTTACCAATTAACTGAGCCTGAGATTCTGCATCGGTTATCAATAATTGGTTTTTCTGTCGTTCTCTTTCCAAAGCAATAAACATTTCCTGATGCACGTTGGTCACTTCTCCCTGCTGACCATTAGGACCAGGAGCAGATTTCCAATGCAACGGTGCAGATTGACGGAATTTAAGATAACCTTCTTTTTGTGCCAGGAGTTTCTTCTCAATTTTATTACTGGCTGTATCAATCAGTTGAACAATGTGTTCTGTATTCTGAGCTTGTGATTTTTGCAGGTACTCACGATAAGCATCAACAATTGCCTGAACAACTTTCTGCCCATCTGCTTTATATTTATTCTGATAATTGATTTCCAGAATATTAAGGAATGATCGATCCCTCCCTGCAGTTCTTTTTACTTTCAAGCTTCCGATAATTTCGTCGGGAATATCATCTTCACCTTTCAAGGAAGGGAGTTGATCAAGTTGATGCATTTCGACAGCGCGGGCAATAATCATGGGGCTCATAATCAAAGCAACGTGTTCTGCACGTTCGCCATAACTTCTTGCAATGGTGTCTTTAATGGGAACTTCTGCTTTTTTAGAGACCAGGAGTTTCACGGTTGCATCATATGATGGACCCAGTTTTTGATATCCGAGTTCGCCCAGAACCAGACCGCCAATCAATCCAGCCAGTAGAAGCCATTTGTAGCGCAGCGACAGTTTAATGAAGTCAATTTCACGCGATTCAGATTCCTGGCGTTGCGCAACAATTGAACCTTCAAAACTATTTCCCGAAGGAGAACCTGAATTTTTCATCTGACTGGCTTTCTTAAATCAACTTCTTTTTCAAGCTGACAACTCAATTTAACGACTTCTATAGTGTTATGATTTATTATCTATGATTTGACGATTGGTGCATAATCATTCACGTACCACTCAACGGTTTTCTTCAGACCTTCTTCCATACCGACAATGGTTGAGTATCCGAGCTCTTTTTCTGCAGCAGAGATATCTGCCCAGGAATGAAGAACATCACCCGTTCTTGATGGCTCATAGGAAGGATCAAATGGCTTGTCCAAAAGCAAACAAATTTCTTTGAGAAGATCATTCACGCTTAAGGAACCACCGCAGGCTACGTTATAAACTTTTCCGGAAATTCCCTCTGCTTGTGCTGCAAGCATATTCGCTTCAACAATATTATCAATATAGGTAAAGTCTCTGGATTGAGAACCATCCCCAAATATTAGTGGTTGTTTTCCATTCATTAAAGCGGATACAAATAACGGAATCACCGCTGAATAAGGGCTGTTAGGGTCTTGTCTTGGACCAAAAACATTGAAGTATCTTAATCGAACCGTTTCCAGATCATATGTTGCTGCAAAGGATTCACAGTAAAGTTCAGCAGCCAGTTTCATCGCTGCATAGGGTGACAACACTTCTGGTAACTGATCTTCATGTTTTGGCATTTGTGGCTGGTTTCCATATGCACTACTGGAAGCTGCATAAATTACTCGTTTGACACCCAATTTCCGACAATTATCCAGAAGGTTAGCAGTTCCCGTTACACATGCATGGTGTGTATCCAAAGGAAACTCAACACTTCGAGGCACAGATGCAAGCGCTGCTTGATGAAATACAATTTCAACTCCTTCGACAGCTTTTTGAACGCTATCATAATCACTCAGATCACCTTCCAGAATTTCAACCTGTCCCGACAAATGATCAAGATTCTTCAGGGAACCTGTTGAAAGGTTGTCGATGACACGAACATCATGTCCATCGTTAACCAGGCGAGTTGAAATATGTGAACCAATAAAACCGGCTCCACCGGTTACCAGATATTTAGTCACTGTCTTGAATCCTTATTTGTTTCGATAAATGTTTCGGTAATTGAATTTGGAGATATTTTTAGAATCAGCGATAGTCTGCTGATTCTAACTGTTATAGCGCAACGGTATACGTGAAATCTACCACCTTAATGGTACTTTGGTCGGGAAAGACTTTGAAAACGGGGAGTTTTTACAACATCAGTTGCTCAATAATGATGGTCAAGCCAAACAAATTATCTTCTATTTGACATATCCGTTAAAACCGGAATTCTTTCAATTATTCTCATGTCCCGATCCAACAGCGACGCTCTAATTGCCCTCTTCTATTTATTCCCGACTATTTGTTTTGGGAACTCATCGAGAATTATGGCTGAAGTAATTGCGTGTAAGGATTCAACCCTTTTTCCGGTCGTTTTTTCAACACGAGTTCAGCGCTAACAAAATGATGATCCGAGCCATTGGTGTTTCCGACAGAAGCTTCATTAATCCCCCAGCGGTTCCCTGCAAGGATATGATCAATTTTTAACCAGGGTGTGTGGTCCAGCCAAAGTCGATGTTTTTTAACGGGTGAAGTATAACCGTAACCCCAGCCTGCTATGTTGAAACTATTTTGTAAATCTCCCCATGCATTCTGATAAACAGAACTATTCGAAGGAGCATTAAAATCGCCCAGAATAATTCTGGGAGCATCAGGTTTAAGCCCTTGAATAAATTCTCTGGTTGCCATTGCTTCGTCTGAACGAAGATAAATGTAGTTTTCCAAAAAACTTTGTCCTTCTCCGGAAAGCAGACTGCCGACATTCAGTTCAGTCATACCGACTCTTGCTGTCGTTTGATGAACATTAAAAAGCATGATTTTTTCTTCAGGCAAACTGACTTCAACAGCGATAGCTGAAATTCGATCAAACGCAGCAGTCTTGCAAGTGGTGACTAACTTTAAAGGATATTTTGAGCCAACCCAGTATTCATCAAATTCAACGGTGTACCAATCCCTGAAATATTGATCGACCATCGGAGGTTTGTCAGGAGCTTCCTGTAACGCAACAATATCAGGTTTGGCCCAGGCAATTTCCTGCAAGACTTCTGAAAACCGAGGTTGATAACGTTGAACGTTGCAACTGACAATTCTTAACTTGTTTCCTTCGATTGGTTCTGAAAAATATTTTTCAGTCGGAATAGAAAAACCCATCAGCGGAAAAAGAATAATTCCGAGAGTAGCCAGATTCAGGATGGCCCATTTCCTACAGAAGAACAGTGAAAACCCTGCCAGAATCATTGCGGGAATTAAATAAGGAAGTCGAGGCAGATAAAGAAAAATGGCTGATACCCACCAATCCTCTGAATACATGCTGATCAAAAACCAGATACAGAGCATCAAAGAGAAATAAGCAATCGAAATTCTCTTAATCCATTTTGTCGATGATATTTCACGCACAGAACCTCTGGCAACTGACATGGGAGCAGGCGCAGAATTCTGTTTTTGAAGTGTATAACGCTGGGTACTCATAGAATTATCTGTTTCTTTTTGACTGAAGGGGTAGCCGATTGATGGGTCGCCTGTTCGGTTTCATGAATTTTTTGCGCCATCTCCCACGCAGTAACGTAGTGATATCGAAAATTGGAATTCAGTTTTGCTTCGGTTTCCAACTGTGCGTGAAAGCTGGCCATCTCTTCTCCCAGCAGGGTGTCAATATTGGAAGGTTTGGCTCCATGGGTATGCAGTTTGATGAAAATTCTTTCAGGGCATCCTTCCACATGAATCCCCGCTTTTATCCAACGTTGAAAACGTTGCCAGTTTGCAGGTCTTCCGCCATGAATATCTGAATTCTCAATTCGTGGAATGATCCCCAATTTTCTGTTCGACCAGTCAGGAAGGAGTGGTCCCTGAACCATAAGCAGGCTGTTTTGCGGGGAAGGCTGAAAAACCCGGCAGGGAATTCCCGTGTTATGAGACTTTCTTTCTCCGGGAATATCCTGTGCATAATACAAGCTGTTAATGATTTCGGTTTGTGTATCACTTGGTGCAGAAGGCATTGTGAAATCAGCGTAGCATCCGGTATCAATTAAAATGGGAATTTCATGATCAACCCCACAATATCTGCCATCGGGTCGGGAATTACATAAACTCCAGTTTCCATGAATGAATCCGTAAACAACTTTACCGGTTTGTGGATGTTTTCTTAACAATCCATGTTGATTAAAAAGTGTGTCCCGAAAGTTCTCCATCGTTTCCTGAAATCCTTCAGGAGTGTCGTTATCGTGATGAAGATGAATATCAACATCTCCAAAACCATCCGAACAGAGTTTCGCAAGCTTATCGAGATAGATTGGCGAGTATTCATCTTCCGGATAAAAGAAAGTATGTTGTGGAACTCTTCCTGAAGAATCATGGAATTGAGAAAACCGTTCAGGATATTCCCGACACCAACGTTCAACGCGATCAACTGCTTCCTGTGAGAACGATTTACCCCCTTCCGGTTCAAAATGGTCACACAAGGCTATATAAACATCGATAGGTTCTTCAAATAATTCAGTTGTTTTTCTTCGACCGAAAATTCGTTTTTTTTGTCTGGAATTGAGAATGTAACTCCCTATCCAATACTGCATGTTTCGTTTGCGAATTGCAAATAAAACGGCTGCAATAAAGATAACAAATAGCGCACCCAAGCCCAGAACAAAAATGATAGCCAGGATATTCAACGTCATTGAGAAATCTCCTGGAGATCCTGATCCTGTTTATTTTTACGGGTTTCGTCCGTTAAATCACTGATTTCCTCAGAACGTTCTGTCCGTTTCCATGTTCCGCCTCGAATCCCGCCTAGCCAGCGTCCTAATCCGACAAATAAAGCCGCATTCATACTGACGAACATCGCCGATATTTTAAACAGCTTCTTTAATGGGAACTTATCTGAGATTTTCAAACCGATTAATGCTGTTGTGTAGAACAGGAATTGTGCAGCAAGGAAACCGAAATATAAAGGTTGTCCGATCAAGACCAGATTGGAGACCATCGCAGTAATCAGGAATATTGGACAGAACCACCTGAGCACTTTATGGGACCAGAACGAAAAGGAAAGAATTCCCCATTTGGGATTCAAAAAAGATTTCAACCAGATCAGACTTTGAAACGCACCTGCGCCGATTCGCGATCGGCGATGAAATTCTGAACCAATTGAAGGCGCTGTCTCTTCTATTGCAATCGCTTATGCATCATAAATCAGTTTTTTATCCTGAAGGTGAATGCGCATTCCAATCAGGAAATCATCAATAATGGTGTTTGAAGGAATTGGCTGGTAAAGTTCTTTGCGAATTGCATAGATTGCTCCGTTCACGCCAAGCAGAGAACCGAGTTGTGCTTCACATCGCTTTAAATAATTTTCGTATTTCCAGTAAACACCATCCACATTTTTCCCAGTAGATGGATCAGTCAGAATCAATTGTCCGCAGACCCCACCAATGGAATGGTATTGAAAGTGACGAACCAGTTTTCCGATGGCATCCGGGTCCATCATCGTATTTGCATCAGAAAACACAAGGATTTCTCCTTTTGCTTCGGGAACGGTGTCATTCAGAACCGATGCTTTTCCACGCCTGAGAGGATACTGAAAAAGCCGAACGCGAGAGTCATCAATAGTCTGAACTAGTTCCCCGGTTGTATCTTCATTCCCGTCACAGCCAATCAGAATTTCAAATCGATCTGCAGGATATTTTGTCAACAATGCATTCTGAATCCTTTCGAGAATCACTTTTTCTTCTCGATAGGCAGCTATCACCAATGAAACCATTGGCAGCTCAAATAGTCGGATTCGATCCTTTTCAAACACCTGATCTTTTTGCATATATTTACACAAAAAACCAAGAATAAGCGGATAAATAAAATATGTATACGCTGTTAAAACAATGGAAGACCAGAAAATGAATTCCCACATGATATTGATTTTCCTTAAAGTTGATTTGATTTATTCAAGCCCTGAATGATTAACAATCAATTAAGAGCATTGTATTTATTTATTTTGAAGTGATTCTTTTTTACTACTGTTTATTGATGAAACTTCAGTTTTCCCCGCAACAACCCACATGTAATCTGCAGCAAGTTCTTCCGGGGTATATTTTTTATAATCATCATGAATTGAAAGCTCATTTGCTTGAATTGCATTTAAGGCTTTCTGATCCATACGAACACGGTTCACCTCAAACTGGAATCCGTTTTGTTCAAACAGATTTTCGTAATCCCGACAACGAAGTCGATTGTGATACGCCAGCCCGGTTCCTCCGTACCATTTCCATTCTTTCTCTGAGAATTGCAAAAAGTTTGCACCGGTAATGGAAGAATCGAACCCTGAATAGTGATCTTGTGGATTGAATCGGTGAACTGCAAAGCCGTTTGTTTTTAAAACTCGTTTTGATTCAACCAGAATTTCAGAAAGAATTTCCGCTGGAATATGTTCAAGCACATTGGAACTGACGACAAAATCAATGGATTCATCCGGCAAGTCTGTTTTTCGGGCATCCCCGGGACAAAGATAATCAACCCTGCAGGAATCTAGTAAGCTCGTCAATGATTTCTTCTCCGGAATCATTTCCTGATAACGATGTTCAATATAATTGATATCGGCTTCACATTCTTTCGCAATCAATTCAAGATGAGATCCGATACATTCAAAAGTTTCGAATGCATACTCTTCATCAAGCCAGGGATTAACATCAATCGTGAGAATCGATTTTGCATTCAACAAGGAAAGCATCATCGGTACGAATGGTCGCCAGCCAGTTCCTATTTCCAGAATATTCGCATTTTCAGGAGTACGATTAGCTTCTTTAATCAGACGAATAAGATCAGCTGCTTTTCGAATTTCTGTTTCCGCATCCAGTTTATTCGTTCTGACAGATCTCTGCAGTTTATGATAAATCTGCCTTCCGTAAGGAATCCTGCTGAGAACAGCCAGAATATGAGCTTTGTTCTTCCAGTTTTTCATTATTTTTTTGATCACAATATTGTTTCCTCTGTTTCCTGTTATTTTCAGTTACAACACCTGAATACATCTTTCAGATCATTAATTTCTGACCCTGTTTTTTGGAGCAAGTTTTTCTTGATTAGCGGATTCTTCAATATGGGAATCGTCCGGTTTTCCACTTATCTGGTCCAGGATTTCAGCCAGGTCACCGGTTTGATTGATACGATTAAATTGGCTGGAATCATAATTAATTGCCTTGCTGAATTGAGAACTTCGAAACTGCTTGATTTCACTGACAAGGTTCTGAACAATAGAATCAATGTCTGAAGGTTCAGAGCAACAAGCAGCTGGATATTCTTTTAATATATTCCAGACCTCTCCTTTGGGAGCGATTGCATGAACCGTTTTCTGACAGGCGAGATATTCAAATATTTTTGCAGGAACAACACGACCAGCTACTTCAAGATCACTTAAAAGAAGGCACAAGCCGTCAGACTGTTTCATCACGTTCACTGCTTCTGAATGATCAAGATAATCATGAACGGTCAGGGTCATTTCGGTTTCATTCAATTGGCTGAGAATTTTTTCCTGCTCAGCCGTTTTACGTCCAGCAATCACCAATTCCAATGATTGCGCCAATTCCGGGTATTTTTGGTTCAATACTTGAATTGCTTTGACAAGCGGCTCAATGGATGTCAGATTCCACAATGTCCCGACATAAGAAAGCTGATACTTTTTATTTTTGGTTTGAATGGAATTGTTTTCGTTTGTTGGGAAATCTTCAGGATCGTATCCATTATAAATGGAGTGCACCGATGAATCAGATTTTGAATTTTCGGCGATAATTTTCAGTGCATCTGCGCTCATTTGTGTTGTCGCAACCAAAGCATTTGCATTTCTGACGGCGTATTTCTGCATTTTGCTTTGCAATGCAAGAGAGCCTTTCCCGATTTTTTTGTTTTCCCAGACCGAATTGCTGATATCCCATTCATCCCGATAATCAAGCAGCAACGGAACCCCTGTCGCTTTGCTTAATCGCGCACCTAATAGAAACGATGAAAAGGGAGGACCTGTCGCAATGATGGCATCAAATGGTTTACTTTTCAGAATTCGACGACCTTCCCGAAAAGCTGCAGGCATCCAGAGAATTTGTGGATCAGGCTGTAGAACCAAGTTAGCAGTGCCTCTCAATACCTTCTTTGCATACGTTTTCAACAGGGAACTATTTTTTGATTGATTCGAAGATGCAGAGACAGCGTTTTTTACTGCATAACCCGGCTCTAATGTTTTCGCTTTACAAATTTCGATTTCGTCAGGTATTTCATTTTCAAGTGATTTATCAAACAAGGGAACAGATGGGTTTTCAACAGTCAGTACCGTTGGACTCCATCCATATTGTGGAAGATATTTCACAAATTTGACTGCGCGCTGAACCCCCGCTCCTCCAACCGGAGGGAAGAAATACGATATATACAGGACAGA
>JAJRVU010000352.1 GCA_024277145.1 Planctomycetota bacterium
CATTGTCCAATATTCCCCACTGCTGCCTCCCGTAGGAGTCTGGGCCGTGTCTCAGTCCCAGTGTGGCTGATCATCCTATCAGACCAGCTACCCGTCTGTGCCTTGGTGAGCCATTACCTCACCAACAAGCTAATAGGATGCAGGCCCCTCCCCTGACGGAATCACACCTTTGGTCCGAAGACATTATCCGGTATTACCTGCAGTTTCCCGCAGCTATCCCAGATCGGGGGGTAGGTACCTACACATTACTGTCCCTTTCGCCGCTGTCCATTTACCGAAGTAAACTTCTCGCTCGACTTGCATGCCTAATCCACGCCGCCAACGTTCATTCTGAGCCAGAATCAAACCCTTCAAATGTAAGCATAAAACGCAATCCGAAGATTACGATATTAGCAATAATCAAGTTTGACTGGCGGTGTTTTAGATTACTCCAAAACACTTTCAGTTTTTACAATTCGAAACCCAAAAAAATCTCTATAGGGTTCACCAACCAATTTGTCAAAGATCAACCACAGAAACCATTTACGTTTAGGTAACGATTCCTGTGTCCCGTCTGGGAAGAACAATAATAGCAATTCGGTTCCGAGAGTCAACGGACTGCATTTGTTTTTCTTAAAAAGATTTGAATCTATCAAATTCAAGCCCCACCACGTTCACATTTCACTCATCTAAAAGCGTTCAACTGGCCCATAAAAAAACCGCAAACAACTATAAATATAGCTATTCACGATAGGTCCATCCTCAAACAACTGTCGCCCAGTTATCCAGGATGTCAATTTAGATAATTTTTTAATATCAAGCGGCTGAATTCATTTTTTCGGTTGCAGACAATTCCAATTCCACATATTGCTTCACAATATCAGCCAGAGTTTTCCTCACCTTTTCCTTTTCACCATTCACACATGCTTCCAATATCTGGAAGTTTTCCGTGATCATTTCCATTGTGATAATATCCTGCCGTGATGCACAGAATAGCTTGTCATGTACTTTGCTGGCATTCTTTTCAGAATCATAAAGAAGCTCTTCATACAGCTTTTCACCGGGCCGAATTCCCGTGAATTCAATGTCGATATCCTCAGGATAATTCATTCCGGAAAGGGTAATCATGTCTTTCGCTAAATCAACGATTTTGATTTGTTCTCCCATATCCAGAATGAGAATATCTCCGGTTGCCCCTATTGTTTCTGCCTGAAGAACCAGTTTGACTGCCTCAGGAATGGTCATAAAGAACCGTTCCATATCGGGATGAGTCACGCGAACAGGGCCTCCCTGCTCAATTTGCTTGCGAAAAGTAGGAACCACCGAACCTGCAGAATTCAGGACATTTCCGAAGCGAACAGTCACAAAACGAGTTTTTGAAATCGTTGATTTTGCCTGCAAGTATATTTCTGAGATCAATTTAGTTGATCCCATCACGCTGGTTGGGCGAACCGCTTTATCGGTAGAAATGAGGACAAAGCTCTCGACGTTGTATTTACTGGCCAGATCTGCAAGATTTTTTGTTCCAAGAATATTGTTTCGGATTGCTTCCTGCGGATGATCTTCCATCAAAGGAACATGTTTATAGGCAGCTGCATGGAAAATCAACTGCGGCTCATGATCTACCATGACCTTACGAATTGCATCTTCATTAACGACATCTGCAATAATGTATTCTGCATCAGACTCCCAGTTTCCCTGGATTAATTCCTGCTGGATATAAAAAAGGCCTGTTTCTGACTGATCAAGCAGGATTAATTTTGATGGATTCAATTGAATAATCTGGCGACAAAGCTCTGAACCAATACTGCCTGCAGCCCCTGTGACCAGAATTGTCCTACCTGAAATATCACCTCGAATGGCATCAAAATCAAGCTGTGCAGGTTCTCTTCGTAATAAATCAGAAATGGTAACATCTCGGATGGCGAGCCTGAATCGTCCCCCCATTAATTCTGCCACTGATGGAATAATGTGTGTTTTAATGTCCGTGCAGGAACAATTCCGATAAAGTTCGCGAACTTCTTTTCCTGCGATAGTACTGGGAATCAGCAAATGCTGGACATCATTGACTGCAGCGAGAGTTTTCCATCCTTTATCTGTCCTGAAGATCGGTTTCCCTGCAATCAATCTTTCATGCCGGGGAATCTTGTCACATACAAACCCAATCACGTGAAAGTCAGAAGAAATTGACTCCATTGCCTTCATAATGGCCAGACTGTCAAGATTGGCACCGTAAATCAGGGTCCGTTTTTGATTCCCCTTCTGGAGTAAACTGCAGAAGAATTCTTTATAGAAACGGATCGACATGCGAAGCGCACCGACTGCGATTACAGAAAGTCCAAAATCAATCAATATCACTGCCCGGGGAATCGCTCCACCTGTAAAAGTAGTGAAGAAGTTTGAAAGATAGATCAAACCCATTGCAAGGGCACTGCCGGAAACCAGGTAGATCAGGTCCAGAAAAGAGACATATCGAAAAGTTCTTCGCCATTCACCACTAATGTAGCAGGACAAAAATTTTGTCGCGATCACCAAAGGCAGACTGGCCCAGAACAGTGCCAGCATTTTGTCAGGTAGATCAAAATCAAACCTGAGCAAATACGCGCCGATGTAACTGCAACTGAAAAGCACTAAATATATTGGCAGTACGATGGCCAATCGGTATTTCATATCCATTGTCTCCGAGGCCTAATGTGCAAATGAATGCAACATCAAGTTCTATTCGCTTTTGGAGAGAGACTCTATTCCAAATGTGATTCGTTCAAAAAACGTGATTTAATCAAAAATTCTGAATTGAAAAACTCAATAGAAAGCGTCACCAAAAACTGGTCTTTTAAAAACCATTTTGGACTGCCTGATGTTGTATCGAGCCGATAAAACAAGCAATCCAGAAACCAAAAAATCCTTTTCGAGCTTCTATAACAGTATCGGCAATTGCGATTCATATCTGATCAGGATCATACTGTCCATAGCAAATTGCAATTTTTGCAATTCAACCTGAAAATCCTTACCAGATAAGAAGTTCGAGCAATTCACCGGAAGAGTGGAGGTGAAAACGTTACATTTCTGAACCAGAAGCAGTACCCGGTGCAGTGAAATCCCTGTAAGGTGTGGAGTCTAAAATCAGATGAAATCCTATGAAATTGCATTCACGTCTTTTGAATATCAATCAGATTTGTCAAATTGGGCAGTTTGATTAATTACCATTCACTCAACAGAATAATTGAAAAAATTGCAATTTTGGGGTTTGCGCACGATCTAAATTCCCTATATTTTCAGAGTTAGGTTCCGTGATTGCGTTTTAGGGTTCCTGCAGTTTGGATATTTCAACGGAATGTTTCAACGAATAACAGCTGATACCAGCAGGAGTTCTGGTTTTAGTTTTCCAGATTGAACCTGTATAAAATTCTGTATAAAATATTGATGTCCCGGAAGAATTCAGTTCTCTTTTGGGGGGATAAGATCATATCCTGTTTTCAGACGAAAACATCAGGGTAAGATTTGAGTGGCTTATAATTAGATGAAGAGGACAAGGATGTCTCACGATTTAGTACGCTTGGGAGTTGTTGGGTTAGGTGGATGGGGAAAATTCGTAGTACGGAACTTCTCGCAAAGAGACCGTAGCGAGCTGGTCTACATCTGCGACAGTAATCCTTTTACATTAAAACAACATCAATCCCTTTACCCACAAGCCAAAACGACGCAGGAATATTCTGATCTGCTTGAAGATCCCTCTATTGATGCAATTGTGATTGCCACCCCTGCACCGTTTCATTTTGAAATGGTTAAAGCTGCCTTGAATGCTGGCAAACATGTTTATGTTGAAAAGCCTATGACGCTGACTTCAGAACATTCTGAAGAGCTTGTTGAAATCTCGGAATCACGCGGGTTGAAACTGATGGTCGGACATCTTCTCGAATACCATCCTGCAGTTGCAAAAATGAAACAGCAGATTGATTCTGGTGATCTGGGTGATGTTCATTACATGTACTGCCAACGAGTTAATTTGGGAGTTGTTCGCCAGTTCGAAAATGCTTTCTGGTCATTGGCCCCTCATGATATCTCAATCATTCTATATCTTTTCGGACAGGAACCGACACACATTACCGCAAGTGGTCAATCATTCCTTCAACCCGGAATTGAAGATGTCGTTTTTGCAACTTTGCATTTCCCGGATGGTCGATTGGCTAACATTCATGTCTCCTGGCTGGACCCACACAAAAAACGTTCCATGGTTCTTGTCGGTTCTGAAAAAATGCTTGTCTTTGATGATATGGCTGCAAGTGAAAAAATCCGGATCTATGATAAAGGGGCTCAATTCAGGAACGATACTGCAGGAGCCCTCCAGGCAATTAACGTTCGGCATGGCGACATACACAGCCCGCATATCCCGGGAACAGAACCGCTTGCTTTAGAAACACAACATTTCATCGATTCGATTCTGGATGATTTTACACCGCGAAGTGATGGTCGGGATGGACTGCGAGTTGTACGAATTCTCGAAAAAGTGGAGCAGATACTTCATTCCGAAGTTCCCGTACCTGCGATTAAAGTGGCGTGATCTGTTTGAAAAATCAAACAAATTGAAATATTATTCATCAATCGACAAGTACTTACCCTGAATTGAGACACCCGTTATGAGTGAATCCGAACCTTATTTTGTGCATGAGTCTTCTTATATCGACGAAGGTGCGGAAATTGGTGACGGAACTCAAATCTGGCATTTCAGTCACATCATGGGCAAAGTAAAAATGGGAGAAAAATGTAAGATCGGACAAAACGTGGTCATTGGTCCTCAAGTGACTCTGGGAAATAATGTCAAAATTCAGAATAACGTTTCGGTTTATCAAGGCGTTACTTTGGAAGATGATGTTTTTTGCGGACCTTCAATGGTCTTCACCAATGTTCCAACACCTCGATGTGCATTTCCCAGAAACACCGGCGATGCCTTTCTGCCTACGCTAGTAAAAAGAGGAGCCAGTATCGGAGCTAACGCAACAATTATCTGTGGCAATTCAATTGGAGAATGTGCGCTGATCGGCGCAGGTGCAGTTGTTACAAAAGATGTAAAGCCATATGCAATTGTTTATGGAAACCCGGCTCGCCAGAATGGATGGGCTTGCGAATGTGGAACGGTTCTGAAAATCAAAGAAAACCGTTCAACCTGCCCGGACTGTGAAAGAGAATATGAAGTAAAAGAGGAAGAGTTATCGTTACTGATGAAAATTTCCACTTGAATAAAAAGTGAAAAGTGTAGGTCAGGCTGTAGCCTGACAGAAGCTGAAAATAAAGTAAAAAGGAACCACAGATTCACACAGATAATCACAGATATTAAAAAAATTAAGCATCACGCAGAGTTCGCAAAGACGCAGAGAATAAAAATATTAAGAAAACTTTTCATTAACCACAAAGACCCGAAGGCACAAAGAAAAATAAAACAGAATGAAAATTGCAACTTTTCTCGGGGCACGTCCTCAATTCATCAAGGCAGCAGTCCTTTCTCGGCTGATTCAACAATCGAATGATGTTGAAGAATGCCTGGTTCATACCGGTCA
>JAJRVU010000019.1 GCA_024277145.1 Planctomycetota bacterium
AAGGGACTTCTACATGTTCCCCCGGACGAATAGGCGTATGGATCAAGTCAAAAAAATGATCCAGTTTTTCTTTGCTCATTCTGGGGGTAATCAAACTGACAATTCCGCCTGAAATCACACCTGCTGAAATGTAAATCACATTCTGCCAGACATCATGAATTTTGACTACTTCCCCTGCAGTGTTCAATGCGAACATTGTTTCCGGAAGCCTGAGACCAAATACTCCAAGTCCGTATAACCATTCAAATTTGAAAGCAACAAGTGCCCAGGCTCCAACTGCAGAAAAGGTAGAAACCCAAACTGCCCAGGTATTCCATCGACGCCAGCAAATTCCAAACCAGAAACTGATTCCAATCGCAGCAGGAGTTTTAATAATGATTTTCAATGCGTGAATTACATCCGTGAATGTTGCCTGAAGAACAATCGCCAGCAAAACAACACCAAGCCCTGCAAATCGACCTACCCAGAGATAATGTCTGGGCGAAGCCTTCCTTTTGAAAAACCGCTTATAAATATTTTCCGTAAACAGTCCTGCAGCCACAATCATTAGCGCATCACTTGTACTCATCACCGCTGCAAGAAGCGAAGCAAGAAGCAACCCGACCAATCCAGGTGCAATTGTTGGAAGAATTTTATAAGCGGCATGTCCAAATAATCCATCTGCAAAATCGCTATCAATTGCATCAATTTCCTTTTGTTTATCGACAGAAAGTGCATTATATTCATCAGAATTTTTTATTCTGATTGATTCATAAATTTTCACATCATTAGGATCAGTTGAGTGCTTGAGGGGACTGTCATCACCCATGTACCAAATGATGCATGCCAGCCCGGTAAACGTCCATGCAATTGTGCAGAATCGTTTGAGGAAGTTACCAACAGTAAAACCAAAACGACCTTCATACTCTGTTTTACCCGCTCCACAAACTCCCATGATATGTGGTTGAACAACAATTCCAGCTAATGCAACAATTGATAGAACAATCACATATAAAATGGTAATCGGTTCCCGCCCCAACTGTTCCGCAACTTCACTGCTTGCAATCAGGTCGAACATTCCTTTCTTCGGTTCTCCGAAGTCATGAAGATGCCCAAACCCGCCAATCTGTTTAAAAACAAATGGGAGAAGAAGAAAAGAAAAAGTGATTGTTAAAATTCCCTGAATTAAATCGGTCACAATAGCTGCACCCAATCCGCCAGCCATCCCGTAGGTCACAAACATGACAGTCATTGCAAGGATGGCATATTCATATCCTTTGACCTGCCGTTTATCCCACTGGTAGTGCCCGGTTTTTTCTTCTTTATTGTCTTCAACATATTTATAAACAGGAACTTGATAATCCCATCTCTCAGCAATGACACTCAGCTCGCCTCCTGTAAGCGCATCAACCATTTTCCCACTTCCATACAACCCGGCTGCAATGAATGCAATCGACATGATGATTCCATAAATGGAATAGAGTGTTGCAGTACTGGTATGAAAACGGGATTCGAAAAAGTCTGCAGTTGTCAACGCTCTCATTCGTCTCATGACCGGAGCAATAATCCAGTAAAATGGTGTCGCCCAAAGCCAAAGGAATTGCCACCAGATGCCAGCCAATCCAACTCGCCAGGTTCCAGCAACCACACTGATTGCTTGCTCGCTACTGGTCCCTGCCCCGAAAGCAAAAAACATCATGAAGATTTTGCCAAATCGTCGGCCTCCCATGAAAAAATCAGAAACATCTTTCACTTTGGAAATCGAGACAATACCAATCACAAAAACAATTGCAAAGTAACATCCAAGTACAATCCAATCTACGATCCCTAAACCTAACCAGTCTGCTGCAGCAATTAACATGATGTCTCTTTCCTGTATCACTATGATTCCTCTAAAATGACGAATCATCTTCATTCATACTGTTAAATCATTTATAAAACTTATAAGTTGTATAGAGTAACCATGACCTCTGCAGGATGCAATTGTTACCACTTATTGATTCTCTTCCCTTCATCATTCATTTGGAAAATATTAAAAACGCAGTTTAGTGAATATGGGCATTCAACCGGAACAACTGAATTTATCGGAAAAAAGAATTACCATCATGGGTCTTGGCCATTTTGGGGGAAATATTGCTGCGATTCGTTATCTTCACCAAAAAGGAGCACGATTGTGCATCACCGATCTCAAAAGCAAAGAGAGACTGAAAGATTCCCTTGATAAAATTTCTGACTGCAATATGGAATCCGTTCATCTTGGGTCACATCAGGAATCTGACTTTACTGACACAGATTTGGTTGTTGTCTCTCCCGCAGTTCCTCCGACAAACCATTTTATCCAACTCGCAATCAACAACCAGATTCCAGTGACTACAGAAATGAACATGTTCTGGCAAATCAATCCAGCCCCTGTCATTGCAGTCACGGGAAGCAATGGAAAATCGACCACTTCTGCGTTGATACATTCTATCTTACTTAATGCAGGTTATCGTTCTCACCTGGGAGGAAATATTGGGAGAAGCCTGCTCGAAAAAGCTCACGAAATTAATAAAGATGATATTGTTGTTCTGGAACTGAGCAGTTTTCAATTGGAATATCTCAATTCTTTAAAACCATCGCCACTTATTTCTGTTATTACAAATTTTTCTCCTAACCATCTGGATTGGCATGGCTCATTAGAAAATTATAAAAACGCAAAACAGAATATTTCAAAATGGCAGGATGAAAATCAATGGACGGTTATTCCAGATAATGATGACAATCTTTCCAGCTGGAAAACTTCTGCAAAGATTATTTCTTCTCCATTAAACAATGAATTAAAAAACTCTGTTACAATCCCGGGCGAACACAACCTGTGGAATGCAACACTTGCAAGTGCTGCAACAAACCTTTTAAATATTTCAAAAGAGGACATCGCAGAAGGGTTAAGAAACTATAAAAGCCTGCCTCATCGACTTGAAAAAGTTTTGACATATAAACAACGTGAATTTTATAATGATTCACTTGCAACAACACCTGAATCTTCAATTGCAGCCATACGATCGTTCGATAATCCCGTCTACCTGATTGCAGGAGGATATGACAAACAAGTTGATCTGCAGCAGTTTGCAGATGTAATATCCAAAAACGTTAATGGTGTTGCATTAATAGGTGATACCGCTGAAAATATCAGTCAACATCTTAAAGAAAATCGGGATTCACCTGAGAGTATTCTTGAAAATACTGAGGTTTGTTCCTCGTTGGAATCAGCCATTCATAAAGTATGGAGATGGTCTTCTCACGGCAGCGTTATTCTTCTTTCACCCGGATGCGCAAGTTACGATCAGTTTTCCAATTTTGAAGAACGTGGAGATTGTTTTAAAACCTTGGTGCAAAAGCTCGCGGAATCAGGATCTTGAATTTTTGCAACAATATAAGGAACTAAGAATCCTTAACCGGGGTGATAAATTCTAAAGATTTTTCAGTAAAATCTTTTCCGACCAGAAGGATCACGTTATCCCCTGCCTGTATTTGATCTTCTCCACCAGGAACCTTCACATAGGTTTCTCTTTCAAGGGCAGCAACAAGGCACTGCTGAAGCGAAATATCTTTCAATGGGGCTTTGGTAATTGGAGCATTTTCATGAACTTCAACTTCCCAGATTTCCGCTTCTCCATCAAACAGGCTGGAGCGTGCCTGAATCGGCCCGGTTTCCACCAAACCCAAAACCTGTTTTGCCATCACTTCACGAGGGCTGACTGAAACATCAATTCCAAGTTTCGCCAATACATTTGCATAATCCGGACGTCGAACAATGCTCATAATTCGCGAACAACCGAGTTCCCTTACTTCCACACCACAAACAATATTATCTTCGTCACGTCCTGTAGCAGCAATAAATACATCCGCTTTTCCAACACGGGCTTCTTCCATTTCAGAAACACGTGTAATATCTGCATGTAACACAGTGACATTATCCAGTTTGCCTGCCAGGTATTCACAACGTTTTTCATTTGATTCCATCAAACTGACATTAAATCTTCCTTTCTGGAGAATCCCCGCCAAATGAAATCCAATCTCTCCCCCACCAGCGATGACAACATTTAATCGCGATGGAGCTTTGTGTTCAAATTTCTTTTTGACAGATTCAATTGTGTCCCGTGTTCCAATCAGGGAAACATGATCCCCTGCTTTAATCGCATCATCTGCACCGGGAATAATGGTTTGATTACCGCTTGAAATTAAACCGACTCTAACCCCTTTGGGCAGTTTCAGATCCTTTAATGAAATTCCAACTGCTTTGGAAGATTTCTCAACAGCGATTTCCTGAACTTCAATCTCACCTCTTACAAAGTTTTCAATACTGAATGCTCCACGAGAGCGAACCTGTTTGGCCAGTTCAACTGCAGTCAGAAGTTCCAGGGACAACAAATGATTAATATTGAAATGCCGTTTATAATCGAATGTGCTTGTATCGGTGTATCGCGTTTCAAAAATACGAGCAACAGTACGAGATGCCCCCATTGCTTTTGCAAGACTTGCCCCCACCAGATTAATTTCATCATGAGTGGTCACAGCAAGACAAAGGTCAGCAGTGATTACACCCGCCTGAAAAAGTGTAATTGCATCACAAGCTGAACCACATACGGTCTGGATATCCAGTTTTTCTTCAATGACATCAAGAACTTCTCGTGAAACATCCACAACACAAACATCATGTTGATTTTCACATAAAATCTCCGCAATGGATGTTCCAACGGTCCCTGCGCCAAAGATGACGATATTCATAGTTGATTAATTTCTTTATCGAATAAATGGATATAAATTGTGTTTATGAATTGCAGCCAGATTCTAAATCGAGCAATTTTTTCTTGAGTTGAATTCCCGTCGGTGCAGAAAAACCTCCCAAAGTGCCATCAGATGAAACAACACGATGGCAAGGCATGATCAAGGGGACAGGATTTGTCCTCATGACATTCCCGACAGCACGAGCAGCTCGCGGAGAGCCTGCCATTTCTGCAACTTCAAGGTAAGAATTTTTCTGACCATACGGAATGGATCGAGTTCGCTTTCGTACTTTTTTCTGAAAAGCAGTTTCATGAAGAAATTTCACTGTAACATCAAGAAAATCATCCTGCTCGCCATCAGTATAATCCTGCAATCTGATTCTGAGTTCAGGATACCAGTCGCAATTTTTGAAATCGTTTTGTTCAAGTTCTTTCAGAAATTCCTGCTTCACTTTCTCTTGTGAAGAATACCCAATCTTTAAACCGACCACCTGCTTGGAGATCCCCAGCAATCCGAACCATCCCATTTTTGTTTTAAAAAGAGAAAGCTGCAGTTCAGTTTTATCCTTTGGATTTTTTCCTTCATGGCTCTTCTTTTTTTTAACGTGACTGATTTGAATCATGGATTAACATCCTAATTAAGCAAATATTTTCCCGGGACTTAAAGTCCTGCTTGGTCTAGTGCCTTGTCAAGGCTGAGAATTGAGATGCATAAGAACTCTAACGCACTCCGTTGTCGTGATTTATATACTTTACCAACCCCAATTATTAAATTTGACGAAACACTAGTCGCTAATCGTACAAAATAATTATCAAAATGTACAATCAGGAAACTTTGTAACTCAAGCGATCCCTTCAGCCTGCAAAGTACAAGCATATCCAGATTACTGCACAGAAAGACTTAAACAGGCAGAATGGGCTTTTCGGGTTCCCTGCTCTCGTTTTCAGTAAAGAAAATCCCTTAATTTACTTAATAAATACGATATTCACTGATATAATTTGTTCAGAATAATTGTAATTAGAAGCCAATCCATTCAAAATGCTTTATTCTGATATCAATCCTGAACCACAGTCGTCCGGGAACTGAATGACTATGGAATAAATACAGGCATTGATACTTATACATATTGTATTCTACAGGTAGAAAACATGAATTATTACAATTCCATCGCAGATGATTATTATGTCAATATGAATCTGAATACGGAAATGCAACTTCCCCAGGCTCGTGAAACGATTCTCGATTTTTTTGAACGTGTCCAGAAATATTACCCTTCCATGAGAAACTTTTATTCACGGGAAAATGGTGATTTTGTTCTCGAAGAAGATAAGGAAAACAGGCAACAACGTTGGTTAACACTTGAAAGCCTAAGAATTTGCAGTAGCCACATGAACCCTACAACAATAGAAGAGGCAGTTGACCAGCATATTTCCGTTTTGCAATTGGTTCCTTATATGCTTACCGTCAGTCCGCTTGATTGTGAAGCGCTCGATTACATGCTGGGGTTTGATTTTAACTATCATGGAAATCATGATGCGCTGATCGCTGAAGTTTTTGGAGTTGGATCGTCTTTTGATGGTTTAATGGAAATCCCCGGCGCTGAAGTTCTTAGCTATGAACCTTCCATGACAATCAGCCTGGAAAGTTCCTGCAGAACGCAAGCCAGAATTATGGTGGAATCCCGAACTAACGCATATCAGGTCCGTAAAAAAGAGTTTGCGGAAGAGCAAATCAGTGTTTACTTTACCGTTCGTCAATATGGCAGCCTCTCAACAGAAACTTCATTTGAAGAAACTTTCAAAAAACTTGGGAAACATTCTGAATCCCTGTTAAATAGTTATGTGACTGATCATGTTCTGAAACCACTTGCACAAGCTATTGCAGCCAAATAATCTATTTTCAAACTAAATTTGCATCAGGGAAAGATATTCATGCCAATCTCTTTAAGTCATTTTTCACAATCCCTTACCGTTGAAACTGCTTTTACTGTCCTCGCCGTTGCGAAGGATCTTAAAGCAAAAGGGAAAGATGTCGTCGAATTGGAAATTGGTGACAGTCCGTTTAACAGCACGGCTAATGCAATTCAAACAGGCATCAATGCCATCACAAATAATGAATCGCATTATTGTCCTTCTTCAGGAATTCCTGAGTTTCGGAAAGCTGCTGCTGATTTTGTCAAAGAAGAATTCAAGATTCCCGCATCAGAAGAAAATATTGTTGCAGGACCCGGTGCCAAAGTTTTTGAACAATTTTTTTGTGAAGCATTCCTGAATCCGGGAGATGGCGTACTTGTATTCAGTCCTTTTTTTCCGACATATATTCCTAATATCGAACGGCGAGGCGCGCGACCTGTGCTGACTCCTCTCAGGCAACAGAATGAATTTCGCCCGGAAATTTCAGCCATTGAAAAATTTATCAACGAAGACCCCTCCCCCAAAGCCATTTTTCTCAACTCGCCCCAGAACCCAACAGGAGGCGTGACCACTGAAGAAGATTTGAAAAATATTGCTGACCTGATTCGAGGAAAAGATATTTCTGTTTTCAGTGATGAACCTTATTGTCACATGGTCTGGAAAGGAAGACACCACTCAATACTGGAACAGCCCGGCATGATGGATCAATGCGTTGCAGCTTACACTTTCAGCAAATCTTACAGCATGAGTGGTTGGAGACTCGGGTTTACTGTTTCCTCGCCGGAAATCAGTAATGTCATAGGCAAGATGATTAACACAACTCTTTCCTGTACTCCCCCACTGATTCAGCTTGCAGGTGCTGCAGCTTTAAGAAATGATTCCAATGAACGTAATGAAACGATGGATAAATTCCGTGAAAAAGTTGAACTCTTAACTTCCGGACTGAATCAGATTGAAGGTTTTCATGCGCTAGATCCAGCTGCAACTTTTTATGTTTTCCCGAATGTTGTCCCGATTTGTAATCGTTTAAAAATCACCAGTCACGGTTTGGCTCTCTATTTTCTCGAAGGAGCAGATGATGATTTCGGAATTGCCTGCCTGGGTGGTGAATGCTTCGGCGATGCAGGACATGGCTTTCTTCGATTCAGTTGTGCTGAACCAAACGATCGTTTGCAACAGGCTCTTGATTTTATTCCAACTGCTTTATCCAGAGTTGATCGCATTGAAAACTATCTGGAAGCTCACCCGGAATATCGACTTGAAACTCCTTATCCTGTTCAATAAAGAATCCTGATAAACATCAATATTTTTGAGCCTGAAATAATTTTATGGGTTTGATAATTAGAAACATCAATTCGTGTTCATTAAAGAAAATCAATTACGAACAATATCTGGGCCTCTCCTTATCCTCTATTGGATTGCATTGTTCATCAGCACACACATTCCAATGCCTCAACTCCCACAGCTTCCCGAAAATTCTGACAAAGTAATGCATTTTGTTGCGTATGCAGGGTTATCTTTTCTATTCCTTTTATGGAAATCACTGAAAAAAAAGCTGACTTTAACAGACATTCTGGCCATTTCAGGAATCATCGCCTTGTATGCGAATATTGATGAACTCCTTCAAATTCCAGTCAACCGATTCTGTGATCCTTATGATGTCCTTGCTGACTGGACAGGAATGTTCATCGGCATCGTGCTTTTTTTCATCTGGAACAAAGCTGGCAAGAAATTAATCGTTCGTCCAACTACATAACTTTTGTAGTTCATCATAATTCAGGAATTCGCCAGTGGTGTCCCTGCTTTGCTAACAATTGATCAGAAGCTTCGGGTCCCCAACTTCCTGCAGGATAATACTCCGGTTTAATATTTGAGTTTTCCCAGTAATCCAGAACCGGAGTTACAAATTTCCACGCTGCTTCCAATTCATCACTTCTTGTAAACAAAGTGGAATCCCCTCGAAGAACATCGAGCAATAATCGTTCATATGCTTCGGGTAATCCTTGTTCAAATGCAGAGCCATAACAGAAATCCATTGTGACAGGATGAATCTGGTACTGCATGCCGGGGCGTTTTGTTGAAAAAGAAAGAGAGATCGATTCATTCGGCTGGATACGAAAAATAAGTTCATTCGGCTGGGCACCAACCAGATCACAGATGTCTCCTTCACATTCAACTGTTGTGAATAGATGTAATGGTGGAAGTTTAAATCGAATCGCAATTTCAGTCACTCGTTCTGGAAGCCTTTTACCAGTTCGCAAGTAAAAAGGAACGCCAGCCCACCGCCAATTATCCACAAAAACTTTCATGGCGACATAAGTTTCCCTTAACGATTCAGGATTAACCCTCTCTTCCTGCCTGTATCCCGGTACGGTTTCCCCTTTAATTTTTGATTCCGTAAACTGGCCCGGCACTGCCCATTCATTAATTTTTGAAGGATGTCCGGGTGTAAGAACCTGCAAGACTTTCAGTTTTTCATCCCTGATATTTTCAGCTTGAAAGAGTGAAGGAGGATCCATAGCCATCAGGCAAAGTAATTGAAGAACATGATTCTGCAACACATCACGCAAGGCGCCGGACTGATCATAATATCCTCCGCGACCTCTTTCAATTCCCTGAGATTCTGCAACAGTCACTTGAATATGTTCAACATGATTTCGATTCAATAAAGGTTCAAAAATCGCATTTCCAAAACGGAATAACAAAATATTCTGGACCGTTTCTTTTCCAAGATAGTGATCGATTCGGTAAATCTGGTCTTCCCGAAGAACGCGGAAAAGCCCTTTTGATAATTCCCTGGCTGAATCCAGATCATGGCCAAAAGGCTTCTCAAAAACAACACGTAATAATTCGTCCGAATCTTTATCTGGAATCAAACCCGCTTCGTGCATCGCCTGAACCGTAGGCAGGAACAGCGCAGGGGATGTTGCCAGATAAACAATCCTTTTGCCGGAAACACCAAATTGGTTTTCGAGCTGAATAACTTCCTCGTTAAATTTTTCATACTGTTCCGTATTAGTGATATCCAGTTTTGAATAATGAATCTGCGATGAAAACTGATTCCATTCCTCATCGGACAGTTTATTCCCACGGACATGTTTGGAAACAGCTTCATGCATTTCATTTCTAAAACTCTCAGTCGTTTTATCCCTGCGTGCAACACCGATGACAGGGGTTTGCTTCGACAGAAATCCTTCTCTCCAAAGCGTAAACAATGCTGGAATTAACTTCCTGGCAGTCAGATCTCCCGATGCACCAAAAATCAAAATAGCTGCATCTTCCTGAACAGTTACCCCGGAACCAGACGATTGAAATGTTTGGGTGACATGACTCATATTATTTTCCGTATTCTAAACTGTCTTGTTAATGTTTATCAAAACTACTGAAGCAGGTGGTCAATTTTATCCACTGTTAATTCGTGTAAGGAATCAATCAGCAGGTCCGCTTCACTCAATTCTTCATGCGTATGGCCTGAACTGACAAAACCAATACATTTCATTCCCGCTGCATGAGCTGCTTTGATACCCGCAACTGCATCTTCAATAACAATACAATTGCGGTTTGCAATTCCCAGTTTTTTCGCAACGGTATTAAATATTTCAGGGTCCGGCTTTCCAAATGTTACATCACTTCCTGTCACATAAGCTGTCAGGTACTTTTCCAGATTCATTTTTTCAATGGTAAACCTGACATTTTCAGATGGACCTGATGAACCGATCCCAATCTGGAAACCTTCTTCAAACAGTTTCTGGAATAATTCTAAAGCCCCATCCATAGATGGAAATTCCTGCTCAAGAAGCTGACGAAAGTACTCTTCTTTTTTATGATCTCGTTCTTCAATCTGCTGTTCCGACAAATTTTTTTCCGGCCAATCATCGACCAGAACTTCTCTGCTGGTTCGCCCAAACCCTTTTACAAATTGTTCTTCCGTGAAAACGACATTCAGTTCTTCGCCAAGAA
>JAJRVU010000353.1 GCA_024277145.1 Planctomycetota bacterium
AAATAATGATAAGCGATCTCTTCGGCTGCCGAAGCTGCAATGTGGAAAAGATCTGTCCAAAATCAGATTCTGTCCATTGAGGTTGAACATGGTAAGCCATATCGGTAATTGATCTTAACGAAGACAACCCATAAACAGGTGGCAAATAGCAATTGACTTTGTCACTGAATATTCCTAACCCGCATCTGTCTCCTCCAGCAAGAGCTACCCGGCTTAACATTAATCCCGCATCAACTGCGCAATCCAGTTTAGTACCTTGTCCGCCGCCTGCACCCATTAACCGTCCACTATCAATCAGGATCATCACATCACGATGCCGTTCAATCTGGTATCTTCGAACAATTGGATAACCAACACGTGCAGTTGTTTTCCAATCAATCCTGCGGAAGTCATCTCCCTGACGGAATTCTGAAAGGGAATCAAAATCGGTCCCGATGTGATGTTGGCGGGATTTTGTCAGTTTATCTCGTAAAGACATTTCTGCTTCTGCAGTTTTCATCAACCCTTCTTCAGAACAGAATATTTCGGGGAGAACTTTAATTTTGTGTTTACAGGAATAACTTTTTTGCGCTTCGAGTAATTGAAAACTTGAATTCAGGCGAATCCATACCGGACCAAACTGAAATTGACCTCTTTTGGGAATGTTGTATGTGATTTCTGGTAACTCATGAGTTGAATCTGCTGAAACTTCGAAAAATTGAAGCATGAATTCAGGATGGCAATTTTCAGGGATAATGTCCCTGATCTCGCCGGTGAGTGAATGAGAATTACTGTTTTTTAAAACTAGAGATATTTTGAATTCTTTATCTCTCCCTACCGTGTTAGGAGAAATACGTTCGATTTCAAGAGAAGCGAATGATGTTTTGAGAAATTGGTAATCCCGGTAACACCGAAATCCGGTGTGGCATAAAATGACTGCCATTATCCAAATTACCAGGGACGAGTAAAATGAAAAAATAGAAAGGAGCAGCAGGATTCCACAAACCTGAATGAGTTTTTTACCAGGACGATATTTCACCGAGGTACCTCTATCGACTCCAGGATGTATTCCATGATTCCTTCTGATTTAATACCTTCCAACTCTGAAGAAGGACTGACGACAACTCGGTGACGCATGACCGGAATAAAAACTTTTTTGATATCGTCCGGAGTGATGTAGTCCCTTCCAGCAAACCTCGCAAAACTTTTGGCACCCATTAATAACATTAATCCGGAACGCGGGCTCGCTCCGACTGTCAACGAATCATCTTCCCGCGTTGCTTGTAATAAATTTCTTACATACCCAATAATTTCATCGCGGACATGTGTTTCCCTGATTAGTTCACGAGCTTTAATAATATCTTCAGGGCTGATTACCGTCTGGACATTCATTGTGGCAGGATCAGACCGGCCTCCTGTTGCATGATGTTCTGTAAGGATCCGTTTTTCAGCTTCTTCATTCGGATAGTCAACAATGACCTTGAACATGAATCGATCTAATTGTGCAAGAGGCAGTGGATATGTTCCTTCCTGCTCAATCGGATTTTGTGTTGCAAAAGTGATGAATGGATCGGGAAGAGTCCACGTTGTTCCATCGTATGTTACTGAGAGTTCCTGCATTGCTTCAAGCAGGGCGGATTGAGTTCGTGCAGAGGCTCTGTTGACTTCATCGGTCAGAAGGAAGTTAGTAAATACCGGGCCTTTGCGGAATTCAAAATCATGTTTATCTTCACGATAGATCGATGATCCTGTCACATCATTCGGTAGAAGGTCAGGAGTCATTTGCAATCGACCGTAGTCCAGATTTAATGTCGATGCAATTGTTCGAACAAGAAGAGTTTTGGCTGTTCCCGGAGGTCCTTCCAAAAGAATATGGCCACTACTGAATAGGGCGGCTATAGAAAAGTCAATGACCTCCTCCAAGCCGCAAATTACTTTTGATATTTCAGCACGAATTGACTGGTACTGTTCTTCTAAAGACAATTGATTACCTTTCTTACTGCCGAGACAGTCATTCTTTTATTACATTTTTTCCCCATTGCTAAAAGCGAATCGATTTCTGCAATGGATTTTGAAAATTGTTTACATCTTTCAGGATCTCTCCGAGAAAGTACGTGAATAATATTATGGAAACTATCTGCACCGGGATACAATTCCAGTTCTGCGCTCATGGTTCTTAACACACCATCTCGAATGGTTTTTAAATAAAACGAATTAATGGTTTTCCCCCGACTGAATAGAATTGCCATCGATTCTATATATTCACTGATATTACGGCGGGATACATTTTTAACTTCCAGAGGAGGACCGAGAAATAAGGATTCTCTCCAGATCCAGAAACCTAATAAAAGCAATAGAGCAAAAGTGACTGCTCCGTATCCCGGTAAGGAATATAACCATAAAGGATTTCCACGTACCATTAATCCGTGATAAAAACCATCAAAAACTATGCGATTGCCAGAAGAGGTGAGTAATTGTGTGGTGAGAATACTGTTGTCACCTTGTGCAATTACGCGATTTTGGGAAATGAACGGTTCTGAAATGACCGTGATATGACCTTTTCCATTTTGAAAGGATGCTGCCAGGATATGCTGGCTGCCATCTTTTCGCGTCACTGTTAGACTGCTTTCAGGTTTTGCAGAATGCAGTTTCAGTACTTGTAGATTTGATACTGGGATTTTAATCGAATTAACATCTTTAAGTTGAGTTGCCCATTTTCCTTCCCGCTTTACAGGACTGGAAATGAACTTAACCGGTTCCCTTTTGAATTGGTTGCGAAAATCCTCATAATTATCAAGATTCATTTTCTTTTTGCGTATTTTTGATAAAGAATTTTCTTCCTTATCAAGAACTTTCATTCGCACATGTTCGACGCCCAACACTTCCAATAAGGAAACCTTTGAACGAGTTTCGTTCACAACGTTACCCCATAATCTATCGTAATCCATTGAATCATTTTTCGGAAAAGCAACGATTAAATTTCCACCATTTATTACCCACGTGTTAATCCTTTTAAGGTAAGCAGGTTCCAGATCAACAAATGCACGTTGAGGTGCCCAGATCACAAATGTAGTGTCGTTGTTATTTTTCGGTGAAAGAGGGATGACAGATCGTTCGACAGGCACACCAAACTTTTCAAGTAAATCATAGACAGCCCGATAGCCTTCTCCCCTGACACCATAAAAATCTCTGTTCAAGTGAGTATGCCTGCTTGAGACCATAAACGAAATAATTGCAAATAATATGGAAAGCACTGCAATCACGATGATGGTAAAAATGACATTACGAGAAGTAATCATTCAAATTCCTTGAGTCTGTTTACAGATATTCAAATGTGCTGTTTTACAGGTTATAAAATCTTCTTCAAGACATTCATCTTCACCGTACCATTTAAAATCAATGACATCCACAAATGTTTTAAAAGGATCAAAGACAGGTGTTCCTTTGAAATGAACTAAATGCTGATGATTTGTCATTCCCCGAGAGTAAGTTTTCTTTTCGAACTCTTCAAGTCTGATCAGGCATGCCAGGAACAGGTGACGGACTGCAGAAATATAATCTTTTTGATTTGAAAGTCTTTCAGCTTCCTTTTCGAGAGTTTCCGGCTTGACTCGCATTTTTTCCGTTGCAAACTGAAACTCTCCTTTTTTCCCGCCTCCTTTTATCATTAATCTAATTGTGTAAATAATGTGCATGATTAGCAGTGTGAGCAAAGCAACCAGTGCAATGATAATAAACCATCTTAAAAAAGCCGGAAGGTCACCGAGTAATCCGTCGAGTGCTCTGAAAAAATCGCCAATCCAACGAATTATTTTAAAGATAATGCTTAACATAATGGAATCGTCCGCTGTTGCTACAGATTCCAACTGATATTCATCACCCTGAACAATTTCCTGCGCAGTTTGACGAATGGTTGAGGGGTCAGGTATGTGAGTCTGAACTTTCAAAGCAGTATCCTTCAGTACTGTTGTGTATAACCGGTTGTGCAAAATTCATCATGTCAAGCTAGCCAAGCGTTTTATAGCTCGACCATTTCAAGGCACGACAATTTCAAAGAACAAGAACGGAGCGAGTTGCAAGCTCGCAACTCATTCTCGGTTCAATCATCATCATCATAAATTATAACAATGCACTACAGTGATTTACTCATCGTCATATTCATCATTTTCGACGTGTTCATTTTCACTGAAAGATTCTGCCAACAGTTGCATATCATAATTTTCATGTTGGCATCGTGCAGAAAAATAGAACACAACAAAAGCGGATGCATAAAATAGAACTATAAACGATTGACTGACAGCATTGGTCAACGCTTGAACATGGGGTTGGGGAATAAGCATGGTGCCATAATTAACTCCGCCAACAATTAAACCCATAACAAAGTTAACTGAAAATGCTTTACCGTAATTCCCCTTCATGAGTTCCTTACATCTTTTCAGAGCACTGAAGCCGGATTTGCCTTCCAGTACAACCACATGCTGGCTCATCAGGTAGCGAATCCAAAGAAAGATCCCTGGTATAATCAATGCTATAAAACCGAGCATGACAATAATCCCCATCAGTATTGATGTCCAGATGATCGGGAAAATCTTTTTTAATCCAAATTTGATTGATTCCCCATTTGTAACAGTTTTGCCCATATAAAAATTGGAAATTGCGTAGATGACAGCTGCATTCGCCAAGGGGATTAAAATTAATCCACCAATAACCGTAACTGCTAAAATAGCGATTGCAGCCGATGCGTCAGGGATAGCACCTGCTGGAGCACCACCGAATGGCCCATTCTCAATCAGGATCTGTTCTTCTACTTGAAAGTCTGCGAGATCAACAGGAATTTTATCTATCAAGAAAACTGGTAGAAATTCTATAAGAAGATAATAAGGAAGAACTAACGATGCTGTTATTCCAAAAAGGATGCCAAAGTGATCTTTAATCAGTTTGAGTGCCTGATCAAGGATTTCCGTGACACCCAATTCTTTGATTTCATAGCTCATCTATCTGCTCTTCCTCTCATTAAATTATGAATAATGAATTTGCGAACTTTTTTAGATTCAGGATGAATCTCTGACTGGATTATTGAGACGGTCATTGATCCTAGCAAAATTTTAATAGAAATTCCATTGTATCCTGATATTTATTTTAGCATGTCGACAGACTCGGTAAGGCGTCAAATAAGCAACCGTTACCTGATATTCATCCTGCAGTTCCAGATGGTGTAGCAAACCCAAGGTTGTGGTTGTATTATTATGTGTTAAACATTGATCGGACCACATTGACCAGACCGGTGAAATAAATCAACATGAAGATCTGATTGTCAGCGATAATGGGTGTCCGTTTAGCACTGTTACACCAAAAGTAATTGGGTGCAGTCTATCAGATGTTCATTTTGCTAGATGTCAAGCAGGTTGAAAAATCACATTATTTGGAGGATGAATAAGGTGTGTAGCAATATGATGCTAAAATCGATTCTGGTTGGTTTGCTACTGACCATGGTCACCGTTGGAATTCATGCTATTGGTACATCGTGGTGGATTGAGCGTTTACGCCGTCGTAGTAAGAAAGGTAAGGTGTCTAACAGTCGATTCAGAGAATTGAAAATACTTTTTTCAACTTCAACGCTGTTACTATTTCTTCATATTTTAGAAGTGGCTGTCTGGGCGGTCACTTATCTGGCTATCCCAAAACTGAAATCCAAAGATTTAGAGACGATGGAACCGGTCAACTTGTTGAAGGTGGCTACACGTTCCTCAGGTATGATGACGATACTCGTAAACTCACTTCCGTTCTCCATTATAAAACCAAAGCAGATGCCAATCTATCTCAGGCTGGATTCCCACAAGGGGCAGTTAACATTGCAAGTTCTGCTATTGTCTATGTGGCCGTAGGCAGAGCACCACGGGTTTACCCGTGGGTGAATGAACCCGACGGTGGTATACTTTGTGAATGGAATATATCAAATCAGGTCACTCAGTATACTATTTAAAGTATCATATTGTTTGGGTTTGTAAAT
>JAJRVU010000354.1 GCA_024277145.1 Planctomycetota bacterium
CAATCCGGAATTGTTGCAGCTGCGGGCGTGTACGCCATTGAAAATAATATCCAACGGCTTCAGCAAGATCATGACAATGCGAAAAAGTTGGGAGAACTATTGGCTGAAATTGATGGGATTAGTATTGATCCCGCAAGCATTGAAACCAATCTGGTCTTTTTTGAAATTGATGCGAAATACGGTCTGGCGAGTCAATTATCTAAAGCACTGGCTGAAAAAAATGTGCTTGTCGGAGCCTTCGGGGCACATCGATTAAGAGCTTGCACGCATTTAGATATTACTGAAAACGATGTGATACAAACTGCAAAATTAATTCAGGAGTGTCTCAATGAAGGAATATCTCATCATAAAGGGACGGCACGAGGACCTTATTCGAGAGGTTAAAAAAAAATAAAATTTTTGGTTCGATTTTCTATCGAATTAATTTCTATCCCGTTTTCTCAATAAATAACGGTTTTAGTAGTTCCCTTCTCTTCTGATGTTGTTTTTTTGCAACATTCTTTCAAATAACAAGTTACGGCATATTCGTTACGATCTGTCTTAAAAGGACCGTGAGTAGCAATGGAATAGAAATTTCCTGCAAATGTTTCAATTATTCCTGTGGAGTAAGCCGATAAGTCTAGTAACACCTGGTGTTTCTGGAAAGAGTCCAGACATTCCTCATGTTAAAGACGTTTTGTAACCCTTTAACATAAAGTCACTTACGGTGATTAAAATGGAATACAGTTGTAAATTCTCTGAAGATGAGCATTTTGAAGGAACGCGCCTGCATCATAAAACGCAGGGCGAGAGTTGAATGAGCGACTCTCGGCGTGGGCATTTGTCCATGGATTGTATGGGACAAGACAGACTATTTCGTTCTTAAGCTGATGGAATCAGCGCGAGAACCTTGTTCTACAATACATTAGGGCATAATTATGAACTCTTCTTTCAATCACGAGTTGAATCCATCCGCTATTCTACGCTATGATACTGTACCCACTGAAGAAACGTTTGATGACATTTCATCAACTTCAATGGATCACAATATTCATTTATCAGGAATAGCCGACATGGAAGTGAACGGCCTAGGACCTATCCAGCGTCCTCAGCAATTGGGAGGGACTCGTCCTTCTCAAGAAATTTCATCCCCGGAAACTAATAAACCGATCCAAACTGATGATCAGGTGGAGATTTCCTCAATCGGGCAAAAGCTCAATAGTATTGAAGGAAGTTCAGAAGTTCGGGAAGCAAGGATTGCCCAGATACGTGCTGCCATTGAATCGGGAGAATATGAAACTCTTGATAAACTGGAAGCGTCTCTGGATGGATTGCTTGGTGACATTCAGGACAGTTCTGAATAACGAATATTTCCGCAATAGATATTCATGGCTATCATGAATTTGTTTGAGAATAGGAGAAAACGGTGTCTGAGCTTTCTTCGGTGAAGGTGTCGATATCACCAAGGGAGAAGTTTCGAGAGTACCTTGCAACTAAAGGTAAAAGGTTAACTCAGGAACGACAGATTATCGTCGATGAAGTCTTTTCTTCTCATGAGCATTTTGACGCGGAACAATTGACTGAACGCCTTGGAAATCGGGACGATGAGAGGCGAGTCAGTCGGGCAACTGTTTACCGTGCAATCACTGATATGAAAGATGCAGGGTTGTTAAGAAAAGTTGCTCGCGCTAATGATCGAGATGTTTGGGAGCATGATTACGGCTATCCCAAACATGACCACCTGATTTGCACTGACTGTGGTTCTCTGACCGAATTCCATAACACGGGATTTTCGGAGATCATCCAGAAGATTGCGGATGAAAATCATTTCAGGATGTCAGGACATCGCCTGGAAGTATATGGATTGTGTGATAATTGCAGTCGCCCCCCAAAATCAAGACCTTCCAAGCTTGATCTGCTTTAATAGTAATTCTGTGCATCCTGTTCGTACTTCAAGCCAGGGCAAGTTTTCAAATCACAACAGTGCACGGACATTGTAATGGGATATTTCGTAAACGAGCGATAAATAGTTCTCTTGGGCAGTGGCTTCAAAGACTCTACTTCTTCTTTTCTCGCTTTACGTAAAAGTAGGTGCCAACGAGTTCGCTTTGCCAGTGATCATTGAGGTTGGTTCGTGAATAGACTACTAGCAAAATATTCGGAGCGACTTCCATCATGGAAAAATAATTTCCGCAATCTGGTGGGTAGAGGTCGTGATAAAATGGGATCGTTGGTCCCCATTTTTTTCCTTCATTCTGGCTGAACATCAACCAGTTTCCCGGACGACCATAGCTTGCCACAAGAAGGCCATTTTTCATAAGAATGGCGTTTGGCCAAACACCGTACTTGGATATCGGATTGGGACTGCTCCAGTTTTTGCCTCCGTCGATTGAGGCAGTCATGTAAACGGGTGTCTGATTTCCATAGCTAAAAGGCATGTCGACGGATGGGTCGTTATTGTTGAAACTGCCCATGGAAGATTGGTAACTTGCACCGGACCGAATGAAAGCGAGAACTTTGCCATCAGGCATGACCACAAGGGACGTTTCATCAAAGCCTTCCTGTCTTACATTCTCTGTCATATCAAAAGCTATTGTCGACAGATAAAACCAATTCTTGCCACGATCAGTTGATTGCAGTGCCAGACTTCGGTATTTGTGGGTAAATCCCTTTGCTTTGTCATCCCTGCAATACATACTCATGAGAAGGTTTCCATCTTTAAGCCTGACAATCTTTCGGCACAAAACGCCCCGCCAATTTCGGAACGGTTTTGGAAGATGAATTTTTGCAGTGTCGCTAATTCGGCTCATTCCATTATTTTTTGAACGGAAGAACTTTGCATTGAATACCCCCTTCTTGTCAGTCTTGGTCATCGAAATTTCTGGTCTTCCCTTTCCAGTATTGTGTTCATTGGTAAAAGAAGACTGAAACATGACTACTTCGCCATCAGGATCAGGGTATTGATAAGTGGAAATTTCCAGAATATGCTCCACTTTATTCCAAGTCTTTCCGCCATCGCTGGAACGACGGTTATAGACCTGTATATCGCCATTATTGAAACTGAAAACACTCCCTGCTGGACAGAAACTTTTGTGTTCGGGGACAATAACCTGAGTTTTGCCTCGGATTACTTTGATCCCTGGCACATAGCTCACTCTGGATTTAACTTTTTCGTACTCCGGGTTAAAACTCCAATGCACTGTTTGTGTGTTGACAATGTTTTTAGTTGAACGTTCCTGAGCAGGTAAATCCCTCGCAAGAACCCCGAAAGCAGAAAATACAATTGTGATTAGGAGAACTCTTAAGGCAGAAGATTGGTAATGTGACATTATGGACCTTTTTAATTATTCATCTGATAGAAAATCTGGTTCTTCGGGTGCGGGTTTTCCGGGAATAGCATGATACATCTTTAACAAGAATAGAAGTAATAAGTACGCTCCCAAAGCAGTTCCGAGCAGGATGGCAATACTGATGGGATCACCAAAAGTGGTTTTTGTTTTAGCCCATAACCACTTCCATGAAAACAGGACAATCATCGCTGATGCGCAGAGATAAGGACCTAACGCTAAAAATGAACGTCCAGTCATCAAACGAATGATCACGCCGGAAAAGACTCCGACAACGGGTGCAATTGCAAAAACAAAAACTGTTGGCTGCCAGCCTAAAAAACTTCCAATCATGGCCATCAAGGTGACATCCCCGAAGCCTAATGATTCCCTTCCTAGAATAAAATGACTGCTTACCCGCGCAAACCATGTCATCCCCCCTCCAATCAGAAGACCAGCGAGACTCCAGCTTAAGCCATGCAAATGGCGATGAGGATCCAACCAGGCTGGAATAAATGGTCCGCGAAATCCCGGAATTTCTTCATTCCAGTCGACCCAAAGATGAATGATTTGAAGTTGCCCGGAGAGAGTCGCTAAAATGACTGCAAAAATGACTCCGGGAATGATGATCTGATCCGGAATAACATAATCACGAAAATCAGTTGCAGTGGCTGTAATCAACAATGAAATTAATACAAGATGAAAGATGAATCTTCCGGAATGCCAGAATTCATCGGGTGCAACTTCCGGAACATGCTGGCAATTCAAGTAAAAGTATAAAAGGAAATAAGATGCAAATAACAAGCCTGTAAAAAATTCGATCCATTTTTGATGAGTATCAAATGCGGGTAAGTTAATTTTTCTTTTTTTAACTTCCATTCTTTGTGCAGAAAATGGAACGAGCCAATTTTTCAAAGATCTTTCTGTATTTACGTATGCTTCTTTGGGAGATTTTTCATAAAGGTAATCAGTTAATTTCAGAACCCAATGATTGATCACTTTGCCTGCGTAAATTCCCGCAAGAAAAAGCATTGGCAACGCCAGCCAGAATAATTTTGGGTCAAGGAAGTTCTTCATACGATGATTAGGTACTCTTTCGATTTTCGTTTCTAATGTTGGTATTTTGAAGATTGTTTACTAGCTTTTCCACTTGATCTAAGATCACAGACAAAAAACAATCAGAACAAATAGACACTACATTATCATTTGAACAACCTCATCCAGAATACCTGCTTTTAAGAACTATACAGGAAGTCATCTTAATATCAACAAAACGAATCAAATCAGATTCGGTATGCTTGTTGCTTTCATATAAAACCAGTGTAATGACTCAATATAAATATTATGGTCATACGCTAATCAGAAAGATTATTGGACAATTTTATCATTAATTAATCGAGTACCTTAGCGCCTCAGGAGCATTCGATGAGAAACAGAGCATTTTTACAGGTTTTTTTATTACTAATCACCAGTCTGGTTATTACAAATTTCATTGCGGATCCCGTCTATGCAGACGATCCACCTACTGAACAAACGAGTGAATCAGAGAGCTCTGAAGTCGAAAAACAAGCGGAATTTGTTGGGGCAGATATTGCGTGGATGCTTGTCTCTTCAGCATTTGTGCTCATGATGTCAGCACCCGGATTAGCCTTGTTTTACGGCGGTCTTGTTCGGAAAAAAAATATTTTAAGTGTCATGATGCAATGCATCTTTTTGATGGGAATCATGTCTGTTGTCTGGGCTTTGTGGGGGTACAGCCTTGCCTTTGCACCTGATTTGCCATTGGGGGGAATGACAGGATTCATCGGCGGGTTTGACAAAGTATTATTAAATGGTGTGATTCCTCATTTGAATAGTGCAGGAGAACCCATAATACCTGCAGCCGGAACCATTCCGGAATCTGTGTTCATGATTTTCCAGATGATGTTTTTCATTATTACGCCTGCATTAATCTGTGGTGCTTTTGCTGAACGAATGAAATTCAGTTCAATGGTTTTATTTTCAGTCCTTTGGGGGACTTTCGTTTATTGTCCGATTGCTCATTGGGTCTGGTCTGATACTGGTTGGTTGTGTGAATGTAATAAAGATGCACTCTATCCTGCACTTGATTTTGCAGGTGGAACTGTTGTTCATATCAGTTCCGGGGTCTCTGCATTAATTTGTGCAATTATTCTTGGAAAACGGTTAGGATATGGCCAGGAGCCAATGCCTCCGCATAATCTGACATACACATTTATTGGTGCAACCATGCTTTGGATGGGATGGTTTGGTTTCAACGCTGGAAGTGCATTAGCAGCAAATGGAAGTGCAGTGAATGCATTTGTGACAACCCATATGGCTGCAGCTGCGGGAGTAATTGCCTGGGCTGGAGCGGAATGGGTGGCACGTGGAAAACCGAGTATTCTAGGTGCCTGTTCAGGGGCCGTTGCTGGTCTGGTTTGTATTACACCAGCTTGCGGGTCAGTCACTCCGATTCATGGAATTATTTTAGGATTCATTTCAGGTCTGGGTTGTTACTTTGCCTGTACGAAACTAAAAAACACATTTGGATACGATGATACACTGGATGCTTTTGGAGTCCACGGAGTTGGTGGTACAATAGGTGCCATGTTAACGGGAGTGTTCGCAACGAAAGTCATCACAGGTGAGCGAGTTGGCTTGATTGAAGGAAATTCTTACCAGTTAGTAAATCAATTAGTGAGTGTGCTTGCATCTGCTGGAATAGCAATTGTTGGAACAATCATTATTTTAAAATTCATTGATATTCTTATGGGACTGAGAGTTTCGCAAGATGACGAAATTCGAGGACTTGATATTACAGAACATGGCGAAGAAGGTTACATATTCTTCTAACCCGGAAATCCCAACTGTACCGAACTGATTCTATGAAGTAACGATGCAACTAGACAATGTCTATAAATGATATAGAACGTGGCGCACTGTATATATAGTCGGGATAACACTTAATCCTTTTACATCAATTGTAGAACGCTCTAGAGCTTGCAAACTGAAGAGATATGAAATGAAAAAGATTGAGTTTATCCTCCGGCATTTTAAACTGGAGGAAGTTAAGGATGCCCTGACCGATATTGGGATTAATGGAATGACTGTTTCTGAGGTCCGTGGATTCGGACGACAGAAAGGCCATAAGGAACAGTATCGGGGTGCTGAGTATTCAGTCGATTTTTTACCTAAAGTTAAAATTGAATTGATTGTTTCAGATGGTCAGCTTAATGAAGTCATTGACACAATCCTTCGGACGGCTCGTACCGGACAGATTGGGGATGGTAAGATATTTGTCACGAATCTTGAAGAAATGGTCAGGATCAGGACAGGAGAAACCGGAGAAAAAGCACTGTAATAAACTTTAGTCTGAATTGTAAAATTTAAAAAACGATTTCAGAGTTTGCGATTAATTTTGTAATCATGAAATTGTTAATTAATTTTTGTCGAACAGGATATTTTCCTGTGGATCATTTATAGAAAGATTTTATCATGAAAAAAATTGAAGCGATTATTCGTCATTTTAAACTGGAAGAGGTTAAAAATGCTCTTACAGAAGCAGGAATCCAGGGGTTAACTGTCTCCGAAGTACGAGGATTTGGTCGGCAGCGTGGGCACAAAGAAGTTTATCGAGGTGCTGAATACACTGTTGATTTTCTTCCAAAAATCAAAATGGATATCGTTGTATCAGATGAAGATTGCGACAAAGCAATTGAAACCATTGTTTCTGTAGGCAAAACAGGCCAGACAGGAGATGGAAAAATCTTTGTGACCAATCTTGAAAACGTCATTCGAATCCGTACAGGTGAGACAGGCAATGAAGCGATTTAAGGTATCTCAATAAGAATTAAGTGCAGGTTGCACTTAACGATAGTATCGCTGGATAGCACAGAAAATTTATATCACGGCTCTCCCCTGCTATACGAAAATGAAACTCGCTCTAGAGACGCTTCAATTTTAATGTTGTATATACCAGCGCTCATTGTATCAACAATATGATTAATAACAGATTTCAGTTTACGCGTTCTAAAGAACTTCTCAGTAAACGAAAAGAGCATGTTTCGTTAATACGAAGCCGTTCTTATCGTTTGTTTCAGGGTGGAGCAACCGGGATACAAGTTGCTTCTGAATACGCTAATGACCTCGAAGATTTCCTGAAAGAAGTTTACAAGGCCAATCTTGATGAACTGCCTGAAGAAGATCGAAACCTGCTAAAAAAACAATCTGCTTTAATTGCTATAGGTGGTTCCGGTCGAGGTGAATTAGTCCCCTACTCTGATACGGACCTCCTTTTCCTGTTTCATGGAAAAGCTCGGCTCATTTTTTCAGAATTTGCATCTCAAGTTGTCAGGGATTACTGGGATGCGGGAATTCAACTTGGCCATAGTGTTCGTTCTTTGAGCGAAACGATGTCGATGGCTAAAGGCGAGATACAGGTTTCTTCATCCCTTGTTGAATCCCGGCTGCTTTCCGGAAGTAAAAACCTTTTTTCAAAATTCCAGAAGCAATTCAAAAAACAAATTCTGGTCAAGCGAAAACGCTGGTTTATAGAAGAATGCATTTCCGCCCGTAAAGAAGAACGGATCCAGTTTGGAGAGACAGGTTGTGAATTAGAGCCTGATGTTAAAAAGTCTTATGGAGGACTCAGAGACCTTCACCTGATTCGCTGGCTAAGCATGGCTTGTTACGGGGAACATGATATTGCGTCCCTTCGCCTCAAAGGTGGGATCAGTAAAGAAGAAGCTGAAAAGTTATTGGCTGCATCTGATTTTTTGTTAAAAATCAGGATTGATCTTCACTTTAAAGCTGATCGTGCCCAGGATCTCCTGACTCGCGATGAACAGCTTCGCATCTGTACTGATCGGGGGATTGAAGCATCGGAGGGTCAACGCCCTGTTGAACGTTTCATGCAGAAATATTTCAAGCATACACGTGCGATTCGAGATTTCACAGAACGTTTCATTAATCTTAACAATTCCCATCCTATTATGGTCAGGACTTTTGGGTACCTGGCTTCTCACAGGGCCGAACGAATTTACCTGGTTAGCCAGAATCAGATAGATGTTGTTCCGCGTTTCCGAAAGAAAGTGTGCGGTTCTTTAGACGGCATCCTCCATTTTTTTCTGACTGCATCTCTTTATCGAAACAATCCTTCTCCCCGGATGATTGAAGCGATCAAGGAAGCATCAGTCAAGTTTGACGATAGTATTTCAAAGGACAGCCAGAAATGCTTCCTGATGATTTTAAATAACACAGGGCAGATCAGCCAGATTTTGCGTCTTATGAATCAATGTGGGATTCTGGAGTTAGTCATTCCTCAATTCAAGCATGCACAGTGCCTCCTTCAATTTAACCAGTATCACAGTTACACGGTTGATGAGCATTCCTTTAAAGTGATTGAAGCTGCTGAAGAATTGGAGCATGATGAAGGTCCACTAGGAATTGCAGCAAGAAAAATTAAACAGAAAGACATTTTATATTTGGCTTTGCTCCTTCATGATATCGGAAAGGGGTATAAGGAAAGCCATAGTGAAGTTGGGAGAAGGATTGCAGAAGACGTTGCTGACCGGCTTTCATTAACTGACCACCAGAAGGACATACTCGTTTTTCTGGTCCATAAACATTTACGAATGGATTATCTTGCCCGAACACGGGACATTTCCGATCCGCAATTATTACTGGAATTCAGCCAGGAAGTTGGAAGCCCGGAAACGTTGAATATGCTTTATGTTTTGACAGCTTCAGACATTATGGGAGTTGGTCCGGGAACGTGGACAGAATGGAAATCAGAATTGATTACTGAACTGTACGACCGAACAAAATTGATATTGACCGGTAAAGCCTATAAATCACAGGAAGAAAAGCTGATTGCAAAAATCAGGAAAGAGGTAATTTCAACTTTTGTTCCTGTTGGAGATGACCGTGAGGTCGAAACCATTGAAAAATGGGTGGATAAAAATTTAAAAATCCTTCCCAGACATTATATCAGTAGTACGACGCCTGAGAGAATTGCAAGTGATCTCCAGATTATCGAAAATTTGAAATCGGGCGATTTAATTATTGAGGTTGAATACAATTCCGACTCAGAAGGAATTGATGTCAGGATCATTACCCACGAAGATTTGTATTCAGGAATGTTCCACAAAATCACAGGCTTATTAACTGCAAAAAATCTGGAAGTTTATTCTGCACAGATTAACACGAGCATTAACGGTGTCGCGATTGATATTTATCGTGTTATCGACCGTGATTTTTCAGGGGAAACTCCAGATCACCGTTTGCTTGAAATCAAGGACTCTATCGAGGATTTACTTCTCAATCCTGCTGATGTGACTACACTCATCGTCAGTAACCAGAGATTCAATACAAAAACCACCCCGGGTCCTGTTTCCAATCTTCCAACACGCGTGACAATTGACAATCACTCTTCAGATCAATTTACTGTGATTGATGTGTTTGCATACGATCGCCCCGGACTGCTATATACGATTGCCCGTGCTATTTACAAACAGGGTTTGTCAGTTGTGATTGCAAAAATTGCAACTCATTTTGATCAGGTTGTTGATGTGTTCTACACGGTTGACATGGATGGAAACAAGATTGACGATGGACATCAGTTGAAAACAATTCGTGATGAATTACAGAATAAAATTGATCAATTTGAAAAAGAAGGATACCAGGCATTTGTCTCTAAAAGAAACTCTTAGGGTTCCGTCTTGAATTTGTTCAGGGAAGAAATGCTTCCAGAATTTGAACTTCCCCGACAGGATTGATTGAAAATTCAGAAGTGCTTGCAGGTGCCAGTATTGTCTGCCCCGTTTTATAAAGCACTTTTCTTTGACCTTGTGAAAACTCTGCGGAACCTGAAACGATGGTAAAAATTCGGAAATAATTATCTGTCCCGGTGAATTCGAGATTTTTTGATGTTGTGTATTTACGAATCACAAAATGCTCAGACCGAATCAATTCCTGTAAGCCCTTTTCATTGTCAATCAACTCTGGTTTTGCCGGTGCGATCACCTGTTGATTGAAATGAATTGAATCAAGAGCCTGTTTCCAATGTAGTTCTCTCGGTTCTCCATTTAAGTCGAGCCTTCCCCAATCGTGAATTCGGAAAGTGAGATGACTCATCTGCTGGAATTCTGCCAACAGAATCCCTTCGCCAAGTGCGTGGACAGTTCCAGCAGGAACTAAAATTTTGTCTTGATTATGCCTTTGTACTGATAATTGATACACAGCTGAGACAGTATCAGTCCATACTCACTTTTTAGCAATCCAATTACCTATAAGCATCAACAAACAAGTGCTTACGTCTAGAGCGAACTCACTCACAATAGTAGCTGATTTAGTCATTTTATTGAAAACATGAAGATCTGTGCGGTATTCCTTGTGTTTTTCCTTCTTTCGCCCATGTTTGAGGCTAAATTCTGGGGTTTCGATTCCGAGGAAGAACCAATGGAAATCTCCGCGA
>JAJRVU010000020.1 GCA_024277145.1 Planctomycetota bacterium
AAGATTTCAGAAACCAGGTGACTGTCTTTCCCTTTGTTCTTAAACCATTGGTTGGCACCCGATTTCAGAATGTTATCCAGGGTATTTCCGTTTGTCATTTCCAAAGCCTGAAGCATCGTTGCCAATGAATCCCGTTTGGTCACAACCTGATCCCGGCTTGGTCTTCCTAATGCTCGTTTTAAAGGATCGTTGTTTTCTAAAGATGCCCGAACATGATCCTGATAAACATTAATAGAAGTCAGTAAAATCGATTCCAGATTCCACGGCGATAGATCCGCTGTTCCAAGAACAGCAGCAGGTTTCCAATCGGAATCATCCAGTTTCACCGTTTTCCAACCATTGATGACCTTTATCGTTTGCAACCAGCTTTCATCAGAATTGAGTTGTGAGGAATTTTTGTTCTGAGGATTAATCATGCGGAAAATGAATCCTGCAGGGCTCAAATCTTCCGAAGGAGTTTTCTTTTTATCAACGCGACTATTCACCGCCTTGATTGCGATGACGTTTTTTCCTTGTTTCAGGTAGCCGGTCAATTCATGAATAACAGGCTCTTTCCAGTTTTTTCCCGTCATCACTTTTTGGCCATTCAGATATAATTCAAATTCATTATCACAACTGGCTACCGCAATCATCTGCTTGGGAATTTTCTCAAGCTGAAATGTTTTTCTGAAATAAACGGTTCCAGCTGAACTGTTGATGTTTGCTTTATCCTGACTCCAAATCCAGAAAGTATTTTGAAGCGAAGCCGATTGATCCGGGTTTGCAATGGCAGCTAATGCATTCCGAATTTCAGAAAGCTGACCACCCTGACCACGTCCATCGCGATTTAACATCAGTGAAGAAACGGGACGATTCATTTTTGTTAAAGCAGCAAGAGAATCAACGTATTGTGCAGCGTTCATTCTTTTAACAATGGGTCCTTGAAACCGATATACTGAATCCTGTTTGGATTTCCAGCCAACGCTTGGCAATTGATACGTACGAGAGCTGGTGATAATTTTTAACGTCCTCTTTAAATCGAATTGATGCTCAATTAAATCTGCTGAAAGCCAGTCTATCAAGTCCCGATTCCAGGGCTCTGCACTCATTTGATCCAGCGGCTCAATAATTCCTCTACCCAGTAATTGTGCCCAAAGTCGATTCACAATAGTTCTTGCAAAACGGGCATTCTGGGGGCTGGTAATCTCTTCTGCAAGCTGTTTCATTCTTTCTTTGCGAGATTTGGAAACATCAATTTTTCCCAATTCTGGAAAAAGATAAGCGGCTTCGGCTTTTTCTCCAACCGGTTTGTCACATTTAAATAATTCAAATGGTCCTTCGGAAAAAACTGCAGCCAATGCATGAGAGTCTTTCAGTTTCCATTCGTTGACAAAACTGTCATGACAACTGGCACACTTCAAATTGATTCCAAGAAAAACCTGGCTGATATTCTGGGCAGCCTGCATTTCCTTTCGTTGACTGGCATTCACAACACCACGCCAGATAATCCCTTTCACAAAAGCTTCCGAACCGGGAACCGGGCTGATCAACTCATGCACAAACTGATTATACGGTTTGTTTTCATACAGAGATTTGTACAGCCAGCCGGTCAACTGATTGCGACCATTATCAATAAAACCGGTTCCACGATATGCATTGCGTAACGCATCATTCCAGAAAGTAAGCCAATGACCAGCATAGGCAGTTCGATTATTCAGAAGCGTATCAAGATACTGGTTACGTTTATTGGGAAGGGTACTTATTTTAAACTCTTGAATTGTTTTCGGTGTCGGTAACAAACCTGTTAAATCAAGTGAGGTTCGACGAAGAAAAACACGATCAGGAATTCGGGAATTCAATAAATGCTTTTTAAGAACTGGATCGCCTTGAAGAATCAGGTCAACAGGATTAGTTAAGCCTTCTGTACTTTTGGGTAGTTCGGGAACCCTGACTGGAAGGGGTGTCTCTTTTCCATAGCTCATCCGAAAATCTTTTGGCCAGGGAGGTTTGCATCAATCCATTTTCTAAATAGTTTGATTTCCTGATCACTCAGTTTAGGCCCGTTTTCAGGCATCAATCGATCTGGATCAACACCTGTAATCAATTCCATGAACAAGCTTTCCTTGCTATTTCCCTCAATCACAGCAGGACCACTGGTCCCACCTTTCAATAACTTTTCGCGAGAGTTAATCGAAAACTCTCCCTTAGCCTGTCCATGTGCATGACATTTTCCGCAACGCTTAAGCAATAATGGTGCAATCTCTTTTTCAAAATCGGGTGATTGATTTTGAGGTTCCACAGCGTTTAGAGATGTCATGTTCAAGCAGTTGGTGAGAAACAGAATAGTAATAAATGTTTTTGCAGAAATTTTAAACATTGGTTTGGGATTCTTGAAAATCAAGTTAATACAGTTAGTTATAAACGGCTATGTTGACCACTTATCGTATCTTAACCGTTCAACGTGGAAGAAACCAGAACCGCTTTGAATTTCATGAACCGGAGTGCTTATTCGCCCCAGTTTTCGGGGAAATTAACAAAATAGCCAGTGATTCGTTTTGAATCTTTTCGGATTTCATAATCAACAACCAGTCTGCGTGTTTTGGAAACAGCGACAGAAGAATTCCAGCTGCCATCAGGGCTGACTGCATGGTGACTGTTCCATTAGCATGAAGGATTCCGAAACGTCTGCCAAATTTATCTGCGAATGCCTGTTCCAGCTGTCCACAAAAATCGAGCGATCTGGTGTTATGAAAACCAAACTCCATAACTTCGTTCACATACTGTTTTGCTTTTGCTGAGACTCGCGGGAGTGTCGTCATTGTTGCCATTTTAGTTATCGTTCTTCAAAAAATGAAATAATAAAAACGCGAACACAAAACGATAAATGTTTGCATTCGCTGAATCATTTTCTAATTTGAATCGAAGAAAGCAGCTAGTTCCCTTTAACTGCTTTCAGAACTGCTTTTGCTCTTGTTCGTCCACCGTGAGATTTACTCACTTTGCTGAAGGTCACAATGTTTTTCTGATTAATCACAAAAGTTGAAGGGTAAGATGTTTCCCGTTTTGCATCCCAACGCAAATCATACTGATTCAAAAAATGGTAATCAGGATCTAGAAGCATTTTGAAATTGCGAGGCAGTTTCATTCTTTTCGTAAATTGTTTTGCTTTACTTTTTAAGTCGTCAGCAGGACCGGGATAAACAAGCAGAACAGTTGCTTTATGGGCTTTAAATTCTTTTGCCTTGGAAATAAAGTCAGCCACTTGAAAAGTACAAATTGGGCATTGATAACCAGGGTATCCACGGAGAACCAAGAGAACAACCGGACCTTCTTTGGTGACATCATGAAGTTTAACTGTTTTGTCATCGAGTGTTTTTAACTCGAAGTTCTCAATTTTCTCCCCTTTAGTTGGAAGAGAACTTTTTTCTTTTGCGTTGATATTAGAAAAGGTAATCAGAATGACAGACAGAGATAAGCCGATGGCTGTTAAACGGGATCGGTTCATGCAATAAGTTTTGGACATAATAGAACTCCGAATTTGAAAATGATCTGGAATGGGGACTGATTTCCATATTCAAGTAATAATCAATGCTCATTCAATAAAGATGAATTGGCTCAAATAAGCAGAATCAGAAAATCAACAATCGTAAGGTTTGCATCCTGATTGAAAAATTGTCTTGTAGCAGATA
>JAJRVU010000355.1 GCA_024277145.1 Planctomycetota bacterium
AAATTTATTTTAAACAAGCTTGAAAAAGAAAAACTGTCACCCGCTTCCCCTGCAACTAAACAAAAATTAATCCGTCGTCTCTATTATGATCTGACCGGACTCCCTCCTTCTTACGAACAAGTTCAAAATTTCCTGGCTGATACTTCTGAAAATGCTTATGAAAAACTGATCGATAGTCTATTGGCTTCGCCGCATTATGGAGAACGCTGGGGAAGACATTGGCTTGATCTGGTCAGGTTTTCTGAAACCAATGGTTTTGAACGCGACGGAACAAAACCGAATGCCTGGAAGTATCGAGATTATGTAATCAAATCGTTTAACGATGACAAGCCATACAGTCAGTTCATCATAGAACAGTTGGCGGGAGATGAACTGGAAACGATTACCAAAGAAACTCTCACGGCGACAGGGTTTTATCGGTTAGGTATCTGGGATGATGAGCCAGCTGATCCGGCGCTCAGTCTTTATAATGAATATGACGATATTGTTTCAACAACAGGACAAGTTTTTATGGGACTGACCATAAATTGTGCCCGTTGTCATGATCATAAAATTGATCCCGTCCCGCAGGAAGACTACTACAAACTGCTTTCCTTTTTCAGGGATATTCCGACGTATGGAATTCGCGGTAATTTAATTGCAAACAACCAGAAAATTGTTTCTCCACCGAAACTTATCCAGAAACATCAATTCCTGAATTCACAAAAAAATCAGGTCGTCAAAAAACAGAAAACGATTGAAGATCAGGCGATTGAAAAAATGCCTTCAGGATATCGTCAATTGATTGATAGCGGTGGAAGAAAAAAAGTTCTTAAAGAGCATTTGAAAGAATTTCAGACCCAGGAAAAATGGAATGAGTATTCACAATTAAAATCGGAATTAGAAAAGATCATTGGGCAGATTAAAAAACTTCCCAAACTGGAATCTGTTTTAAGTATAACGGATTACTTAAAATCGCCTGAAAAAACATTCGTGTTATTAAGGGGAAATCCTCGGTCACATGGAAAGGAAGTTCAGCCCGGGTATCCTGCCTTATTTTCTGTTCCTGATCCGGTTATTAAAAAGCCTACCAAAAAAATTAGCTCTGCTGGTCGACGAGTTGTACTGGCAAACTGGATTGCATCGGAAGAGAATTTTCTTACTTCACGAGTGATTGTTAATCGCGTCTGGCAACATCATTTCGGAAGAGGCATTGTTCGGTCTCCTAATAATTTTGGCCAACTGGGAGTCCCCCCGACACATCCTGAACTTCTTGACTGGCTGGCTGTTGAATTCATGGAAAATGGCTGGAGATTTAAATCCCTCCATAAGCTGATCCTGCTTTCCAATACTTACCAGATGTCGTCTGAAGAAAACGATGTTGCAATTAAACAAGATCCTCTCAATAACTTTTTCTGGCGATTCAATATGCGACGATTGAGCGCAGAAGAACTCAGGGATTCCATTCTCTCTGCGACTGGACAATTAAATAACAAAGTTTACGGTTCCAGTTTTTATCCAAAGCTGACGGACGAAGTCCTGCAAACTCAATCTCAACCGGGAAAGGGATGGGGGAAATCGACTCCCGAAAACAGCAATAGAAGAAGCGTTTATATCTTTGCGAAACGGTCTCTCGTTCCGCCAATCATGTCTGTTTTTGATGCCCCGGATCAGGGTTCAACTTGTGAAGCACGGTTTATAACCACCCAACCGGGACAGGCACTGAACTTGTTAAACAGCAATTATATACACGAACAAGCTCTGGCGTTTCAAAAAAGAGTTTTTGAGAAAGAGGTGACAGGATGGGGAAACCGAATTCAATTTGCAATTCAATGTTCCCTTTCCAGAACTGCTACCCCGGAAGAAATTACACGCGGGAAAAAGTTTATTCTGGACCTGATCAAGCAAAGCCATTTATCAGAGGCAGATGCGTTCAAATATTACTGCCTCATGTTGTTGAACCGAAATGAATTTATTTATCTTGACTAACTCTTAAGAGTAAAACCATGAACCAAATGAATAATTATTGTGGGCGAACCCGACGGGAATTTTTACACCAGGTTGGTGGTGGTTTCATGTCATTGGCACTCACGCAAATGCTTGATCAAGACGGATTGCTATCCGGGCAGGTTATGGGATCGGACAAGCAAATTGTTGCGAACCCGCTTGCAGCGAAAAAAAGTCATTTCCCCGTCAAAGCCAAGAACGTAATTTTTCTTTACATGTATGGCGGTCCAAGTCATGTCGATACGTTTGATTACAAGCCGGTTCTTTTTAAATTTGATGGCAAAACTATTCCGGTCAAAACAAAAGGGCGGGGCGGGGAAAAAAATGAAGGTCGCGTTGTTGGTCCCAAATGGAAATTCAAAAAACATGGTGAATCAGGACAGTGGGCTTCGACTCTTTTTCCTGAACTTTCAACGGTGATTGATGATATTGCATTTATTAAATCAATGACTGCAGATTCGCCAATTCACGGATCAGCCATGATGCAAATGAATTCAGGAAGAATTCTCGGTGGTAGCCCGACACTTGGTTCATGGTTGAATTATGGATTAGGATCTGAAAATGAAAATCTTCCCGGATATATAGTGATGCTTGACCCTTCAGGTGGTCCGATTAACGGTGCACAAAACTGGTCAAGCGGATTTATGCCCGCGACTTATCAGGGAACAATATTGAAATCCAAAGGAGCGCCGATTCTTGACCTTGCTTCCCCTGAGCAAATGACGCGATCCATTGAAAGAAAATTATTAGATGCATTAAGTGCTGAAAATAAAGAACATCAGAAAACACGGCTTTCCAATTCTGAATTGGCTGCAAGGATTTCATCGTATGAACTCGCATTTAATATGCAGAAACATGCACCGGAAGCAGTTGATTTGAAGCAGGAGACCAAAGAAATTCATCAAATGTATGGATTAAACCATTCCCGGACGGAAGACTTTGGCAAGCGATGTCTGCTTGCAAGAAGGCTTGTCGAAAGAGGTGTTCGGTTTGTACAACTTTATTCAGGAGGGAATCATAACGATTATAACTGGGATGCTCATGGCGACCTTGTGAAAAATCATAATTTCCATGCGGGGAACACCGACAAGCCGATCACTGCTTTAATCAAAGATTTGAAACAGAGAGGGCTGTTTGAAGAAACGGTGATTATCTGGGGTGGTGAATTTGGAAGACAGCCAACTGCGGAATACGCCAAAGGAACCGGAAGAGATCATAACTCTTACGGGTTTACCATGTGGATGGCAGGAGGAGGAATTAAAGGAGGAGTCAGTATCGGGGAAACTGATGAACTGGGATCAGCTGCGGTCAAAAAACCGTTTCAAGTCAAACATTTGCACGCAACTATTTTGTATTTAATGGGACTGGATCCGAACAAGCTTTCTTATTTCCACGGCAGCCTCGACCAGAAACTTGTGGGTGTTGAACCTGTGGAACCAATCCATGAAATTATTGCATAATCCCTTTGATTGTTGTTTGATTTCAATCAATGTTAACCTGAATTGATTATCTTTCGGTAACTTGACTCCATTTAAGTGTAGTGCTCTTTCGAGCTTTCGATGTCTGATGCCAATTTCCAGATGGCACGCTCGTTGGCGCGCAGGTCAATACGAGCTAAGGGGCATTTACCAGAAGTTGGAGTAGTAGGGGCTGCTGAACAGACCATTGCAGAAAGTAAATAAGTTGTTTTCGGTCTGCAGAGCAGACCTTACGGCAAATATTGTTTGTGTTTGGCTACGTCACTTTTTCAAATCGAACTGAGCCGAGGATAAAGTAGAACATTGCAAACCCTGCCAAAGCAGCACAGCAGATAAAAACTTCCTGCAAATCAGGCGTTCGTTGTGCAAGAAGTTGATTGTACGCTTTGAGTGCCCAAGAATGTGGGAAAGCAAGACTAAATGTTTGCATTTCCGGAGGAAGCCATTTTCGAGGCATGAAACAACCACTCATTCCAGCCATCGTAATCACGACAAGATTAGCGGTTGCTGATACCTGTGATTCTGTTCGAACAAAAGTTGCTACAAGTAATCCGAGTGAAGTTGCTGCCATCGATGTGCAGAAAATAACAGGAAACAGAAGAAAAGGCTGGTTTCCCCAGGACATGTCAAACATGAATTTCCCACAGGAAAACAGGAGAAAACTTTGCAAAAGAGAAATGATCAGAAACGGAATCGTTTTTCCTGCAAGCAATGAAGAAGGACGAATCGGAGCAATTTGTAATCGTTTCAGCGTGCCAATTTCCCGTTCATGAATGAATGATCTGGCCATGATATTAACCAGGAAAAAAGTGAACAACACCGTGTAGGAAGGGATCAGTTCCTGATAAACATTTTCTCCTGAAGAATCTGTTTTCGGTTTGACATATGCAGCGAGTGTAAGCGGTTCCCCTTTGGATTCTTTTTCAAGTTCCTCACAAGGATCGAGCCTGAATTTCTCAGGATTTGCTTCGTTTAATTCTTTGATTTTCCGGGCGAGCTTATTTTTAATAAAGTTTGAATTACAAGCCAGAGTACTTAATAAAGTTCGGTAAGTATTTGCACGAACCATGTATTGCGTAATTGAAAAAGTCCCTGAATCAGGCTGCTTGCAATCCATTGTAATATCGAGGCTGGCTAGGCCGTCTTTTAATCGACCTTCTTCTGAAAGAAAGACATCTCCCAATTCCAAATGATCAAACCGCTGAAAGAATTTAGGCCCAAAAGTCAAGCTGGAATTTACTTCATCATCTTTAATCAGTTGATCTGCTGCTTCCTGTGATTTGACTTCAATAATTTTAACACCCTTCATGGTCTGAAGTTTATTAGCAATCTTGATCACAAGATTTCTCGCGACTGTGCGAAGTTCTTTTCGTTCCTCTTCATCGTACAATTCATCTTCAGCAGATGGAGGCTCATCGCCCTCTTCAAGTTCATACACCTCTGGTTCAGAGTCACCCATTTCATCATTCAAAAAGGAACCCATTTTGCCGATGTTGTCGTAGTCAATATTATCAAACATGGCAATTTTGATAATTTTATTGGAATCACTCCATCCCATCAGCTTACCGGTGGTTAACCCGATGATGGTAATAAAAACGAGCGGTAGCATCACAAGAATGACTAATGCACGCTTGTCGCGACAGAGAAGTGTGAGATCTTTTTTTGTGATCACCCAGGCTTTCATCGATTCCGTTTCCTGAAAAATGCTATTTATTTACTGATCTGTTAGAGATTATTCTTATCGGGTGCAATTTATCACTCAACGCAATATGAAAACGTGCTAATCTCTTAAACGGTTTCCTGTTAATTGCAGGAAGAGTTGTTCCAGATTCGGTTCATTGGATTCAATGGAACGCAGGTTGATTCCTCTTTGACTCAGGATGGTGACAACCTTGCAGACTGATTTTCCTAGTTCACGTTCGTTAATATGTCCATTTTGTGAAACAACCAGCACGTCAGTATCATCTTTTTTAGAATCGCCTGTTTGTTCACTCGGTTGTTCGATCTCAGCAAGGTCCTGTAAATCTTTGCTGATATTTTCTGGTAATGGATCAGTGAAAAGCCTGATTTCAGATCGAAGGAGACTCAGCAATCCGGGTATAGAATCGCAGGCAAGCATCACGCCTTGATCCATGATGGCGACACGATGAGAAAGCCGTTCGACTTCTTCCATGTAGTGACTGCAATAAATAACTCCCATCCCTTTTTCATTCAATTGTTGAACACAACTGAGAAGGTGTTCTCTCGATTGGGGATCGACGCCAACTGTTGGCTCATCCAGAACCAGCAGTTTCGGTTCATGCAAAAGAGCCACTGCAAAATTCAGTCGCCTTTTCATTCCGCCGGAAAAATCTCCGGTATTATCATTCGCACGATCAAGTAATCCCACATTATCGAGGACAAAATGAATTTGCTTATCGAGCTTTGCACCTGTAATACCATAAAGCTGGCCGAAGAAGGTAAGGTTTTCGCGTGCGGTCAAGTCAGGATAAATTGCCAGATCCTGGGGGACAAACCCTAAGATTGTTCTGGAAGAACGATTTTTACTTCCAACTTCCTGACCATCCAGTTTGATTGAGCCAGAATCTTTGTCGAGCAGTCCGCAGAGCATATTCATCGTGGTCGATTTGCCAGCGCCGTTCGGTCCAAGCAGACCGAAAACCTCACCAGCTTCCACGTCAAAACTAATGTCTTTTACGACAGTATGATCGCCGAAAGATTTTCGTAAATTTCGGACTTCCAGTAAACTCATTCGGTGCTAGACCACTCTTCTAAATATTTGCTGTAATTGTATGATGTTAAGGACTTATGAGAGATTCAGCATGACTGATATCTGTTTCCATGCCAGATGATGCATCTCATAAGTAATCTGTTCCTGATTATTTAACCCGAATTAATTTATTCTCAATCCCGTAATATAACGCGAAACGGCTCACAAGCCTATTCAGATCTTTTTCTGAGACGACCTTTTCCATTTTCCGCTAACATGTTGGTTTGAGGCAGAAAATATGGTTTATTTGTAATATCTTAACTGGATTAACCTTAGGGCTTTTTCTTCCCTGAATAATTCATCAGGTACGGATAACCCAGCAGAACCATTCTCCCTTAAAACATTCAATGATTTAAGGTCAGGATGAACAGGTCATGCCTGAATTCCACTTTATCTTACTGTTATTTCTCACCGCTATTGTAACGAGTAGACAGCAGGCCAACCAACATAAAGGTATTGAAAAGCAAGTAATGTCAGAGAAGCACTAACACCAACTCGGATATTGTCGTTTAGCTTAACTGGGATAGATTCGGCAAGTGCAGCAACTGCGGTGATTAGGGTAGCGCAGAGGATCGCTGTTGAGAAAGGAACCGGACTATCGATTGATTCTGTGTTGAAGTAAACCTCACCCCAATAAATGACAGCAGCCAGAGGAGTGCTGACCAGAACGAAACAGATCAAGCCTGCCCATGATTTTCTGTCGTTCCAGGGAAGCTTCGGGCTTTTGATCAGAATACCCCCTAGTGTTGCAGATCCATCGCCGAAAGCAAGGACGATCAGGATCATTAACCCCCATTCCAAATGGTATTGAAAAGCAAGCATCATCCCGATCACACTGAAAGAATAGCCTAAAACCGCTCCGATTTCTTCTGTATCTTTATCAGATCTTTTGATGTCCGTATATGACTTTAGAATTCCGCCAGCAATCACGACACCAATTCCGATAATGATATATCTCAAAATGGGGGTCATGGGATCATCGTGCGGAAAGACCCACAGCATGAAGGGGAACAAACCAGGAAGCATATGCCAGGTTCGTCTTTTGATTTCTGCGGGAGTTAATCTTCCAAACCATTCTCGCTTCTCTGCAGAAGCTTGATGGTTGACTTGAGAAACGGATTGAGGCTGCATAAGAATTTCCTGATTACCTATTTTGCCAAAGAGTATAACGTCTCCCGGAAATATGGTTTTCCAGATATACGAAAATAGTTCTTATCTCTTGAATGTGCAATAGGTTAAATTGATATCACAAACGAAAATATGTTTGTCCGGTTTCTTTCTGCTAGTAGGTAAAGTCCACTTGTGTAATGACTTATCGCGCAGATCGAACCGATTACTCCTATTTTCATCGGCTATTTAGAGGAAATTTCTTACTTTGTTTAAAGCATAATAAAGCTGGTTGGAATTCTTAATCAGATGAAGAAGATTACATAAAGTGGGTAATATTCAATCACACCAGTGTATTATCTGGAAATCTGGCAGTCAGGGAGAGCTTTTTTCAGTTTTTCAATTCCTTCATTACTGACTTTTGTGAAATTGAGCTTTAAGGTTTTCAGTTTGGTCAAAGTCTGAAGGGATTCAATTCCCTCATCAGAAACTGAAGTTGTCGTCAGGATGAGCGTTTCCAGATTAGAAAGTTTTTGAATGGTTTTTAAACTTTCGTTTGTAATCTTGGTACTTTCAAGATTCAGTTTTTTCAGATTGGCTAAACCTTTCAGCTCCTTGATCCCTTCATCGGTTACAAGAGTCGACCAGAGACCAAGTTCTTTCAATTTTGTAAAACCAGCAACGGTTTTAAGTGCTTTGTCTTTAATAGCTGTTTCATTCAGGTCAAGAACTTCCAGATTTTTCATATCCTTGAGGTGTTCAATCGCGGTGTCATTGACTCCGGTATCTCGAAGATTGAGTATTCGCATTTTAGTTAATTTAGCGAGATGTTTAATTCCTTCTTTTGTTACAAAAACACGTTCCATCACCAGAGTATTCAGTTCGAGAAGCTCTGCAAAATTAGCAACGCCGTCATCACCAATGTCGGTGTCCTTCATTTCAATCACCTGAAGTTTTTTGAACTTTTTAATGGATTTGGTACAGGCATCCGTGAATTTGGGTCCCCAGATGTTTAATCTTCGAAGCCCGGTAATGGTTGTTAATTTTTCGAGACCTGCATCGGTGACATTGGAAGCTTGCAGTTTCACATTTGTCAGCCAGGTCATTTTTTTAATATGATCCATCCCTTTATCAGTCAGGACAGAATACCTTAAATCAAGTTCTCTTAATTTTTTCAAAGATGTGAGCGATGCAAGACCATCATCGGTGATATCGGTTCTTCGAAGGCGAAGAGCGACGAGCGACTCCATTTCTCCAATGATCTTAAGTCCTTCGTTCGTAATTCGGGTGTTTTCAAGCCCCAATACTTTCAATTTTTTTAGCTGCCTGACATGCTCAAGCCCAGCATTAGAAAAATCAGGTCCTTTTAAAATCAACCTTTCAAGAGAAGGAAGCCCTTTCAGGAATTCCAGGTCCTTGTCTTTTGCCTGACTCCCGGAGAGATCCAGAATGGTCACCGGTTTTCCATCAAGCGGTTTGATTGTTGCTTTGAGGCTTTTGAATTTTTCGATAGATGTTGCATCATCTTCTGCAACGGGTGCAGGTTTCGATGGAGTTTTTGGCTCAGTATGAGTTTTTTTATCTGTTCCTGAAGGGGGTTGAGATTTAGGTGGATCTGTTTTTGTACAGGATGCCAGCATTGATAAACAGATAACCATAAAAGAAACTTGCCAATGTTTCATCGTTGAACTTACTCCGGAATAATGTCAGAATCAGGGACTCAAAACCCGAATGAACATCGTTTCAGTCGGATAATAGAAAGATCTATGCTCATAATACTATATTGATTGCAGATAGCAACTGAAGCCCCTTCGCTCCTTCTGTATAAACGTTACAGGTCAATGCAACTGCACTGGAATAACTGGAATAGATGAAATCAATACGAATAGGAAACGCTGCAGGATTCTGGGGTGACCAGATTGATCAGCCGGTTTATTTAACGCGCGATGGTCAATTGGATTATCTCACGCTGGAGTATCTTGCAGAGTTGACCATGTCAATTCTTGCCCACCAGAAATCTCGAAATTCGGATGCAGGGTATGTGACCGATTTCCCGGAGGTGATTAAAAAACTAGTTCCTTATCTTAAGGAACAACCTCAATTAAAAATTATCACAAACGCGGGGGGAATGAATCCTTCTGCTTGTGCAAAAATGGTTTCTGAAAATCTTCTCTCGTTGGGAATCGAAGATTGCAAGGTGGCATCTGTTGACGGAGATCATCTACTACCTGATTTGGAAGAACATCAAAAAGCAAACGAATCGTTTACTCATTTTGAAACAGGGGACGATTTTAATACAGTGCAGGAACGGATTGTCAGCGCGAATGCTTATCTGGGCGCTTCAGGAATTGTGGAAGCATTAAATCAGGATGCTCGCATTGTGATTACAGGACGTGTTGCGGATGCTGCTTTAACATTAGCTCCTGCAATTTATGAATTTGGCTGGGACTGGACTGACTGGGATCGATTGTCTGCAGCAACAGTTGCAGGACACATCATTGAATGTGGAGCACAGGCAACGGGTGGAATCTATTCTGACTGGAATGAAGAAATTGATCTTGCGAACGTGGGATATCCCATCGCAATTCTGGAAGAAGATGGATCGGTTTTCATCACCAAGCCGGAGGGAACAGGGGGATTGGTCACTCCCGAAACGGTAGCGGAACAGATTATTTATGAAATTGGTGATCCGACTCAATATATGACTCCTGATGTTGTTGTTGATTTTTCTCATGTCGAACTGGAACAGGTCTCGCCTGATTTAGTGAAGGTGACCGGCGCAAAAGGAACACCTCGCCCGGATGCGTATAAAGTTTCGATGGCTTACCAGGATGGATATTTTGCTTCCGGGACATTAGTGATTTGTGGTCGCAATGCAAAGAAGAAGGCAGAGGCTGCTGCCAAAATGATTTTTGACCGAATGAAAATTGCAGGGATTGAGTTGGAACGAACCAATGCGGAATACCTCGGCTCAGGAGACTCCGTTCCCGGAGTTTGGCCTGAAGTCGAAGAACCGTTTGAGATTGTTTTAAGAATCAGTGGTTATGATAGTTCCAAAGAATCTGTCGAACGTTTAATGAAGGAACTGGCTCCATTAGTCACATCGGGAGTTCCGGGAGTGACAGGTTATACGGGATCGCGTGTTCGTCCTCGTCGGGTCCTTTCGTATTGGCCGACGTTGATTTCACAAAATCGTGTAAAAGCAAAACAGGTTTGCAAAACAATTAAAGAATGGGTGAGTGAACCGTAGTGCTCTTTCGAGCTTTAAATGTCCGGTGGTAATTTCCAGATGGCACGCTCGTTGGCGTGCAGGTGAATACGAGCTAAGGGACATTTATCAGTAGTTGGACTAGTAGGGTCTGCTGTGCAGACCATTGAGCGAGTTAAATTTTATTTAGGGTCTGCGTAGCAGGACTTAAAAGAATACAATCAAAAGAGAATACAAATGGTTGAAATGATACGCGTCGGAGAGATTGCCCATGCCCGTTCGGGGGATAAAGGGAATCATGCAAATGTCGGAATTCTTGCATACACGGATGAAGGGTACGAATATCTTGGCAATGTTTTGACCGAAACTCGCCTGGCGGAATATTTTATCCCGTTAAGGCCGCGAATGGTGGAACGTTTTTCCCTTCCCGGCATTAAAGCCTACAATTTTTTATTGCATGAAATCCTGGCGGGTGGTGCCAGCCGTTCTTTAAGAATTGATACGCAAGGGAAGGTGTTAGGACTATCTGTTTTGGAAATGAAAATTCCCAAACCAAAAAACTATGAAAAAATGGTTCGGCAAAAATAACAGAGCACCTGAAAAATAGTAGACTTGGAAATAAATAGCCGGTAACAGGAAACAGAACAGATGTCCCAGTTAATCACACAAGCTGATCCCGGTGGAATTCACTCCATCAAATTAAATCGTCCTGAAAAACGAAACGCACTGACCCGCGAATTGATTCAGTCCCTACTGACTGCAGTGAAGGTTGTCAAAGCGGATTCCTCTGCGCGTGTTCTGATCCTTCAGGGGGAGGGCTCGGTTTTTTGTGCAGGAATGGATTTAAAAGAGATGCAGGAACGCGCCTCTGATCCCAATTCAAAATCTCTCTGGACTGAAGATGCCCGGATTTATCGTGAACTTCTGGAAACCTTGTTCACACTTCCTGTTCCGGTGATTGCATCAATCAATGGTCCTGCCCTTGCGGGTGGTTTTGGTCTGGTTCTCACGTGTGATTTTATTATTGCTTCTGAAACCGCTTTTTTTTCTCTGCCTGAACCAAAACGAGGAATCGCAGCTGCTGTTGTCACTCCGTTTTTAATTCACCGAGTTGGCGCAGGCATTGCCAACCAATGGCTGTTAAGTGGGGAAAATATTTCTGCGGAGCGAGCATGTCAGGCTGGGCTTTGCTATGGTGTTGCGAAAAATGATCAACTCAAAACTCAAACCGAGTTGTTGATTAAATCGATTTTAACCGGTTCCCCTTCAGCACTTTCAACAACTAAAAAACATTTGATTGATTGTATCTCAGCAGATTTCAAAAAAATGCTTGATCTGAGTATGGAAGTTTCTGCCCAAGCAAGAGAAACAGAAGATGCCCGTGAAGGTCTCTCAGCCTTTCTGGAAAAACGAAAGCCGAATTGGAACGGCTAAGCTTTTTAGATTTATTCCAGCCGGTTTTTCAATCCGTTTTTTTCCAACGGTATCGATAAATGCGAGCACCAGATCCAATGTCTTCGGGAATAAAATAGAGGTAGTTTTGATCAACTGCAAATCCTTCATGTGCAATGTTTCCCGAATGCAGATCAGGGCCAAAAATCCGGGCTTGCCCTAACCTTTTATGAGAATTCATATCGATAATTTCAATCAGCGCTCGTGATGTCATAGGAGATCGATCCGGGCTTTTATCTGATCCACCCATCATGACCACGCCATTTCCAAGCGATTTCCAATCCTGCACCGCAATTTTTTGATTCGGATGATTCAAGATCAGTTTAGCTTGTTGGGTTTTCTCAATCAGTTTCCCTTTTAAAGTCCAGCTGTAACTGATTCGTGTGTCCCAGTTGGCCCCGTAAAGTTTTTTCTTTTTCGTATCAACAGCGATTGCCCCAATATGATCATTCACTTCAAAAACCGTTTCCGGTTTTGCGTTCGATAATGGTACGTCATCACTTACAGGAATTTTCAGGATAACTGAAAGACTTTCACGCCAGCTTCCGGAAACAGGAATCCAGAGATGCTCACCATCAAAATCAATCCCTCCGGGGTGGTCAAGAGCTCCGTGGTTTTTCTTCGTGAATTCTTCGCCGGGTGTAATATCAATGTATTCATATTGTGAGGGATCAGTACGTAAGAATCGGAGAAGCAAAGCCCGGCGGGGAGATTCATTCAACCGCCCGGTGACGTAATAATATTTTGAAGTGACATAAAGCCCCTGTGTATGAATATGAGCTTTTTTATCTCGCACGATTACATCAGGTATAGGCTGGAAATCTTCATACACAGGATGAAATAACATTTCTTTGGAGTTTTTTTCTTTCAGAAATGAATTCAATTTTGCAAGTTGATCGGTGTTAATGAAATCTACATTGGCGGCATGAAGTGCTATCCAGAGATTTTTGTTTTCCGGCGTGTTCCAGAAACGAACAACTCTTCCCGCTTGATGAGCCTGTTTCACAATTTGAATTAATTTCTTCTTTTCCTTTTCGGGAAAAGGTCCGTTACCCCGCCAATGAAAATGATGACTCCAGTTATCACTAATCATAGGCATGAGGTGCGCTGGCTTTTTTGAATTCAGGTTATTGATTCTACCATCAATCCCACAATGCCGAATAGTTTCGGATTCAACGGCATCCCAGGCACGATTTCCACTGATGATGACACGAACAGGGTTAAGGTTCACTTTCCCATGTTTCACCGAAGTTAAAATATCAGAATATTGTGCAAGAACGATCGCTAAAGATCGGTACGTTGAAACCGATTCAGATTTGATATCAATCATCAAAGTGAACCAGGGATAATCAGGATGAACTCTCCCCCGATTTTTTTGTATGATTTTTCTTAAAGGATCAAGGTATAAAGAGGTTAACGTTTTTTCAGGATCCAGTTCAAGAATGGAATGCCCAACAAGCAGTTTTCCATTGATTAGAAATATATCTGCTTCCACACTGCAAAAACCCTGTTCCAATGCATCCAGCAAGGGTTTTTTATGGCGGTAGTCATTATGTGCATGAGCGCGACGATAGGATTTTCTGGTGGTGGCGGTATCCGCATGAACGGTTGAAACAACAAGCAGGAAAAGAGCAACCTGCTTTGTGAATTGAAAGATGTAATGGATCATGAAACTCTTCATTATTAAAATGCAATAGTGAAATTTCCGGATTGATTTGATTCTATTCTACCAGTTTAATTCCGAGGGGAAATATTTTCTGATAAGGTCATCATAGTATGGGCGAATTTCATCCCGATTAATTTGATTGGTGCATTTTGTGTAAAGGTCATAAGGATTGAATTTTCGAACCCATCTGAACATTTCTCGATCATGGTCGTTCATCAGGAAATCATACTCCCCTTCCCGATGTCCGGGATAAAAAGAATGGTATCGAATGATATAAAGGGCTTCTTCCGGAAGGAAATCTTTCACGACATGATAAAGATATTCATCATGCCCCCAGGACATGAAAACCTGATCCAAGCCACATCCTTTTTGGTAAATGCCCAGTTCTGTTGAGTATTCAGGATTTTTCGAATCCGGATTATTTGCAAAGAATTCAGGAAAAACAATCTTGTCTGAAAAAGCACAACCCACCGGAAAGGTGTCTCCCACGACAGCCCATTGCGGTTCCCCAAACAGGCAGAGAATTTTCCCGAGGTCGTGAATGAATCCCGTCAGGACAAACCAGTCGGGATGTCCATCTTTTCGAATTGCTTCAGAAGTTTGAAACAGATGGTCAATTTGAGGGAGATCAATATCAGGGTCGCTGTCATCCACAAGGTTGTTAAGAAATTCAGCAGCTTCCCAAATTCCCATCTTTCGTTGATTGAACTTTAAAAATTCTTGTCGCTTTTTCTGAACAAATTCAAAGGTTTGATTTTCGTGATTCAGTTGATAGAAATTTTTTACGCAGGGGCGAACTTCCGCATTGTAATTCCGAAACTCTTTCCCCTTTTTATTCTCAGGATGGGGATATCGTGCGAGAAGGTCTTCTTCCCATTGGTGCAGGTCATCGAGAGGATTCTGTTCAGGATTAATAGGTTCAATCACAATACTGTTCCTGGGAAATGTGTAAACGAAAGTTTATTTATCCTTGAAATTCTATGCTAACATGACAGTAATTGGCGAGTCAAATTCATCCGTATTTATTAGAATTCATTGATTTACTGCCCATTCGTGTACCATATCGGGTCGTCAACTTATTTTAGGGGGGCTGGCGAATGGTTCTGACAAACTGTAGTATAAAACTGTAATATTAATCTTTGTTATCCATCCGTAGGGTCTGCTTTGCAGACCATTGATTGTGCTTAAGGTTTCGGTCTGCACAGCAGACCCTACTAGATTAGCATTGGAACTAAGTGTCCCCAAATATGAAGTTGGGCCGAAACTCTAATCGTCACCTTCCCAGAGGAAACATCATGCATTTGAAACTACTTTCGATCCTTTTATTGTGCTTATCTTTTTTAAACAGTTCGGTCATTCAGACGGAGGCAGGAAATCCCCCTGAAGGGTTTCAGGCGTTGGTCAACGGGAAAGATTTTACTGGCTGGCACGGGCTTTCTCATTTTGCTCCTGAAAAATTGAAAGCAATGTCAAAAGAGGAACGAGAAACGAAAAGAGCCAAAGACCTGAAAGACATGAATGCTCATTGGACTTTGGATAATGGCGTTGTAGTGAATGATGGTAAAGGAGTTTACCTGACGACGGACAAAGAATTCGGTGATATTGAATTCCTGATTGATTATAAAACTGCCCCGAAAGCAGACAGCGGCATTTATCTTCGTGGTACCCCGCAGGTGCAAATCTGGGATTACACAAAAGAAGGTGGAAAATGGGATCGCGGTGCTGATAAAGGTTCTGGAGGATTATTCAATAACAGCAAAGATGCACCCGGAAGAGACCCTGCTGTTCTTGCTGATAAACCTTTTGGTGAATGGAACCAATTTCGCATTAAGCAGGTAGGAGCCCGAACAAGTGTCTGGTTGAATGGAAAACATGTTGTTGACCATGCCATCATGGAAAACTTCTGGGATCGAAAAAAACCACTCTATGCAAAAGGCCCCATTCAATTACAAACTCATGGCGGGGAAATTCGCTGGGACAATCTATACATTCGTGAAATTTCTGCAGACGAAGCAAACAAGATTTTACGAGAGAAAAACAATGAAGGGTTCGAACCGATCTTCGATGGCAAAACATTAAATGGCTGGCAAGGTTCGGTTGAAAACTATGAAGTCAAAAATGGTTCCATCGTCTGCAAGCCGGGGCATGGAGGAACTCTCTTCACTAAAGCTGTTTATCAGGACTTTGTTGTCCGTCTCGACTTCAAGCTTCCTCCGGGTGGCAATAACGGGCTCGCTCTTCGCTATCCCGGAAAAGGCTCTCCTTATGTAGACGGAATGTGTGAACTTCAAGTTCTGGATAACACCGCAGGGAAATACGCCAAGTTGGACAAACGACAATATCACGGTTCCGTCTATGGAATAATTCCTGCCCATCGCGGATATCTTCGGCCTGTCGGAGAATGGAATTTTCAGGAAGTGACTGTCAAAGGCTCCACTATTAAAGTGGAACTCAACGGCACTGTAATTCTTGATGGAGATGTTTCCAAGGTGACAGAATTTATGGGAGACAAACCGCATCCCGGAAAAGACATCAAAGAAGGTCACTTTGGATTTGCAGGTCATAACGATCCCGTTGAATTCCGAAATGTCACGATTAAAAAACTGTAACCTCTATTGTAGCATCGAATTAAAAGGGTGGCTTTCTTTCAGGAAGCTGCCTTTTTTTGAAGCCACACCAAAGCATGCAACAAATGCTCAGCACTGATTTGAACAGTACTCACTATTCGAAAACCTTGAATGGTCTTATCTTTTTTTCTTTGCCATGTTATTATCCGTGAAATCTTGTGGGTCACCTGATTCGCAAAAAACATCGTTTATAAATCACAGAGGATTTAACGCTATGAAAATTTCCAAACCATTCTTTTTCGTTTTAGGCATCTTTGCATTTTTAGCCCTGTTCATGCCAGCTGCCTCTTACGCCCAGCAAGCTACCGGCGGCACTATCAATCAGGGTTCTACTCAGGTTGAAGGACAGGCCAATCCTGCATCAGGACAACTTGATGGAAGAGTCATAACCAATTCCAGAGTGATTGATGGATATATTGATCTTGGATTGCGACATGTTGGGGGAACGGTTGAAAGTGACTCCGGAACAATCAGTGGTGAGCTTGATTATGGAAACCGTCTTCTCAGAGGAAGATTTAACGGGCAGGAATTTGTTCTTGATCTTGATTCGTTGAAAAATCAGATTCAACAAATTCATTTTGAAGAAGGACAAAGCAAATCAGAGAGAGTCATTCAGGTTCTTGGAATTGTGAATGCAATTGTCAACTCAAGACGAGATCAAAGCCAATCTGCTATTCCTCAGGGAACTCCTTCGGGAAAAGGACCTGTCCCGATTGCCCCTGTTCCTGATGAGAATTTCGGACCGGTTCTGGAAACAGAAAAAACAGAAGGAACGGAAGAGTATTCGACATCTGATTTGCCTGCTGAGGAATCTCATACAGTCTTTATTTCCAATCAGACTTCCAAGAAGGTGAAATTTCATTTAAAAACGGATGGTTCAGGCTGGATCCCTTTGTCATTAAACCCCGGCGATGAATTGGAACTGGATGGCAACCAGAAACTGATCATTCGATACAAAAGTGATGATACGCACAAATTCACTTTATCTTCTGAGAATGCTTATCGCTTTAAAGAATCCAAAGGTGGGATCAATTTCTTTTCCTACGAACGTGAAAAGAAAAAATCTCCGGAGAAGAATGCTCCAAAAAAAAACAAAGAAGCTAAAGAATAATAGTTTCAAATGTATTCATGTTTAATTTTTTTTCTGTCTGATGATTCCAAAGTGGTTATTTAACTTGTGAAGCAAGGAACCACAGATGAACTCAGATGAACACGAATATTATTATAAAAAATACAAGGCACCCCGACCAAACAAGTTGGTCGGGCCACCCTTTTGAATGTTCAATAAAAACTTCGTGTCTTTCTGCCTTTGTATTTAATAAATTAAGATTTAATAATTACGATTTCTTCTTTTTCTGCTGATTCGCCGAGAGCGTCACAAATAATCTGCGTCCTGATGGAATCATTCACTAAAGAATCATCAGGTTTATTATTCAGGATGTTATCGCAGAAGCTTTCAATCATACAAACTTCCTGCAGATGCGTTGATGACTTTAATTTCTCACAGTTTCCGAATGTGTCGCATACCTGAAATTCAGGATTTTCCAGATCCCAGGGACGAGTAAAGTCATTACAGTTGAGAACTCCTTTTGTTCCTGTAATTTCAAACCACTTCCTCATGCAGGAATCAAAACCACAATCAAAAGAGGCCCTTTTTCCATCAGGAAACCAAAGTATTGCAGAGAGATTCAAATCAACTTCATTGACGAATTTTGCAGTGGCAAAAACTTTGACAGGCAATTCATCGAATACCCAGAGAATGGCACGGGCACAATACCAACCCATATCAAGCAACGAACCCCCGCCCAGATTTTTGTGTAGTCGAATATTCTGTAGCGGAATTTCATCCCAGCAAAAGGAGATTGCAGAAGTGACCCGGCGTAGCTCACCTAAAATGTTTTCCTGCAATTTCTCTTTCATCATTTTAGTGCGAGGGTGATGAACCCACATCACGCCATCCATTAATTGAACGCCATTTTTTGAGCAGGCATCGGCCATCATTTTTGCTTCATTCACATCCATCGCAAGAGGTTTTTCACAGAGAACATGTTTTCCTGCCTCCGCTGCTTTGATGGTCCATTCCGCATGAAGGGAGGGAGGAAGCGGAATATAGACTGCATCAATTTCAGGATCAGCCAGCAGTTCCTGATAATGACCGTAGGATGCAGGAACTTTGAATTCTGATGCCCAGACGGAAGCTTTCTCAGTAGAACGGCTTGCAATCCCTTTGAGCTCTGCGTTGGATGCCTGTTGAATTGCGACAGAAACTTTTTCAGCAATTCGAGCGGTTCCTAATATTCCCCAGCGTACAGTCCGGGTTTTATCCATCGAATAATCCTTTCGATTCGATTGGTTGATAAGAATTTGAATTGACCCAAACGGGAAGAAACTTACTGAGCTGCTTTTTTGATATGTTCTAACGTTTTATCAATCTCATTTCGAAGATCTCTCAACTGAGGTTGAACCAGAACGCGACTTGTTGAATTCTCATTCATATCGTCTTTAAGGAAGAGTTGTTTTTTGTCCAAAACTGCAATGGATATCATGGAACTTTCATTCCCGTTCTTCACAGCCTGTTTATAAAAACTCCCAAGATCATCCCCAATTGCGCCCCCCATCAAAATAATACAGTCAGGAGGATTATTTTTGATCCGATCCAAAGCTCGATCAATGTTACTTAACATCAGTACCCGGTAACCATGTTTTGAAAGATATTCTCTCAACAGATTTTGCTGATGTGGCCTGTTTTCAACGCACATCACAGTCGGACCATTGCTTTCAAGAGATTTAATCTGGGTGGATGAATCAACGCCATTAACGGTGAGGTCATCTTCTGATGCTTCTCTCAGGCTCTTAATCGAAGCGCGTAACTCTGGAATCAATTCTGTTGCAGACTGATATCGGTAGGTAGGATTAATTTGTAAAAGCCGGTCCACTATATCGATAACATGATTTGGCAGAAGAGGATCAACCTCACCAATCTGTCGGATCTCAGAATACCTTCGAATCTCTTTACGTTCATCACGAGATTTTGTTCTGGCGTAAGGGGGAGTTCCTATCAGCAATTCATAAAAAATTGTTCCCAGAAAGAAAAGATCGCTTCGAGGATCATTTTGAGGGGCGCCTGTTGATTTTTCCAGGGTTGCATATTCCAAAGCTTGTTGTGCATCACCGGAAGAATCATCCCCTGCCAATCCAAAGTCAACCAGCTTGGCAACGCCCGTGCTGCTCATTAGTACGTTGGTCATTTTTAAATCACGATGCGTGATTCCATTTCTCAATGCGTATTCAAGACCCTCTGCCAGATCAAGAATGCACCGGGTTGCCTCTATCGGACTTAATTTCTTCCTGATTTTGATGAAGTCTCGAAGGTTTCCGCCAATCACAAATTCCATCGTGAAGAAATGATAATTTCGATCCTGCCCGACTTCGTAAATCGGCACGATATTTTTATGTTTCAATTTACGGCAAAGTTCTGCTTCCCTGTGAAACATTTTCACACTTACAGGATCAACTGCCCATCTCTCGCGAAGAAGCTTAAGACCAACCATCTGGTCGGTTTCTTTTAAACAGGCGCGAAAAACACGGGCAAAACTTCCAGAAGCATTTTTGTACAACAGCTTGTAATTGCCAATGACGAGTGAGTCCGTTTCTCCTCGTTTGATTTGCCTGACCTGATAAGATGTCAGGTAGTTTCTCGATTCCAGAAACCCAAGAAATTCTTTTTCCTTCAGCCTGGATGAATCCAACTCTGCGTAACACTCCTCAATATGAGCAGGCTCAACCAGAGTAAGCTGGACTAACTGTTGTCCAAGTTTATTAACTTGCGGAAAAATCATTACGAAACCAAAATTTGGACCGATGCCTGAACTCAAAAAATGTTCTGCAGCAGTAATATTTAATAATTAGATAAGATGTAAAATGTAACTCTCCGCCTAACCGGCAGAAGAATAACGGCCCAAAGATGAATTTTATAGTAAACCAGTTCATTCCAGCAGTCTCTATTACCAGTGAAATAAACTCCGCATAATTATACACCAATATGCGAACCAGATGGAATTGTCCTTAACAACTGACTGAAGAAGAACAACAAACTACCTGATTTGTTAATTCGTGTGTAAATACGATGAAAATGTACATCGTTTGCAGAAACAGTGGCTACATAAGATGTTATCACGGATTCAACTGAGTTCAACCGGAAGAAATTGAGTTCATTGCAATTAGAGCGAGTTTCATTCAGGATTATCGGGTTAGGGACTTGAAACAAAGTCTCCATGTTATTTCAGCACGGTGTTATTCAGTACAGTAAAGTTCTAGATTAATGCTAAGACGATTCAATTGCGCCAAACCGAACTTCTCCTGCAAGCAGAGTCGTTTCAACCCGAAAACTTTCTGCAGAACCCGAATATTTGAACAGCATCAAATCCGCACGTGAACCTCTTTTCAATCGGATTTCTTCAACCCCCAACAGTTTTGAAGGATTGAGAGTGGCCATGTGAATTCCCTCTGCAATAGTCAAACCTGCCATGTCAATTGCTTCTGCAACGCAGGTGTCTGTCATTTGTCCTGATCCTGCAAGTAGTTGCCTTTGCCCTGCAACAACAATCGGTCCATTTTCCAGGACTTCCACACTTGTATTTTCATCACCGTAAATTCCTGGTTTGCAACCTGCCCAGCCAGATGCATCACATGTGATAATTGTTCTTAACGGTGTTTTTGTTTTGATAACCGTTCGCACAAATTCAGGTGGGATGTGATGAGTATCTGTGATAAGACTTGCATAAAGTTTTGAACTTCCCAACTGAGACCAGATATAATTCGGGTGTCTGCGAATTGTTCCATGCGCGCCATTTCCAAGATGAGTGCTGAGAGTTGCTCCTGCTTCGATTGCTTCTTCAATCTGCTCCGGCATCGCAGCTGTATGTCCGATTGCAATCACTACTCCTGAATCAACTGCTCGTTTAATAAAATCAATGGCTCCTTCCACTTCCGGTGCAATGGTCACAAGACAAATTCGATTCCCCGAAACTTCCTGTAATGTTTCAAATTCTTTCCAATCCGCAGGTCGGATATGTTCAATGGGATGTGCGCCACGGGGACCATCTTCACCTGAAAGATAAGGCCCTTCCAGATGACAACCCGGAACCATTTCATCCAGCCACGGTTCCTGTTCACATGCCTGCCTGATTGCTGTGAATCCTGCTACCAGACTTTCGTGGCTGCTTGTAATTAATGTCGGGCAAAGTCGGGTAATGCCAAATGTAAAATGTTGTTCGGATATCTCAATCACATCTTCCGGTGTCAGTTCCGGGTTGGCAAACCATTTGCCCATATGGCCATTAATTTGCAAATCAAAAAAGCCGGGAGCAATCCAGGGTAAGTCTGAAATGTCTGTTTCTGGCCAGACGGGATCAATCCGTGAAATCGTTTTCCCGTGAATCGTAACCTGAATCGGTTCTCCTGTTTCGTAATGTCTTGCAGAGATTTTCATTTGTGGATAATTCACTCTTATATTAAACAGTTTCAATAATTCAAGCAGTAACGAACTGAGAAAGTCATTTCACCCTTTTCATTGCCTGAGAAGTCAGTCATCATAACAGGAAGGACTTGAATAAGTCCAGAATCAGTAGAATATTGAAATTGAATCACGATTTAAAGGCAAACGCATGTACCTCCGAATGGCCAAAAGATTACTTCTGGAATCAGACAAACGGGCATTATGGAAACTGGCGTGGAATATGGGATGGAAAGGAATGCTTTCCGTCCAGAAACATAAAAAACGTCTCAAAAAAGGAGAGGTCTTTCCGCCATTCCTTTACATTTCCGTGATCAATAGCTGTAACCTCAGGTGCCAGGGTTGCTGGGTAGATGTTGCTGCTAAGCAGGAAACCATTTCTGCAGAAGCTCTCCACCGATTAATTAATGAAGCCAAAGAAGCGGGGAATGTCTTTTTCGGGATTGTGGGTGGTGAACCATTCATGCATCCGGAACTTCTTGATGTGCTTGAAGAACATCCTGATTGTTATTTTCAGATATTCACCAATGGCCAATTCATTACGGATGAAAAAGCGAAGCGCCTTCGCAAAATGGGAAACGTCACACCCTTAATCAGCGTGGAAGGAAATGAGATTGTCAGTGATGAACGACGTGGCCGGGCTGATGTGTATAATAAAACGATGGAAGGAATTCAAAACTGCCTGAACAATAAGCTCTTCACCGGAGTTTGCACCAGTTTGTGCAAAACGAACATTGATGATCTGCTTAAAGAAGAATGGATTGATCGGCTGATTGAAATGGGAGTCATGTATACGTGGTTTCATGTCTATCGCCCGATGGGACCGGATGCTTCCCCTGAACTTTGTTTAACAACAGGACAGCAGTTGAAAGCTCGCCAGTTTGTTGTTGATATGAGAGTGAAAAAACCGATTGTGATTGTGGATGCCTATCACGATGGAAAAGGGCAGGCACTTTGCCCTGCAGTCACGGGGATGAGTCATCATATTAATCCCTGGGGTGATATCGAACCTTGCCCGGTCATCCAGTTTTCACAGGAGAGTATTCACAATCATGAAAAATCTCTCAAAGATCAATTTGTGGAGTCCGAATTCCTGAAAGATTTTCGGGAGATGTCTGCCTCCACCACACGTGGTTGTATTATTCTGGAACGACCAGACTTGCTTCAAAAACTGATTGAAAAACATGGTGCCGTAGATTCCACTGTACGGAAGACAGCCATGAAGGAACTTGAAGCGATGGAAATCCGAACATCCCAATACAATCCCGGAAATGAAATTCCTGAAAAGAATCTGTTATACCGAATTGCTAAAAAATATTGGTACAACGATTTTGGAGTCTATCGAGATTATGATCATTCTCAAACAGCTGCTCCAGAACTCGTTCAACTTCAAACAACTGTCAGTAGTACAAAAACGTAGCCTTTTTTAGCTTTGCAACATGACTTGAACAGTTGAAGAAGCCTTTTGTAGGAATTACAAAAAGAATTTCATAAAAATTAGCATTTCGTTCCAACACAGGGATTTAATCCTGCGTATAATTCATTGTCCCTGTTCTGGATATTTTTTAAATCGATCTAAATAACTTCAATCCAGAGCTTTAGGACATACGATACTTTTTCTTTTTTTCATTTCTATTTGACACGAAATCACTTTTTTCTAATTGTCCTGTTTTCCTTTCTGCTTCATTATTTAATTTCTTACTTTTTTTCCCATTGAACGGTCCGCATTTCTGTTGAGTATGCGGGATTTTGCTCTATTCCTAAACGGTTTAATAAGTAAAACAGAAGGTCTCATCTACTCTGAAAAGGGTTTCTGATCACCTGATTGGATTACTTCACACCCGGGAATTGAGACTGCAGTTCAAAGCGTCTGAGAACGGATTATTTTTATCGTAGCCGGTACTGACTCGTGGGAGTTCGGTTTCGTTAAATCATAACACGTTCTTCACGGTCACGAAAAAGCGTAACACGCTTAAGAAATTATTTTCATTCATTTCTACATCTGTCATTCATATTGTTAACAGGTACTGAAAAAATCTCACATGAAATATTTCACGTGAGAAATTTCCAGATGGAAAAAGGAAGAAACGGAAATGAGAACGAACAGGCAGAGAAAACAAGAGCATCCTGAAATTACCATCAAGCCTTCACCTCTTTATGAACTCAAGAAAAATCTGTCGTCTGTCATTCAGGGAAAAGAAGAGGCGATAGACATTCTTACGATTGCCCTTCTTGCGGGGGGATCAGTCCTGATGGAAGACGTTCCCGGCGTCGGAAAAACAACATTGGCCAAAGCGCTTGCCCGTTCCATTGATCTGGAGTTTCAGCGGGTGCAATTTACACCTGATCTGCTTCCTGCAGATATTCTTGGCTCTTCCGTTTATAACCCGGTGGATGGAAGTTTCAATTTTCGAAAAGGCCCGATCTTCTGTAACGTTTTATTGGCAGATGAAATCAATCGTGCATCTCCCAGAACACAATCTGCTTTACTTGAAGCGATGAGCGAAATGCAGGCAACCATTGAAGGAAAAGAACATCAACTCCCTTCTCCCTTCTTTGTACTGGCTACCCAGA
>JAJRVU010000356.1 GCA_024277145.1 Planctomycetota bacterium
GATGATCTTGGATATGGCGATACAGGTTGTTACGGAAGTCGAATCAACAAAACTCCGCATATCGACAAACTGGCTTCTGAAGGAATGAAGTTCACCGATTTTCATTCCAATGGTCCAATGTGTACTCCAACTCGTGCAGCACTTCTGACAGGAAAATATCAGCAACGCTTCGGCAGAAAATTTGAAGCAGCAATCTCCGGCCAAACACAATATGATGAAGGGCTGCCTCTTGAAGCATTCACAATTGCGGAAGCCTTAAAGCAAGCAGGCTATGTGACGGGCATGTTTGGAAAATGGCATCTCGGTTATCATCATCCTTTCATTCCAACCGAACAGGGCTTTGACGAGTTTCGGGGACTTGTCAGCGGAGATGGAGACCATCATTCTCACATTGACCGTTCTGGAAGAAAAGATTGGTGGAACAACAATCAAATCGAGATGGAGTCCGGTTACAGTGTTGATCTTCTGACAAAACATAGCATAGATTTTATTGAAAGACACAAAGACGAACAATTCTTTCTGTACGTTCCGCATCTGGCAATTCATTTTCCCTGGCAGGGTCCACAGGACAAAGGTTACCGTCAACTCGGAACGGATTATCACAGCCTGAAAAAACTGGGACAGCTCAGCAGTAAGAACATCGGATCCCAAGTGACTAAAATGGTTGAATCGGTTGACCATAGCGTTGGCCAGATAATGGCAACTTTGAAAAAATTGAACCTTGAAGAAAATACGATTGTCTTTTTCACATCAGATAATGGCGGTTACCTGAATTATGAAGGTGGACATCATAATATTTCCAGCAACGGAATTTACCGGGGACAGAAAACAGAAGTGTATGAAGGGGGGCACCGTGTTCCTGCAATTGCGCGATGGCCGGGAAAAATTAAAGCTGGTAGTAAGACCGATGCAACGACAATGACGTTTGATCTGTTCCCGACTTTTCTTGAACTGGTTGGATTATCTTATCCTCATGAAAAAGAAAAACTGGATGGCGTTACCATTGCTCCTCTTTTGTTAAACGGAATTGCACCTGAAGAGAGAACACTGTTCTGGCGAATGCGAAACCTGAAAGCAGTTCGAAAAGGGGTATGGAAGCTGGTTAGGATAGAAAAAAAGACAGCCCTGTATAATCTTGAAAAAGATCCGGGTGAAAAGAACGACCTCTCTGCCCAATTCCCCGGAATTCTTGCTCAACTCAAAAATGAACTTCAAAAATGGGAAGCTGAAGTCGACCAATAATCGGCATTTAAAGCCCCTTTGCAGGTTTATCCATCTTGACAAATTTTCGCTGTTTAACTTATATATTGCAGCGGTTAATTCACTTTGTTGCAGGAAAGGAATCCCAATGCAATTTACAAAAATGCACGGAATCGGGAACGATTATATTTTTGTGAATTGTATTGAACAGCCTGTTCCGGAAAAGCCTGAGGCGTTGGCTCGGGAAATCAGTGATCGTCATTTTGGAATTGGTGCGGATGGCTTGATTCTTGTTTTGCCTTCAACCATTGCAGATGTCGGGATGAAAATCTGGAATGCAGATGGAAGCCCAGCGGAAATGTGTGGAAACGGTGCCCGTTGTGTCGCGAAATACTTTCATGATTACATCAAGCCAAAAGATCAAATTCAGATTGAAACACCCTCTGGCGTGGTCTCAACGGTCATTAGTAAAACGCTTGAAAATAGTACAGATGTCTCTGTAAATATGGGGAAACCCGTTTGGGATTCCGCAGAAATTCCAACAACTCTTCAAGGCAATCCCCTTCTCGATATGCTTATTCCTATCGGCTCGGAGATTTATGAGGGGAATATTATTTCATTCGGGAACCCGCACGCTGTTTTCATTGTTGATCAATTATCTGATGATTTCATTCAGGAAGTCGGACCAGCTATTGAAAACCATCCTTATTTTCCTGAAAGAATTAATGTTGAATTTGTTCAAATTATAAATCCTTCATCAATCAAAATGCGTGTCTGGGAACGCGGGAGTGGAGAAACCCTTGCCTGCGGTTCAGGAGCATGTGCTTCATTTGCAGTCTGTAATCTGAAAGGATTGGTTTCTCGTGAACTGGCAATTGATTTGCCAGGGGGACAATTGCAAGTCTATTATGATGAGCTGAATCATGTTATTTTGAGAGGATCTGCAACCGAAGTCTTTACAGGTCAATGGGATACGGAAAAAGCCAGTATTCAGTCCCCTTATTCTTCGCATCCTTCCCTGATATTGAATCAAGATGATGGGAAGAGCGCGGCTTAGTCTGATTTTCGATATGGCATTCAGTCATTATTACTAAATCAGCTTCCCATGCATCGGTTTGTAGAAATTCATCTTGCATTGATTTTCAGAATGCATTATCAACCCGTTCCATTCAAAAATCATATTCACATCCCCCCTACTTACCCCCATCCTGATACCGGCTTCACGCTGGTAACCCTGTCCAGATTCAACATTTTTACCCCAGGAATATTCAAGACCAAACACAATTCACACCTCAGCTGAAATCCTTCAGCCTGTTCCAGTCATAAATCAACTCACAATTCATTCCATTATTGATCAGGTTCCGATTCAGAATTTCTGTATGGGAAAGTTTTCATTAAACATTAAACAAAAAACAAAAAGGACTAAGTCCATGACGGACTCACCTTCGAATAATCAATCTTCTTTCATCAAAGATATTCAAAAAAAGATGCCAATTAAAAACATCTGTTTTTGGGTTGGGCTTCCTTTGATTCTTGTTTCCCTGACAGGTTGTTCCTTGTTTGTGATGGCTGGAAAAATGGTTCTTGGAGATCCGGTTTTGAAATGTGATTTCCGACAAGCAACAACAGTCAATCTGGTTGATGATAAAAAAACGGTTCTCGTAATTTGTAACACTCCTGATTCAATCAGGACAGAATATCCTTCTTTGCATTTTGATCTTGTTGATGGAATCAGCCAGAAACTGAAGAAGGAGAAAATCAAAGTGGTCAGCGCGGGTGATGTAGCAAGCTGGCTTGATGATAATGGCGGGTACTGGAGTGATATTTCAGAAATTGCTGAAGCATTTGAAACAGACTACATCATACATCTGGATTTGAGCCATTTTGATTACCGCGAAGAAAACAGTCAAACATTATTGCGTGGAAGGTTGTCAGCAAATATTAATGCTTATGAAGTAAAAAAATCAGATGGTTCTAAACGGGCTGTCCAGATATTTGCAAGTGACTATGTTTCTGAATACCCTTCATTTACCGCAGTTTCGATCAATCGCAAGTCTGAAAAGATTTTCAAGAAAGAATATATTGATCATGTTTGCACCCAAATTTCCCAGGTCTTTTATGACCATCGATCCATCGATAAATTATTCTAAATCTCTGTCAAGACTTTAATACAATACACCGATTTGCGAGTGACAATAACTAAAAATCCAAATCATTTTTTCATCAATAATAAATTTTCGCAAAGGATTGCGATGAAGTTCTCCAATAAAACCAGAATCATTTTTTTATCCCTGAAAGAGACATACATGAAATCGATCATGATGTCAGTTCTTTGTTTATCTTTAATTGGGTTGTCCGGGTGCAATTATGTAATCACTCTCGGATACCTTATTGGTGGACCACCTTCCATTCAACCGGAATACGATCGGGAAACCGGGAAATCTTTAACTGATAAAGATGTTGTCGTTGCTGTGGTTTGTGATGCAGGTGATAATGTGAAGTTTGCATTTTCTGCTGTTGATCTTGAAATTGCAAAATACGTTTCTTACCGACTCACCGAAAATAGTATCAAGGTGATCAATCCGGATTATGTTTCAGATTGGCTCGATCATAATGACGAATGGACAGAACCTGCTGAAATTGGCGTGGCTCTTAATGCAACCCACATCGTTTATATTGACCTGAGTGATTTTTCTCTTTATGAAAAACAAAGCACAACTCTTTTTCGGGGACGAGCTGAGGCAATTATCAGCGTGTATGAAATTGATGAAGATGATGAAGGAGAAAAAATCTTTTCTCAGGAACTGACTTCCATGTATCCCCTGGCAGTTCCCAAAGAGACATCGGAAGAGTCTTACCCAACTTTCAAAAGAAAGTACCTTGCCCGGCTGAGTAGTGAAATTGGACGCAATTTCTATCAGCATTACAACGGCGATGATATTGTCGATGCCATGTAAAAGAACCTTCCACCAATTGATATGACAGGTTTCAGCCTGATTCCGAGTGGTTCTACGTACGCGGAAAAGCCGAATATACTGAAAATCTGTAGCATTTCAGGTTCCGAGATAAATCGGAGTTTCTTAATCTCTAAGAATTTGCTTTAAACTCTATCTGGTTACACACATCAATGAAGGCTTGCGCAACTCTTTTCAGCGTAAATATGGAAATTTACAAGCTTGCACGGGATTTCTTTCCATTCCAGGTATTCTATAATACAGCGAATCTGTAAATTCGAATCAGTGTCAGGAAAGTCATCTGAACACCTGCTATTAGGGCGTTCTATAAATGATATAAAAGTTTTAAGTGTTATCCCAACTATGTATACAGTGCGTCACGTTCTATTCCATTTCTAGACATTGTCTAGACGTTTTCGGGGATATTTCGTCAGATTTCACTCTAAAAGCAATTAAGATGGGAATTGTGAAGAGGAACCCACTCGCAACGATTGACGCTGGATTGAGTGTAATTACAATCAAGGCTTGAACTTAATTATTTGAAATGTCTTGATAATATGACGGTGTTGGATTTATGCATTAAATGGCATCTTCTGACCCGTTTTTCAGTGAATTTATGACTTCAACTTTTATGACATCAACTTTGAAATCATCTTCATTTAGGAGCCTGCACCAGTGCAAGTAGAAATTACATGTCGTCATGGAAATCTTCGTGATGAAGTAAGAGCCCATATTTCAGAAAAGTCTGAAAAACTCTTAACTTACTATGAACGAATAACAGCAATCACCGTCACAGCAGATTTCTCCGGAGATCGTGTTAAAATGGAGATTCTTGTTAATTCAGAACACAAACATGATTTTGTTTCTCATGACGAAGGCGACGAAGCATTGTCTACATTTGATAGTGCTTTCCATAAAATGGAACAGCAGATCAAAAAATATAAAAGTAAAATGCAGGATCATCGTCGAGATGTTTCCATAGGCGATGCAACTGAGCAAGTAGAGCCAGACGAAGAGTAAAGTTTTTAAAGTTTGAAAGGAACTCCTGTTTGAATGAGTTCCTTTAATGATTGATTTTAACCTGAATTCCTTTTTTTACAGGTGTTCTATTTTTTATATTTCTCCCGATGTGATGTTACAGGATAAAATCCGGGTAATTCACATTCTATTAAACAAGGAGCCGTTTTCATGAAGTTGTTAGACTTCGTGGTACAAAAGGCCATTGTGCCCGACTTGGTTGTCAGTTCAAAAGATGATGCTATTAAAGCAATGGTTTCCAGCTTGAAAGATGCAGGCATTTTTAAAGCCGATGACGAAGAAGGTGTCGTTGCTGCAATTCTTAAACGTGAAGAACTGGGGTCAACCGGCATTGGAAAAGGTGTTGCAGTACCTCATACAAAACATCCTTCGGTTGATCGACTGGTTGCAACGGTAGCGATTGCAAAAAATGGAGTCGATTTTGCGAGTTTAGATGGAGAAGATGTTTATATTCTTTTCCTTTTAGTCTCTCCTCCTGATCGTCCTGGGGATCATCTTCGAGCATTGGAAACGATTTCCAAACATTTGAGGAATGAAAATTTCTGTAATTTCCTCAGGCAGTCAAAAACAGCACAGGATGTATACGATCTTCTTGAAGAAGCTGATAACGATCAACTGGATCAATAATATATTTTCATCCTGATGTTTTTTCACCCGAGTGTTTTTCCCCGTGTTTTTTCATTGTATTGTATTTGCACTGTAAATATCGTTGTGCTGTAATGTTATTGAACTGTGAGTTTTCTTCACCAATGTTATTGAACTGTGAGTTTTCTTCACCAATGTTGTTGAACTGTGAGTTTTCTTCACCTGAGTCGCATGAAGATTAAAACACAAAATCAGGTCAGGATATCCAGTAGTGCTAATATTTAGGATAGTCATCTTGAATATGTATGACTTGTCTAATGAATAAATCTGAATCAAATAAGAAAGTGACTGTTGGTTTAACTAATGGTTTGCACCTGCGTCCTCAGTCAATGATTGTTCAGGCTGCCCAGGGGTTTGAATCTGATGTGACCCTTTCCATTGAGGGCCATAAAGTTGATGCCAAAAGCATGTTGGATTTAATGACCCTGGCTGCAACTTTTGGAACAGAATTATTACTTGAAGCGACAGGTTCTGATGCTGGATCTGCAGTGGAAGCGATTGGGGGACTTTTTGACTCCAATTTTGAAGGCATGGACAGCTAAATTTTTACAACTGGTAAAAATATTGCAACCGGATGAATGTATTATAATCGAAACTCTTACAGTGAAGGTGATTTAATATTCTCTCGAAACACTCAATTGTTGAATATTGATCATTGGAATAATCGGGATGGATATACCAGATTGATTATCAATCTGCTTATTGTCCTCAACCCTGAAAACATTCTCGTTAATAGAGACAAGTATGATTAATCGACGTGGAATTGCAGTTTCACCTGGAGTGGTGTCTGGTCCTGCGATGATATTAGGCAATGAAGATTTTCGTGTTCCGAAATTACTCGTAAACGTTGATGCAGTTGAGACAGAACTTGCCCGTTTTCATGTTGCACTGGCATCGACTTACAAAGAGATTTCAGAAAATGAAAAAATGGCAACCGAACGTCTTGGTAAACAGTACGGTGCCATCTTTGCTGCTCACCTTCAACTGGTTCAGGATCCCAAGCTGATTGGTGAA
>JAJRVU010000357.1 GCA_024277145.1 Planctomycetota bacterium
CCTGAACCTGCTTCAATCGGTTTCCCTGACTTGGCAGCTCTAAGCATTTCCTGAACTGAAGGTCGATCCCCTGTAGGAGCACTCTTGGCTGAAGCAGCCGTTTTTTCTTTTTTAGCTCCCCCACCAGAACTACTTTTACCAGAAGCACCTCGGGCAGCAGCTAATATGTCTGCTGTTGATTTAGGAGCGCCACCTGCTGCAGGTTTTTTCTTTTCAGTCGCACCACCTTTGGACTGAGATCTGGCAGCTGCCAGAATATCTGCAGTCGACTTAGGAGCGCCACTTGCTTTTGGTTTAGGAGCCGATTTTGGTTTCTCTTCCGCAACCGGTTCTGAAGCTTCAACCACATCGCCAGTTTCAGCCACATCTGATTTTTCATCAGATGCCTGAGAGCCACCGCCACTCTGCGCGCGAGCTGCAGCCAAAATTTCTGCTGTTGTTAGTTTCTTTTTTCCCATAGGGTTTTCACCAACTTTTTAAACAATATTTATTATAAAATTCAACTTGAAATCATACTTAAACGATCCAAACCTGGATCGGCTTTTACGCACAACTCACCCACACAAAAAACTTGCTACAGAATAATTCCGTAATGATTTGAATTGGCGAGATGATTTAACGAGTAGGACAATCACACCAAAAACGACATAATTCGCCCACAAACTATCAAATTGTGTCAGCAAATATGAAGTCTGACAACAGGGTTTTTACTCATTACATTTGTTTTCTCAGAAGCAAGAACCCGCAAAATAGTCTTTCTCAGCGTTGAGAATAATATCACGTTTGAATAATTCCTAGTCACCACAGACAATTTTCCCCAAAGAGAAATAATTCAACTCAAGCTAGTGTTTCGTCAAATTTAAAGATTGGGGTTGGCAAAGTGCATTAAGCACGACAACGGAGTGCGTTAGAGTTCTTACGCACCCACCCCCTTATTCACACCTTGACAAGGCGCTAGACAATATCTAGCAATGGTAGGGAACGCGACGCACTGCAATACTAATAGTCGAGAATACCACAGTCGAGATAGCACTTAATCCTTCGAACCAATGACAGGAACGCTCTAATCCCCCTAAAGTGAATTAATGATTTTCAGCCAAGTTCCCTTCCGCTGGCAACAAAAGCAAATTAAAATACAGAAGTGCCATTTATTACAGTGCATCACTTAATAAAACTGGTATAAAAAGTATCCCAATTTGATTCCTGTTGACCAACAACATGACATCAATACCTCAAACATCCATATATTAAGACAAGGCTATCCATTAATGACAGGCTACACAGTCCATACAGGTTCGTCAGAAAAATTCTCCGATGGCTGGGACAATATTTTCCCTGGAACCGCTAAAAAGAAAACAAAGAATAAAGCGAAAAAGAAATCTGAAAACAAAAAGAAAACGGGTAAAAAAAAGGTCACTAAAAAGAAAAAATAACCCTTCAATTTCAGTCTCTAATAGACGTTATTGACTTGGTTTTAACCGCTGCTGCCTTATCCGCTACTGAGATTACCTTGCCCACTACCGCACCCTCTTCTGTGAATTTGGCCTTATATCCTCCCAAAACCCTCTTTTCCTGTGTTTTCTCGCAAAAATAGCTCTCGATAAGCTCCTGCCTGCTCATGAAGACACATTTTCTCGCCGATAAACCATCTGAATTACTGGTGTTGGAGAGATTCACATCTTTAATTAAAATATGTTGAAGCTGAGCTTAAAAATTCAGGCAAGCTACAAACAAGCAGTAATACCACACCGGTGGGATATATCTTTAAGATTTGCAATCTGTCCAAGGAGGTTGAGAGCCATGTCAGACGAATACCTGAACGATGAAGACGATGATGATGACGCAGATGTCTACGAAGAAGTTGACTCAGATGAAGAACTCGAAGAAATTGAGTCAGACGAAGTGATGGAATCTGCAGAAGAAGAAGGAGAAGCAGAGTACGAAGAAATCTCCAGCGATGAAGTTGACCGAGTGGTTGCCAGCCTTGAAGAACTGATGGAATCAACTACGAGTGACAACATCCGCACCCATCTGGAAGAAGCAATGAACGCAGTCTTCTACCTTGTTTACGATGAAAATGACCTTGAAGACGAAGAAGAAGACCTTTCTGCAGAAGCTGCATAATCACAGTCTCCTGAGAAAATGAAATACCGAACCCTGTATCGCCCTGAACCAGAGTGATACAGGGTTTTTCTACCGCTGTAGCTCATTTACCTAACAGCACTTACACCATTTACTCTGTTTCTCAGCAAAGCTCATTTCACTCTGTTATGCGATAGGCTTCAAGTCCTTCAGAGATGCCAGAGGCTTGATTGTTCTATCCTGTCTGAGTACCATAGTATCCCATATATTAATAAATTACAGGACCTACTATTAACAGACACGATTTCTGGTTATCAATTCCATGCATCTGAGAAATATTGAATTCTTTTGTGACGTCGTTGCGTTTCGCAGTTTTTCAAAAGCTGCTGATTCACACCATGTTTCTCAATCAACTGTCAGCCAGGCGATCCACCTGATTGAAAAAAATCTGAATACGAAACTGATTGATCGCTCAAAAAGGCCTATGGAACTGACAAAAGCAGGTGAAATTTATTTTAAAGGCTGCAAAGAAACTCTGGCAAATTACAAGCTGACAGAGTCGCGAGTCAGGGAATGTGAGGGAGCTTTGTCCGGCGATATTCGGGTCACTGCAATCTATTCAGCGGGTCTGTTGCAAATGGAAACGACTGCAAAATCGCTTGAAGATCAATATCCACTCACTTCCGTCCAGATCAACTACTTACACCCTGATGAAGTCTATGAATCAATTAAAAATGATGAAGCTGATTTTGGAATTGTCTCTTTTCCTCGGGAAGGTGGAGATTATCGATCCATTCCCTGGCAGGAACAGGAGATGATACTGGCGATTCATCCTGAGCATCGCCTCGCAGGATATTCCAGTCCTCTCCCCTTAACAGAGCTGAATCAGGAGCGATTTATCGCTTTTACCCCTGAATTACCGATCAGAAAACGAATAGACCGTTGGCTGAAGGATGCAAAAGTACAGGTAAATATCGCTCATGAGTTTGATAATGTAGAAAACATCAAGCGGGATGTCGAAATTGGCGCAGGAATCGCTATAATACCCCTTCCGACTGTTCGCAAAGAATTAGAGACAGACACCATCAGAATTTTGCATTTCGACAGTCAAAACCTGATTCGCCCGCTGGGGATCGTCTGCAAAAGACATAAAAAACTGAGTCAAGCTGCAGAAAAATTTGTGGAGCTTCTAAGAGGTCCCCCAAAAGCGAATGTGTAGAAACCTAAATACTCTTCAGGACCTCAACGATGTTTCTCATCCTGCCTGAGGATAAAACTGTGACAAACTTCTGAGTTCATTTCCCTCATTTGCAGGTGAATTCCGAAAATACTACTACCTGAAAATGATGAAAGTCTTCCTGGTAAAAAAGGACGTCCGACAAAATAAAATACAAACTCGCCGAATTGAAAAAATCGGAGAGAGAAATTTAAAAACAGGATTCTCAATTCTGGAAAGAAAATTTGTTTCATGACAAATCAACGACAAGAATTTAAAACTGATCAATACCCTGAACAGCTTCCGGGTGGAATGCCTCGGGCGTATGGATTGTACGATCCGCAAAACGAACATGAAAATTGTGGAATCGGCTTTATAGCCAACATTAAAGGAATCCGATCCAGAAAAATCATCGACGACGTGGATGAGGTCTTGCGCCGAATGGTTCATAGAGGGGCTTGTGGATGTGAAGATAACACAGGAGATGGTGCTGGAATCTTAACAGCCCTTCCCGATGAGTTCCTGCGGAAAGTTGCGAAGGAAGACCTCGGGCTGGAACTGCCTGCAGAAGGTCTTTACGGATCAGGAATCGTTTTTCTTCCACAGGATAATGAAGAACGGGAAACGTGCAAAAAGCTGGTTGAGCAAATCATTTCAGAACAGGGACAGAACATCCTCGGTTGGCGTCCCCTTCCGACAGATCCGGCTGCTGCTGATATTGGTCCCTCTGCAATTGCTTGCGAACCTGTCATGGAACAGCTTTTTATTGAAGCTGCGGGCGGCCTGGATCAGGAATCACTCGAACGCCAACTTTATGTCATCAGGAAATCTGCAAGCAACCAGATTCGGACCGGCAAATTAAAAGAACGATTGATGTTCTATATCTGCTCACTTTCGACCAAAGTGATTATCTACAAAGGAATGCTCACTCCTTCACAGGTAATGCCTTACTTCAAGGATTTGCAGGATCAGGATTACAAAAGCCATCTTGCGATGGTGCATTCACGCTTCTCAACAAATACGTTCCCCAGTTGGGACCGTGCACAGCCTTGCAGGTTCATGAGCCACAACGGTGAAATTAATACTGTCCGTGGAAATTCCAACTGGATGTTCGCCCGACAGGGAATGATGAGCAGTGAATATTTCGGAGACGATTTAAGAAAACTGTTCCCCGTCATTGAACCAGAATGTTCTGACTCCGGTAACTTTGATAATGCCCTTGAATTGTTACTTCACGCTGGTCGACCTCTTCCTGAAGCGGTCATGATGATGATTCCGGAAGCTTGGCAAAATCACCATACCATGCCTGAAGATAAACGTGCCTTCTACGAATACAATTCGACCTTGCAGGAACCGTGGGATGGACCTGCGTCAATTTGCTTTACTGACGGTCATTTCATCGGAGCCGTTCTTGATCGTAATGGTTTGCGACCAAGCCGATATTACGTCACCCATGACGACATGGTCATCATGGCAAGCGAAGTCGGTGTCCTGCAAGTGGATCCTGCATTGGTAAAATACAAAGGCCGACTGCAACCGGGCAAAATGTTTCTCGTCGATTTTGAACAGGGTCGAATTATTGATGATGAAGAACTAAAGCATGATGTTGCCACCAGAAAACCATACGGTTTATGGCTGAAAAACCAGCGACTTTCCCTGGAAGAATTACCAAAGGTTCCTCATCCGGAACGTTATCCGAATGAAGAATTAATCAAGAAAATGAAAGCCTTCGGTTACACACAGGAAACAATGCATTTCATGTTGTTGCCTCTCCTTGCAGTCGAGAAGGATCCGATTGGTTCCATGGGGAATGATACAGCCCTTGCCTGCCTGAGTGATGATGCAAGAATGCCTTACGATTATTTTCGTCAGCTTTTTGCACAGGTGACCAATCCTGCAATTGATTCCATTCGTGAAGAAATCATCATGTCTCTGGAATGCTATATTGGTCCGGAAGGAAATATTCTTGAAACAGCAGAAGCAGATTGTCATCGATTACGAATTCCGCACCCAATCCTGACAACCGAAGAACTGGCAGCTCTCAAACATCTGGACTACCGTGGCTGGACCAGTGCAACAATTGATATTACGTATCCTCGTGAAGAAGGGACTACTGGTCTTACGAATGCATTAGAGCGAATTCGTAAAGAAGTCTCTCAAGCCATTGCAGATAAAAAATCGTTACTGGTTCTTTCTGATCGAAACGCAGGACCAGATCGCATTGCAGTCAGTTCATTATTAGCATGTGGTGCGGTTCATCATCACCTCGTGAAAAATGAACAGCGAACCCAGACAGGCATTATTCTGGAATCAGGTGAAGCCCGGGAAGTTCATCATTTCTGCCTGTTGACAGGATACGGTGCTGATGCAATCAATCCTTACATAGCCATGGAAAGCCTGGCTCATTCTCGCGACCTCGGCCTTTTAACCGAAGATTGGACTGATGAAAAAATCGTCGCGACATATCGAAAAGGTGTCGCAAAAGGAATGCTTAAAGTCTTTGCAAAGATGGGCATCTCCACCCTTGCAAGTTATAAAGGGGCACAAATTTTTGAAGCTCTTGGCTTAAACCATGAAATCATTGATGCCTGTTTTGTCGGAACCCCCAGCAGGATCAAAGGAGTTGGCTTTGATATCCTGGCAGAAGAAGCCATTCGACGGCACGATCTCGGTTACCCGGATCGCGATATTATCGAATCGAAAGATTTGACAAACCCCGGCCTTTACCAGTGGCGAAAAACTGGCGAGAAACATGCATGGAATCCTCAAACCATTTCCAAAATTCAGAATGCTGCTCGAACGGGCGACAAAAATGATTACGCAGAATTCGCAAAAGAAGTGAATGAGCAAACAACGCGGGAATGTCATTTGCGTGGGCTCCTGAAAATGAAATCAGGCAAATCCATTTCCCTTGACGAAGTGGAACCTGCAAATGAAATCGTGAAACGATTCTGTACCGGTGCAATGAGCTTTGGTTCCATTTCGATTGAATCACATGAAGCTCTGGCGATTGCAATGAATCGACTGGGTGGAAAAAGCAACACAGGTGAAGGGGGAGAAAATTACTAACGGTTCACTCCAATGGAAAACGGGGATTCAAAACGTTCCGCCATCAAGCAGGTTGCATCAGGTCGGTTTGGTGTTACCAGTTGGTACCTGACCAATGCAGATGAAATTCAAATTAAAATTTCTCAAGGTGCAAAACCGGGTGAAGGGGGAGAACTTCCCGGAGCTAAAGTGAATAAAGTGATAGCTTCTGTCAGGCATTCCACGCCGGGCGTTGGTTTGATCAGCCCACCACCTCATCATGATATTTATTCTATTGAAGATTTGGCGCAGTTAATTTTCGATCTGAAAAACGCTAACCCCTCTGCAAGAATCAGTGTCAAACTGGTTTCGGAAGTCGGCGTGGGAACCATTGCAGCAGGAGTAGCCAAAGGACATGCAGATAACATTCTGATTGCAGGGGCTTCCGGTGGAACAGGGGCTTCTCCGCTAACCAGCATCAAACATGCTGGCCTTCCGTGGGAACTTGGAATTGCAGAAACGCATCAAACATTAGTGATGAACGACCTGCGTAGTCGAGTCCGACTTCAAACAGATGGCCAATTAAAAACGGGGCGTGATGTGGCCATTGCCTGCATGCTTGGTGCAGAAGAATTTGGATTTGCAACCGCTCCGTTAATTACTCTGGGTTGTATCATGATGCGAAAATGTCATCTCAATACATGCCCGGTTGGCATTGCAACACAGGACGAAGAATTACGGAAGAAGTTCAAAGGGAAACCGGAACATGTTGTGAATTATCTCTTCATGGTTGCAGAAGAATGCAGAACTTACATGACAGAGCTTGGCTTCCGAACGATCGAAGAAATGGTTGGTCGATGTGACATGCTGGAAATTGACGATGCTGTTGACCACTGGAAAGCACAGGGAATTGATTTAACAGCCACGTTGACCCCTGCCAGAAAACCGCATGAAAATGTGGATGTGTTTTGCACGATTGACCAGGATCATGGACTGGATGAAGTTCTGGATAACATGCTGATCGAAAAAAGCCAGAAGGCGATCCAGAAGGCAGAGCCTGTTAAAATCGAAACAGAAATCCAGAACATTGACCGGGCATTCGGAACAATGCTCAGCCATCATGTTTCTAAAAACAACGGTTCAGAAGGACTTCCTGACAACACAATTCAAATTAAATGCAAAGGTTCTGCAGGACAAAGCCTGGGTGCCTGGCTGGCTCATGGAATTACCATTGAAGTTGAAGGCGATGCAAATGATTACGTAGGCAAAGGGCTTTCTGGTGGTCGGGTGATTGTTTATCCTGACAGGAATGCCACCTTCCCTGCTGAAGAAAATATCATCACAGGTAATGTTGCATTATACGGTGCAATTGCAGGTGAAGTATATTTCAGGGGTCGCGCAGCCGAAAGATTCTGCGTAAGAAACTCTGGAGCCATTGCGGTGGTTGAAGGGGTTGGTGACCATGGTTGCGAATACATGACAGGCGGTCGTGCTGTCATTCTCGGTCCGACAGGAAGGAACTTTGCAGCTGGCATGTCCGGTGGAATTGCTTATGTTTATGATCCTGAAGACCAGCTTCTTGGAAACTGTAATCTCGAACTGGTTGAACTGGAAAGCGTTGAAGAATTGGAAGACATTTCTGAATTAAAAGAAATGGTTGAAAGTCATTCCAATTATACGAAATCAGAAGTTGCAAAAAGAATTCTGGATAACTGGCATGATGAACTTCCGCATTTCACCAAAGTGATTCCGATTGATTATAAAAGAGCACTCAAAGAGCTTGCTGAAGAACAGAAATCTGCAAAATAAAAATCGGGTGAAGAATCTCTATCCTGAAGAATTCATTTCAATTCTTCAATTGAGGAGAGAGACCGTCCTGGTTCCAGAAATAAAAAATTAAATTAAAATTAGCATTAAAGTGAGAAAATAATGGGCAAGCCCACAGGCTTCAAAGAGTACAAAAGACAGACACCATCAGATCGTGATCCTGCTTTACGAATTCTTGACTGGGAAGAACTCCACACCCATATGCCAACTGAGGAATTACAAACTCAAGGTGCAAGATGTATGAATTGCGGTGTTCCCTTTTGTCATACTGGTGAAATGATTGCCAACATGGCTGCGGGATGCCCTGTAAATAACCTCATTCCTGAGTGGAACGACTTGATTTACAACAATCGCTGGAAAGAAGCTCTTGATCGACTTCACAAAACCAATAACTTTCCTGAATTTACCGGACGCGTCTGCCCTGCTCCATGTGAAGGTTCCTGCGTTTTGGGAATTATTGAACCCCCAGTGACGATCAAAAATATTGAGTGCTCCATTATTGATCACGGTTTTGAACAAGGCTGGGTCAATCCCGAAATCCCTGAAACCAGAACAGATAAAACCGTTGCTATTGTCGGTTCCGGTCCTGCAGGTTTGGCTGCGGCTGCCCAGCTTAATAAAGCAGGACATACTGTCACTGTTTATGAACGTGCTGACCGAATTGGTGGATTGCTGATGTATGGCATTCCGAATATGAAACTGGATAAGAAAAAAATTGTCGAACGACGAGTTGCTTTATTGAAAGAAGCGGGCATCAACTTCCTGACTAATACCGAAATTGGAAAAGATATTCAGGCTGATGAACTCAAAGAGAAATTTGATGCAGTCATTCTTTGCACCGGAGCAACCCGACCTCGTGATCTCCCGATTCCCGGACGAGAACTGAAGGGAGTTCATTTTGCAATGGAATTTCTTCACGCTAATACAAAAAGTCTTCTTGATTCGAATTTGGAAGATGGAAATTACATCAATGCCAAAAATAAAAATGTAATTGTAATTGGTGGAGGAGATACAGGAAACGATTGCCTGGGAACGTCACTTCGGCATGGCTGTAAAAGTTTGGTCAATTTTGAAATTGTTCCTCAACCCCCCAATGAAAGAACGGACAACAATCCCTGGCCTCAATGGCCGAAAGTTTTTCGTGTTGATTACGGTCACGAAGAATCTGCTACAAAATTTGGAGAAGATCCGAGAGAATTTGAAATTTCAACTGTGGAATTTCTGGATGATGGCAATGGTAACTTGAAAGGACTCAAAGCCTGCAAAGTTGATTGGTCCAAGCCCCAAAAAGGAGGCGCGCCATTTAGCCCTGTCGAAGGTTCTGAAATCACTTACGATGCTGATCTTGTCTTGCTTGCAATGGGCTTCCTCGGACCGGAATCGCCCGTGGCAGAACAGCTTGGAGTTGAGCTTGATCCCCGATCCAATTACAAAGCAGAGCACGAACATTTCACCACCAATGTTGAGGGAGTCTTTGCTGCTGGTGATTGCAGGCGTGGTCAGTCACTGATTGTCTGGGCGATTAACGAAGGACGAGGCGTTGCCCGAGAATGTGATCGTTTCCTGATGAAGGAAACATCCTTGCCTTAAAACGGTTACACGAAACATCTTCAGGCATAATGTCCACTATTCCTGTTTGTTCAGTTTTCAGGATTTTCCAATTAGAGAAAAATGGCAATCTGGCCTGTTTTTTGTGCGAAATCGCAAAGGTATCCTCTTAAAAGAAATCTCATTTGGGATACGATTCTTCTATTACGGGCTGGCTTTGCACCGTCTCAATGCGTAGCATAAGTAAAGTTTTATATTCAACCAGATGATGAGCAGCCTAATTAGATACCAAAAAACGCAGATCCTTTGATTTATAAATTTTGGGGCCAGCTAGTCAATCTCCATCTTAATTCTGTGAAACAAGTTTTCCATCTCGGGAGTATTACAATGGTCAAATCGGTCGCTTCTTTCTTTGCGATCCTTGCAGCATTTCTCATCTGCTCAACATCTTATGGTGAGGACTCTGCAACTGCGAAAGACAAAAAACATCCCATCTACTCGTTGAAAGTCAAGTCTTTAGCTGGTGCTGAAGTTGACCTTTCAAAATACAAAGGAAATGTGCTTCTGATTGTGAATACTGCAAGCTTTTGTGGCGCAACAAAACAGTATGCAAACCTTGAGAGTCTTCATGAAAAATACAATAAGCAAGGTTTAAAAGTTATGGGGTTCCCCTGTAACCAGTTTGGGAAACAAGAACCAAAATCTGCTAAAGAAATCCAGGAATTCTGTCAGAAGAACTTTGGAGTTCAGTTTGACATGTTTGAAAAAATTCTTGTGAACAAGAATAAAAATGGAGAAAAGGGCAAAACTCAATCCCCTCTTTATGAGTACCTCACTTCAAAAGAAGCATTTAAAGCAGACTCGGGTGAAATTCGATGGAATTTTGAAAAGTTCCTGATCAGCCGGGATGGAAAAGTCATTAGTCGCTTCAGGACATCAATAAAACCAGATGCACCAGAGGTTATTAAAGCGATTGAAACTGAGCTTCAAAAACCTGCCCCCAAGAAAGAGACACCTGCTGCCCAGCCAGAAAAAAAAGAGGAAGTTTCCGCTAAAGATAAAAAGTAGGTAAAAATAAGAAATAGCACCCAGCTATTAATTTAAACAGAAGCCTCGAATAATATTGAATTGTTCGGGGCTTTTTTATTAACCTGTCTCTTCTTCAAACAGGCAAATGTGATCGGGATCCGGCATCTCTTCAAATTGAACTGCCAGGATCGTTTTTTGATTCTCAAGAATTGCCCGCGCCACCCGGTGCCCACCATCCATTAAAGTACCATCTGAATTCAAGATGACAGGTATGCTTAAGTCAGCTTCCTTGATTCGTCTCATATGTTCCACGACTCGTTTGAGTGTTGGTTTTCGTTTTTCATTAAACCACATCACCTTGTCAACTTCTTTGAGTGTGTCAATTTTAATTTTTTTTTGAGGCAGATCTTTAGCTTTCTCCCATAAGCGATAGACATTCCACTCGTACCTTTGACCATTGATGGTACGTATGTGTTTATGTTTTTTATCAGTTTCGCTCAACGGAATGACCTTTATGAATCACAGTTTTTATTTTCACAGGGGAAAACAAGTGCAATATTACTTACCAAATTTTTGACTATTATCACCTGATTTATAGTATTTCAGACGTAAAAATCGCTGAAATATAATTGTACACATACAAGAACATGAGAGCGAGTTTCATTGGTGTATAACAAGCCATAACCTTGAAATAGAGGCTCATCATTTTTAGGACACATTAACAGTAAAAGCAACAGGCACAAAATTGCTCCTCTAATTGTTAATCTAAAGAACATATAAGTGAGCTTTTATGCAAAAACTGTCTTTTTTAATTGATTTCTTTACACAAAAAGGTTCTCCTATACCTTACGGATTGGGACAGCTTGATTAGCAAAAACAATTCGGAAAAACATTCTACATACCTACAACTTCATCCATGTATGAATGTCACATATGCCAGAGTGATTAGCACACCAACAAGCGTGCCATTTGCAAATTGGTATATGACATTCAAAGCTCGACAGAGCACTCTCGAATTATTGTGAGTTCGACCCCTGATTAAACTGGACCAAAACGTGTTGTATTTGGGAAACAGGCTGAATATCCGGCATATTTGATCTTCATAATAGTTAGAGATATGCAAACCTCATAACATTAGAAAGATGAGCAGGCTTTTCTTCTCATTTTTTTGAATTCTATCAATTTATCAGGAATAATTAATGCGTGTGGAGTCTCTTAATAAATGCAGCATTGCGCAATGATTAAGGACTATGAACAATTGTCCGATTCCTGAGTGGCTTTTGACTGATTAAGGAGTATTAAAACATGGCTAACCGCCGTTCCCGTCGAGACTTCCTACAAGTAGGGTTTGCTGGAGGCATCGGGCTCTCGCTTGCTGATTTCTTCCGAATCAAAGAAGCTCAGGCTGATCTCAAGGATTATAAAACTGTTGAAGGGACTGCTAAGTCAGTCATATTTATCTATCTTCCCGGAGGCATGGCACATCAGGAGACATTTGATCCCAAGCCTTATGCTCCTGTTGAATACCGTGGACCTCTCAATTCCATTGAAACGAGTATCCCGGGTGTTCGATTTGGCGAGCTCTTAAAAAACACAGCCAAAGTTGCAGATAAAATTGCAATCTGCAGATCAATGACACATGGTGAAGCTGCCCATGAACGTGGCACACATAACATGTTCACCGGGTATCGCCCCAGCCCTGCTCTCCTGTTTCCAAGTATGGGTAGTGTAATTACTCACGAATACGAACCGAGAAACAATTTACCTCAGTATGTTTGTATCCCTAACCAGCCAAACGTATTTGCAGGAACCGGATATTTAAGTTCTTCATTTGCTCCTTTCAGTCTTGGTGCAGATCCTGCTCAAAAAGGTTTTAAGGTTCGTGATCTGAATTTGCCCAATGGCGTTACGAATGAACGTTCTACCAGAAGACGTTCTATCCTTGAAGCAGTCAATAATCATTTTGTGACAAAGGAAAAATCGGATTCACTCGATGCTGTTGACACATTTTATAAACGTGCTTACAGCATGATCAGTTCACAGAAAGCTCGTGAGGCTTTTGATCTTGAAAAAGAACCTGCAAAACTTCGAGACGAATATGGACGAGGAACAGCTGGTGCTCGCATGTTACTGGCTCGTCGGTTGTGTGAAGCGGGTGCCCGTTTCGTCACTTTAACTTATGGTGGCTGGGACATGCACGATAACATTGCAGGATCCATGAAGCGTCAACTTCCCCCGTTTGATCAAGCTTTTGCAGCCCTGATTCGCGATCTTTCCCAACGAGGGCTTCTGGATAGCACACTTGTTTGCGTTGCATCAGAATTCGGTCGAACTGCAAAAATCAATGCAACAGCTGGTCGTGATCATTGGCCGAAAGTCTTCAGTGTGATTCTTGCAGGTGGAGGCATTAAAGGTGGACAGGTTTATGGTTCGTCCAACTCAACTGCATCTGAGCCTGAAGAAGATGCTCTCACTGTACAGGATTGGGCATCCACTATTTATCACTGCATTGGAATTAATTCTGACAAAGAACTGCTGGCCCCTGGTGATCGGCCAATTGAAATTGTCAAAGGCGGAAAAGTTCGTAAAGAATTACTCGCTTAAGTAAAATGAATAGAAAATAACAATCACCTTCAATAATTCAGGTTGAGGGTGATTGATCTATTCTCAAACATCGTGACTTTTATTTTTCTGACTCTCATTGTTAAGCGATTTGCTTCGGAGCCTATTGATGAAACAGACAACTTCCAAGATTTTACTCCTGTTAACTTTCGTTGCGACATCTGTTTTTTCCAATCTGGTAATCCAGGCTGCATCTCCAAGACTGAGCATCATCACACCCCGAAGTATTCAAAGGGGAGTCGAAACGGATGTTGTATTTTCCGGCTCCATTCTTAAAGATGCACAGGAAGTCTTCTTCTATTCACCCGGTCTTTCTGTAACCAAACTGGAAGCCATCAATGCCAACAGTTTTAAAGCAAAAGTCAAAGTGGCTGCTGATTGCAGGCTGGGTGAACATACTGCCCAGGTCAGGACAGCAACGGGAATTTCTGATTACCGAACAATCTTTGTGAGTGCATTGCCTTTAGTTAATGAAAAAGAACCGAACAGCGATTTTAAAACACCTCAAAAAATTAATTTGAATGTGACGGTTCATGGAATCGTCCAGAATGAAGATGTCGATTATTTTTCTGTCGATATGAAAAAAGGGCAAAGGCTTTCTGTTGAAATTGAAGGAATGAGACTTGGAAACACCATGTTCGATCCGTTTGTTGCCATCCTGGACAGTAAACGTTTTGAACTGGCCTCTGCAGATGACACTCCTTTACTCAAACAGGATGCAGCTACTTCTGTTATTGTTCCTGCAGACGGTACGTACATTATTGAAGTACGGGAATCAGCTTATGCGGGAAATGGAAACTGTCGGTACTGTGTTCATATTGGAACATTTCCTCGGCCTACATCGGTCTATCCTGCAGGTGGACAAATTGGAACAAAACTGGAAGTGAAATTCCTGGGAGATTCAGCTGGAGAAATGAAACAGTCTGTTGACCTTCCTAAAACCCGCATCGAAGAATTTGGCCTTTTTGCACAAACAAAAGATGGAATCTCTCCTTCGCATAACCCGTTCCGATTATTTGAACATGGAAATATTCTGGAAGTTGAACCGAATAATAATCTGGCAACAGCTACACCTTCAGAACTCCCCAAAGCCTTTAACGGAATTATTTCTGAACCGAACGATGCAGACTACTTCAAGTTCAAAGCAAAAAAAGGTGTTGTTTATGAAATAGAATGTTATGCACGTCGAATTCGGTCCCCCCTTGATTCTGTCATGTACCTTTATAATTCTAAAGGGAAACAACTCCTTTCCAATGATGACTCTCGCAGGCCAGACAGCTATTTTCGTTTTACGGTTCCTGCAGATGATGAATACACAATAATGGTTAAAGACCATCTCAATCGAGGTGGAGCCAATTTTGTTTATCGCATTGAAGCGTCTCCGATTAAAGCGAGCCTCAAAGTTCAGATTCCACGAGTGGCACGATACCAACAATATCGCCAGCAGATTTTTGTTCCCAAAGGGGGACGATATGCAACGGTCATGAATATCGGACGATCCAATTTTGGTGGTGAGGTAATTCTTGATCCTAAATCTCTTCCGAAAGGAATCACGATGCATACAGAACCGGTCAAAGCGGACATGAGTTCTGTTGCTGTCGTTTTTGAAGCTTCCGCAGATGCTCCTGTCGGGGGTGCACTCATAGATTTCCAGGCAAGACACGTCAATGAAAAGACTGGCATCTTTGGCCATTTTTATAATCGTGGAGATTTTGTGATTGCTCAACCGGGTCAGTCATTATACAGCTGGAAAGATGTCAATCGTATTCCGGTTGCTGTTGTGAACGAGCTTCCATTTAGTATCGAAATTGTTCAACCGAAAGTTCCACTGGTGCAAAACGGCTCCATGCAACTCAAAGTAATTGCCCATCGAAATAAAGGGTTTGATGCTCCGATCAATGTTCAGTTTCCCTTCAGGCCCCCCGGAGTGGGAGCCCCTTCTTCAGTGAATATCCCAAAAGGGAAGAACGAAGTGCTTATTCCTTTGAATGCCAACGGCAAGGCAAGGGTTCGAAAATGGAAAGTCTTTGCATTAGGCTCAGCTAATGTTGGTGGTTCAGGTTGGTGCTCATCTCAATTGGCCACTTTGGAGATCGCTGCTCCTTACATTCAAATCACAATGGATCGCGCTGCTGCTGAATTAGGACAGGAAACCGAACTGCTGTGCAAACTTGAAAAGCAAAAAGATTTCCCCGGCAATGCAAAAGTCCAATTGATCGGACTTCCTCATAAAGTAACCGCACCTCAATTGGAATTTAACAAAGATTCAAAGGAACTTGTTTTTAAAATTAAAATTGATAAAGCAAGCCCTGCAGGAAAACATGGCAATATCCGATGCCAGATTGTAATTATTGAAAATAACGAACCTGTATTACAGTACCAGGGCTCCACACAACTGAGAATTGATAAACCATTACCTCCAAAACCAAATACCAAGCCCAAACCCAAACCCAAACCAAAGGCAGTCGCCAAAGTGAACGCTCCTAAAAAACCGGCTCCACGAAGGCTCACCCGACTAGAAAAACTTCGCCTGGAAGTTAAAGAACGAGTTGATGAAAACTGAATATTAATTTGTTAAATATTTAAGCAAGAGAAGATACTTTAAAAATTAACACCCTTGTATTTCATGTTTGATTGAAATGCATGAAAACAATAAATTGATAAGGTCCGGCAATCATGCGATTGGAAAAACTGATGATAAAATGTATCGCAATAATTCTTCTGGTTCATACAGTGAATGTACCTGCTATTGCAGCGACCCAGGTACTGGAACGAATTGAAGTTTATCCCAAAGCTGTCCAGCTGAAAACAAAACGGGATCGCCAGTCTTTTATCGTGCAAGCGACTTTCAAAAGTGGAATCACACAAGACATCACCAAAGATGTCAAAGTCAGTGTTGTTGATTCAAAACTGACCCGTTTGGATAATTTCACTTTGTACCCTGTGGCTGATGGCAAAACGGAAATGCATCTGGAATATCAGGGAAAAAAACTGACTGTTCCAATCACAGTTGCAGAAGCAGGTGCTGAAAAACCGATCAGTTTTAAAATGGATATCATGTCGGTTTTTATGAAAAAAGGCTGCAATATGGGAAGTTGCCACGGTGCTTCCAGTGGAAAAGATGGATTCAGACTTTCCATTTTTGGCTTTGATCCTGATACCGACTATCAAACCATTACACGCCAATTGAGTACTAGGCGCGTTAATCTGGCCATTCCGGAAGAAAGCTTGATGGTCCAGAAATGTGATGGCAGCGTTGCACACACAGGAGGCCAGCAGTTTAAAAAAGGGGATGAATATTACAATATTATTGTTCGCTGGTTACAAGCAGGAACTCCAAAAGATCCGGGCGAAGTTCCTACGGTCACTAAAGTTGAGTTGTCTCCTCCTAATGGTGTGATGGATGGTGAAAAAGTTCAGCAGAAAATGAACGTGCTCGCTTATTATTCTGATGGAACCACTCGTGATGTCACTTCGCTCTCTTATTTTTCTTCCAACAATGATAATTCTGCCATCGTTTCTCAGGAAGGTGTGATTGAATCCAAAAATCGTGGTGAAGCATTCATCATGGCCCGATTTGATATCCATACGGTCGGAAGTCACTTTGTTATTCTTCCTAAAGACTTGAAATACACCGAACCAAAACTGCCTGAAAACAATTACATCGACACCTTCATTCATGCCAAGCTGAAAAAATTGCGAATCATTCCCTCCGAGCTTTGCACTGATGAAGAATTCTTGAGGCGCGTTTATCTTGATATTGCTGGTTTGCTTCCCACAGTAGAAGAATATCATCAATTCATGAATGACCCTACTCCTGACAAAAGAGAAAAACTGGTTGATGATCTTCTCAACCGGAAAGAATTTGTTGAAATATGGGTGATGAAATGGGCAGAACTTTTACAAATCCGAACAGTCGCTAACCGTGTCACCTATAAGTCAATGACGCGGTACTACAACTGGTTGCGGACACGTGTCGAAAACAACATGCCTATCGACAAAATGGTCCAGGAACTGATTTCTTCGCAAGGGGGAACATTCGCAAATGCAGCCACCAACTATTATGAAAATGGAGCAGACACCCTTAAAACTGCAGAAAATGTCGCCCAGGTTTTCATGGGCATGAGAATTCAATGTGCTCAATGCCATAACCATCCATTTGATAAATGGACAATGGATGATTACTACGGATTTGCAGCTTTCTTTTCCCAGATTGGGCGAAAACAAGGCGAAGACCCACGCGAGAAAATCATCTATAACAAAGGGAGTGGTGAAGTCCGACATATCGTTGGAAAACATGTCATGACACCGAAATTTCTCGGTGCTGAAGTTCCTGATTTAAAAGGACGTGACCGACGAGCGGTTCTTGCAGAATGGTTAGCTTCTCCTAAAAATCCGTATTTTGCACAAAACCTGTCCAATATTGTCTGGGCACATTTCTTCGGAAAAGGAATTATTAATGATGTTGATGATGTTCGGGTCAGTAACCCTGCTGTCAACCCTGAACTCCTTCATGAACTTTCCAAACGACTTACAGAATACAATTATGATTTCAAAAAACTTGTTCGGGATATCTGTACTTCACGTACTTATCAACTTTCCACAAAAATGAACAAGACTAATGAATCTGATACACGGAATTTCTCTCATGCAACTTTAAGAAGGGTTCGATCAGAAGTTCTTCTGGATGGTATCACTGCAATCACCCAGACAAGAAATAAATTCCAGGGCCTTCCACTCGGTTCACGTGCAGTTCAAATTGCCAATGGAAATACTTCAACCTACTTCCTGACAACTTTCGGACGAGCCAAACGAGAAACAGTTTGTGCCTGTGAAGTCAGTATTGAGCCTAATCTTTCACAAGCACTTCACCTGATGAATGGCGATATTGTGAATAAAAAAATCAAGGATGGAAAGTTAATTGCAACTCGATTAAAAGAGGGAGTTTCTCCGGTTGAAATTTTTGAAGAACTCTACATTCTTTCCCTTTCGCGACGACCGACTGCAAAAGAACTGGGAACAATGATTGATATTCTTGCAGCCAAAGAAAAACAGCAGGAACAACTGGAAGATGTTTTCTGGGCATTATTGAACTCCCGGGAATTTCTTTTTAACCATTAGTTTTGATCATTAATCCGGTGTGAATGAAAGGATTTCATTATAAATGACACCACGGAAGGCCTTATTTAAAAAATAAAAAATGATTCTATAAATCAAGTTGGAAAATTCTTATGACTTGCAACTTCAGACACAAAACATTATTACCCTGTACTTTCCTGGCGGTCCCCTCATCTTTGCTGGCGGTCATCGTGTTGGTTACGTTTGCTTCCGCATCACAGGCAGCTGAAAAAATCACGTATGAAAAACATGTAAAACCAATCTTTCAGCAGAAATGTTTTTCCTGCCATAATTCCAGCAAAAAGCAGGGTGGTCTGGATTTAACAAACTACACCAGCCTGACAGAAGGTGGCGGTTCAGGAGAGGCTGTTGAACCGGGTAGTGCTGAGGACAGTTACCTTTGGATGCTGATCACTCATGAGTCTGAACCATTCATGCCTCCGAAATCAGATAAACTTCCTGCAGAAATGCTTTCTGTTATTAAAGCATGGATTGATGGCGGTGCACCAGAAAACGCAGGCAGTAAAATCAAAATGAAGAAGAAGTCCAAAGTTGCATTCGGACTTAAAGGTTCAGCCACGGAAAAACCTGCAGGTCCGCCCCCGATGCCTCGTCGACTTGGACTGGAACCAGTAGTTTCCACTTCACGATCGGGAGCAGTCCTTGATATCGCCACATCTCCCTGGGCACCTTTGGTTGCCATCGCTGGGCAGAAGCAAGTTGTTCTGTATAACACACAAACATTGCAGCCTTTGGGATCGCTTCCTTTTCCTTATGGAACGCCCTACGTATTGAAATTCAGCCGAAACGGTTCACTGCTTCTTGCAGCGGGTGGACAAGGTGCTGCCAGTGGAAAAGTGATTGTCTGGAATATCAAAACGGGCGAAAAAGTGATTGATGTTGGAAACGAAATGGATGCCATCCTTGCTGCTGACATCAGCTCTGATCAAACCATGATAGCTGTCGGCGGATCACAGAGAGTGGTTCGTATTTACTCAACAGAAGATGGCTCATTACTACAGGAAATCAAAAAGAAACATACAGACTGGATCCAATCCATCTCATTCAGCCCGGACAGTGTTCTTCTGGCTTCGGGTGACCGCAGCGCAGGCTTGTTTGTCTGGGAAGCCTACACTGCACGAGAATATCTGGTTCTTCGTGGACATAAAGGAAATGTGAAAGATCTCAGTTGGAGACTCGATTCCAATGTATTAGCTTCTGCCAGTGAAGACTCCACCATTAAATTATGGGAGATGAATAATGGGGGACAGATCAAAAGCTGGACGGCTCACCCTGGCGGTGTTCTTTCGATAGAGTATGCCCGGGATGGACGAATTGTTTCCTGCGGGCGTGATCGAATTGCAAAGCTGTGGGATGGTTCCGGTAAACAAATTCGTGCGTTTCCTGCATTCGGAGATATTGCATTGGAAGTCAATATCTGTGATGAGACCAACCGCGTAATTGCTGGTGACTGGAATGGTGTTATCCATGTCTGGAATGCTGTTGATGGAAAACCGGTGGGTGATATCACTTCGAATCCACCAGTTCTGGCCACACGATTAAAAGCAGCTGAAGGCCAGATTGCACCAAAAACGGCGCAGGTCAACAAGTTGACACCTGTTGCACAAACAGACCAAAAAGCTGCTGAGCAAATGAACCAGAAAATGACCGATGCCAATAAAAAAATGGCTGAAAGTCAGAAGATGGTGAATGAATCTCTTGCTAAAATCAAACAGTCACAGGGGCTTGTCACGAAACAGACTGCAACACATAAAGCATCTACAGATTCCGTAACAAAAATAACTCAGGAACTGGCCAAGCTTCAGGAAAACCTGAAAAAGGAAGAAGCTGCAGCGAAAGCGAAAACGGAACTTGCTGTCAAAACAGATGCAATGGTGAAAGCTAAAACGGCAGAGCTTGCAAAAACAACAACTGCTTCCCAATCGAAGAAAACCGAAGCAGAAACTTCTGAAGCCAATTTGAAAATTAAATCAGCAGAACTGGTTAAAGCAGAGGCTGCTGTCAAAGCAAAGAACGAAGAGATCAAAAATTCAGAGACCGTTATTAAAACGAAAACGGGTGAAGTCGCCAAAGCAGATGCTGCAGCGAAAGCAAAACCTGAAGATAAAACGCTTGCGGAGGCTCATAACAAACTGCTGACTGAACTTTCCACAATGAAAAACAATCTGGTTAAGCTGCAAAATGAAGCAAAAGTTATTGTTGATGCAACAAATATCATTAAAGCAGAAACAAACAACCTGATGGCTGCTGTTAAAAAACAACGGGAAGAAGAAAAAGCTTTACTTCAAGCTGTAGAAAAACTTAAAACCGAAGAAAAAACACTGGCTGCATCTTTCGCAAAACTGAAAACAGAAGAAAAAGCTTTGATTGATTCTGTCACAAAAACAAAAGCAGGAACAGAAGCGAAGAAAGGCGAACTCACCAAATCTCAACAAGTACAAACTCAAGCCAAAGCGGAATTGGATAAATTCGCAAAACAACTTAACAATTTAAATGCTAACCACAAAAAACTTGAAGCAGGTCTCGCAACAGCTAAAAAGCAAGTTACTGATTTACAACCTGTTGTGAAAGCAGCAAATGATAAATCGGCCAAATCTGCAAATGTACTCAAGCAGGCTCAGCAGGCACTTACTTATTCTCAGCAGCAAGTTGCCCGCTGGAAAGATGAAATTGCTTACCAGGCAAAATTCAATATTTTTATTGATAAACGAAAACAATTTGACACACTGACTCTTGCGATGGATATGGCAGAAGCTGAACTGAATGCAGCAAAAGGAGAAGTCACAAAGTCTCAACAAATTCTGGAACAATCCAAAAAGAATCACTCCGCATCGGTGGCTGGCGTAGCAGCTGCCAAAAAACAGGTTGTCGATTTCCAGAATCAACATGCACAACTTGTTCAACAAAAACAGAAACTGGAACAGGCAATTCCTGTTTTAAAAGAGAGCCAGGCTAAACTGAATGAAGCTTTTGAAAAGTCGGGGAAAGATCCTGAAATTGGAAAGTCAGTTGAACAATTCAAAGTGGTCGTCGATAAAAAAGCTTCAGACCTTGTGAATGTAAACAAAGCGATTCCTGAAAAAAATGCAGCCATCAAGAAGGGGCAGGCAGCAATTGTTGCAGCTGAGAAAAAAGTTGTTGATGCCTTAAAAGCGATTGAAGTGGCTCAAGGGGTAGTGAATACAAAAACTCAGGCAGTGAAACCTTTTGAAGAAAAACTGGCTGCTGCAAAAAAACAGAACGACGCTGGCAAAGCGGATCTGGAACAGGCACGAGTTGCCATTGATCCCCCAAAACCAGTACCAGCTAAAGTACCAGCTAAAGTACCAGCTAAAGTACCAGCTAAAGTACCAGCTAAAGTACCAGCTAAAGTACCAGCTAAAGTACCAGCCAAAGTACCAGCCAAAGTACCGGTCAAAGCCCCCGCCAAAAAAGGGTAGTTCTGGCCAAGCATTCTGGTTATTTATGTGCATGTTTTTCGAGTGGTTTGACTTTCACAGCACAGACTTTGAATTCCGGAATCTTCCCGAAAGGATCAAGTGCATCATTGGTGAGAACATTGGCAGGAGATTCCCGGAAATGAAACGGGATGAAAACAACACCTCTCCTGATTGATTGATCTGCTTTCACCTGAATTTCAATCGTTCCTCTTCTGCTGCTGATTTCAACAAACTGTTCATCTTTCAGATCCCGCCTTTTCAAGTCATCAGGATGGAAATAGGCATAAGCCGTTGATGCAATTTCATTCAAGGCGTAACTTCTGCGGGTCATTGTTCCGGTGTGCCAATGTTCCAGTAAACGCCCGGTGGACAAAACAAATTCAAATTCTTCGTCAGTCGATTCATCAGGAGGAAGATAAGGACAGGGAACAAATTTTCCCAATCCGGTTTCAGTCGGGAATTGCTGATCAAAAAGAATTCGAGTTCCATCCCCTTCTTCAGGGTTATCGCATGGCCAAAGTTTCCCGGTTGCTCCGAGATTTTCATGCGAAAGCCCATGATAATTTTTCGTCAATGAAGTGAACTCGTCGAAGACCTCGGAAGAAGAATTGTAGTTCATGGAAATGCCAATGCGGTTTCCGATCTCGCAAATCACTTTCCAATCTTCTTTAGCTTCTCCGGGAGGGTCAACAACTTTCCTTCCCATTTGAACACGTCGATCGGTATTGGTATAGGTTCCGGTTTTTTCAAAATAGGTCGTTGCAGGAAGAATCACATCTGCAAATTCCGCTGTTTCGGTCAGGAAGATATCCTGGGTCACAAGAAAATCAAGATTGGATAAAGCCATCCTGACTTTATTAATATTGGGGTCAGAAATGAAGGGATTCTCCCCGAGAATGTACATTCCACGGATTGAACTATCCAAAGCTCCTGCCATGATTTCGACAACGGTCAATCCTGCATCGTGGTCAAGTTCACATTCCCATGCCTGTTCAAACTTCTCACGAATTTCCGTTTTCCCTACCGGTTGATAATCGGGGTAAACAATCGGAATCAGCCCTGCATCACTTGCTCCCTGAACATTATTTTGTCCTCGCAACGGATGAAGTCCGGTTCCGGGTCTTCCGACGCTTCCGGTCATCAGGCAGAGTGAAATCAAACACCTTGCGTTATCGGTTCCGGTGACGTGCTGGGAGATTCCCATTCCCCAGAAGATCAGCATGTTGTTTGATTTTCCAATTGTGCGGGCAATCGTTTCAATAATTTCTGCAGAAACGCCACAGGTTTCTTCAACCTGTGCAGGAGAATAATCTTTCAGGACCAGTTTTTTGAGTTCTTCAAATCCTTCTGTTCTTTCATCAATAAACTTTTGATCAACCAAGCCATCACGAATCAGTACATGCATCACGCCATTATAGAATGCAACATCGCTTCCCGGCTTGATGCAGGCAAAATGATCTGCCTGCGCTGCCATTTCATGTTCACGAACATCAACAACAATCAGCTTTGCATTCTTCCGGGCTGCTTCTTTGAAAAAGGTGGCTGCAACGGGATGATTGGATGAAGAGTTTGAACCGGTAATTAAAATCAGATCGGACTCTGTCACATCTGCAAAAACATTTGTGACCGCCCCTGATCCGATTGTTTCCATCAATGCTGCCACCGAAGATGCATGGCAAAGCCGAGTACAATGATCGACATTATTTGTACCAAATCCTGCACGAATCAACTTCTGAAAAAGATAAGCTTCTTCATTAGAGCATTTTGCAGACCCAAACCCTGCCAGAGAATTGGAACCGAATTCTTTTTTAATTTTCAGAAATCTATCAGCAATCAAATCAAGAACTTCATCCCATTCTGCTTCTCTGAATGCAGGCATCACCTGATCGTAATCAACGATTCCACCGGGCTTTTTATTTCTGCCTGATTTTTTATTTTTACCTGATTGGCTTTTTAATACTTCTGGTGAAAGTGGCCCTTTGGGATAGAATGATTCCTTACGTATTAGCGGTTTTGTCAAACGTTGAGAATGAAAAGTGTAATCCCAGCCATACCTTCCTTTGACACATAGCCTTCCATGATTGACCGGACTTTCCCGACCTTCTGCAAAGACAATTTTGTTTTCTATTTTATGATAAGTAAGAGAACACCCCACGCCACAATAAGGACAAACGGAATCAACTTGCTCCAGATCATCTCGTGAAATCACGGGAAGCGTAATCGTTTTTTGCGTTAAAGCGCCTGTTGGGCAGGCACTGACACATTCGCCACACGTCACGCATTGGCTTTCCCCCATTGGCTGATTGAGGTCAAACCCGATGCTGGAACTGTATCCTTTCCCTGATCGCCCGATGATGTCATTACATTGTAAATCGTCACATGCACGGATACATCGATCACATAAAATACAGGCATGATGATCTACCACGATGACTGGTGAGGAGAGATCTGTTTTCTCTGGTTCAGCCAACTTTTGATTGAGTAGCAATGACTGATTTTCATCAAGGAATTTGGTCTGGTCACCTTCTCCTGATAAGATGCCGTATTCACGTCCCAGTTCTTCCAGTTCACAATCGCCCGTTGTTTTTTCTTTCTGGCAAGGAACCGGATGATCTGCAAGAAGCATTTCTGTCAGACATTTCCTGTATTTTTTAATCCTTTTAGAACCTGTTTGAAGATCCATTCCTTCCTGGCAGGTTCTGGTACAGGATGCTGCAAGAACGCGTTCACCAACATCAACCACACAAAATCTGCATACCCCAACGGAATTCAATTTTGGATGATAACAGAGGGTCGGAATGGAAATTCCAGCATCGGCAGCTGCTTCCAGAATTGTGGTCCCTTCCGGTACCGAAACGGACTGACCATCAATCTTCATCTGGATGGATGAAAATTTTTTTTTCAGCACAAGGTAATCCTTCCATTGATAAAAATTGGCATTCTATAAAATTTTACCTGGAAAGTTTTTCAGGACAGACATCACCGGATTCAAGGCAACCTGCCCGAGTCCGCAAATCGAAGTCTGCTGCATCGTTTCTGAAATTTCTTCAAGGACCGGTAAAACATCTTTCAAATTCTGTTGATTGCTGATCTGGTTGACAAGATTGACTCCTTTTTCACAGCCAATTCTGCATGGAACACATTTTCCACACGATTCATTTCGGAAAAACTCTGTGATGTTTTGTCCCATTTCGAGAAGATTTCGATCCTCATTAAAAGTAATGATGGCTCCGGTTCCCAACATGCTTCCTGCATTTCTCACAGCATCAAAATCAAGAGGAAGATCAAGATCAGCATCACTTAAAAAATTGGAACTAGCCCCTCCTGGCAAAAAAGCCTGAAGAGGTTTGTTATCTTTCATTCCCCCTGCTTTTTGAATAATTTCCCGGAACGTTGTTCCCCAGGGAACTTCATAAACGCCGGGCGAATTAACATCACCACTCACAGGAATAAATTTCAATCCGGAATAATCACCTATCCCCTGCTGTTGCCACCATTCAAGACCATGATGAATAATCGAAGCAGATAATGCAAAAGTTTCGACATTATTGATGAGTGTCGGTTTTCCGAGATATCCTTCCTGCACGGGATACGGAGGTTTATTACGGGGTTCTCCTCTTCGATCTTCCAATGCTTCCATTAAAGCTGTTTCTTCTCCCAGTATATAACCACCGGGAGAAACAAATATTTCAATCTCGTAATTTTTCCCAGTTCCCAGGATATTCTGGCCTAGCAGTCCTTTTTTTCGTGCCTGCTTAATTGCCTGTTCCAGAATTCTCTGCTCAGGAGCATAGGCATGTCTTAAAAAAACAATTCCATTTTCCGCACCAACACTTAAGCCCGCAATGATCATCCCTTCAATGATGAGGTGAGATAAATCTTTAAGGATCACACGGTCTTTAAAAGTTCCCGGTTCACTTTCATCAGCATTGCAAATGACGGTTTTGAATTCTGCATTTTCATCAGCAACCATTTGCCATTTTTTACCGGTGGGGAATCCTGCTCCTCCCATTCCCCTTAAGCCACTTTCCTCGACATTCTTAATGCAATGTTGAGCGAACTCTGTGAGAGATTTTTGTTCGAGCAAGTTCTTGAGAGTTGAATACCAATCATCCTGGTTTTGATAAGGATTGCATTTCCAATGAAGCGGATCGGTTGGAAGATTTATTTTCAGGGAATCGGGTTCTTCCACAACAGATTGAAAATCTTGCCAATCCTTTTCATTCCGGATAGCAACCGGTTGATCGTTCACTAAAACAGAAAGGGCGGAATCACATCGCCCTGTGCAAGAAGTGAAAGAGATTTCAATGTCATTCCGGGAACCAAATTCCTTCTGGATTTTTTCTGCTACTGCCTTTTGACTTGCCATCTTGCAGGCAATGTCTCTACAGATTTGAACCGAAACCCGAGCAGGAGGGACTCTTCTGAAGTAGGTATAAAAGCTGACCAATCCTTCTAAATGGTAAAGGGGAACTTTTTCTGAACTTGAAATCTCAAGCAATGATTCATCATCAATAAACCCCTTGTCATGCTGAATCTGGATCAGTTTACGTAGTAACCTCAAATTCTTTCCCTTAATATTCTGGCAGGATATTTATTTCTTTGCTTCTGTTTTTGCTTCTGTCTCGGTTTTAGGTTTTGTTTTAGGTTTGACGTTATGCTTCCTAATTTCTTTTAACTCTATCACGTAGTGAAGAGTGGAGTTTTTATTAATCATAGGCACAAACACATCACCATAACCTAACTCTGGTGGAACAATCAGGTCAATCATTCCGCCTACTCCTATTTTCTGAATTCCTTCCTGAACTCCTTTTACCTGATCATCAAAAATCCATTCAAATGCATGCCCAGCAATATAAGTGTTTTTAAAATACTGATCTTCATAAATATCAGAAGTCACTTCTCCTTTAAAATGGACCATCATCAAATCTCCTTTGACAGGTTTTTGTCCATCTGATTTTCTAAGGATTTTGTATTGCAAACCACTTTCAGTTTTCGTGTATTCGGTTGGAGCATCATCGTCAATTTTGCCTGGCTCTGAAGACAGGTAGCCTTTAAGGATTTTTTCCAGTTGAATAACGATATAAACCGATGAATGATTAGGTGTTTTTGCTTTTGAATGCCCTCTTTTCCCATACGCAAGCATAGGTGGTATAATCGCTTCAATAACTCCTCCTTCACTAACGAGTTGAACTGCTTCCTTAACTCCAGGAGAAGTACTTAAGCTTACTCGATACCTGACTGGGGTAAGATTTTTGAAATAATCATGAAGAACATGACCTGTAGAGAGCCATTCCTTTGATATGGTCAAAACAACATCACTTCTATCTGGCTTGTGACCATTTCCCTTGCGAAGAATGCGGTACTTTAATCCTGATGGCGTTTTTATAAACTGCTTTGGCGCACCTGGATCAATTTCCGCCATCCCTTCAATAACCGGGAACGGAACCGGAAGAAGATCATAGATAAAAACACCTGTAAAAATTAATATTACAAATATTCCGATAACTCTAAGTAGTCGCTTTGCCATTTTTTTCGTAACCAGATAACAGTAAATGAACAGGAAGGAATCAAATTTATCTAAAGGAAACGCTCAATCAGACCTTCTCAATATATTTATTACGAACAAATTCATTTTAACAAAAAGTGATCCGATTATTTTTTGATGATTTTTAGCTTAAACTTATGATCCGCAATATATTAGCCCACAGAAAACATATACAAACGAACATGCCTCATTGGGCTATATGTGACTAAATCATATAGTCACAGGGTAAATAAATCTATTCTGTGGCACCATAAAGAAGAAACAGGTATTTGATTGTTGCTGAACAATTGAAATTCCAAACCAATTCGCTAGAATGTCTGATCCTCTTAAATGTGATAGCAGTTTTTCTTATGAATGTTCATTAGATATCATTTAAGATAATTATGTCATGAATCAGTGCAACTCAATTAATGATGATTGCTCTGAACCTTAAAAAGAGTTAAGGATTCCATTGAATGACAACGTATAACCGTACACAACTCAAGAAACTTCGTCGCAAAAGAGCCAAGCTTAAGAAAAAACTAAAATGCCGTTTTTGCGTAAACGGTACTATTCCACGTCCTGTCTATGTTGATTACAAAGATGTAAAAACATTAAGAACATTGATTGATCGTGAAGGTCGAATTCTTCCACGGCGACGAACAGGAACTTCTGCTTTGTATCAGCGTGCAGTAAGAAGAGCAGTTCTCAGAGCCCGATTTATCGGCCTGTTACCTTATGTTTCTGAAGATTAGCAAACAATATTCTCTTATTGACGCGAGAGTTTTCGTCATCAATAAACAGAGAAGAATCAATAAAAAAAGCGGCTCTTCATGAGTCGCTTTTTTTTGTAGATATTTTTCAAGCTTGAAGGGTTACCAACTGATTCCTTCAGGAAAAGAAGAGGTATCTGTTGACTGGAATGACATATCGTCTCGATTTTCGACTTCCAGCGTTGCTTCTGCACAAGCTTCTTCTGTTTCCCAGATCACGACTTTCCAGGCTTTGACCCCAAATTCAGTCAACAATTGAGGGCAGACTTCATCAAGCAGGTATTGAGCCATGTTTTCCGCAGTTGGATTGTAAGGCATGATAAAATATCGGGATGGTTCCACTTTTTTAATTGCTTCAATCCCATTTGCATCCTCATCACACAAAAGGAAACTGTGATCCCAATTCTCGTCAATCCAGCCTTTCAGCAATTGTTTTAACTTGGAAAAATCAATGATTCGTCCGACAGAATCTGTCTGCTGCGCGGTCACATGAAACTCAGCCATGTAATTATGACCATGAAAAAAGGCACATTTTCCTTCATGACCGAATAGACGATGGCCGGCGTTAAATTTGATCCGCCGCATGATTGACATGCTCATTTTCTTATCTGATCTCCAATTATTATCGTTTCATCGCTGAAATTCGGTTCGCACAAATAAGCGGTTCTGAAAACTTCCAAACACCCACAACAGGCCCAATTATGATTTGAGCCAGGGCGAAACCGGTCTCTCCACCGGCATTATACCCAGTTTAGTCTACAGTTTCTATCACATTACTCTGCTTTTCAAACTGTCAATCTAAATTGAAATTCTTACTGGTTAATTTGAGGCTTCTAATACCACCAGAAAGACGATAAATTGATATGAAACCAGAATTGAAGTAAAAATCGGATACCACCCTGACAATAGGGGCTATTTGTCCACCCTGCTTTCTGTTTTATTTCGCTTTCTGTTTTATTTCAATGGCACGAAGCTCAATCAAAGCTGAACCAGAAAAGTCTATTTTCTGTCAACTCAATTTCGGAGAAAAGAAATTAGTAATTCAACAATGGCCAATTTTGCTTATCAAACATTAATCTCGCCAGAATCGGATCAACGATACGATTTGAATGAAATTGTATCCGCATCAAGCGATGCTTATTCCCTTCTGGATGTTGAATATGAATGGGATAAAATTCCTGTTCCCAAATCATTAAAAGAATTTGAATCACGCTGGCAGAACCGCAGGAATCCCCTTGATTTCAGTGGGGTCTGGAGATTCCGTGACCTGCTTCCATTTGCGCCTGAAAATCAAATTGTCACCATCGGGGAAGGCCAGACCATCCTTCAGAAATCAGAAGCGATCGGCCGTTATGTTGGTATGAAAAAAGGAGAACTCCATCTGCAGTATGAAGGGTTGAATCCTTCAGGCAGTTTTAAAGATAATGGTATGACTGCAGCCAGTACACATGCAAATATGATGGGTGCAAAATTTGCGGCATGTGCTTCTACTGGAAACACGAGTGCATCGCTGGCAATTTATGGAAGTACATCCAAAAAATTCCGTGTTGTTGTCTTTATCGGAAGTGGAAAAATTGCTTATGGAAAGCTTTCCCAGGCACTGGATTTTGATTCCAAGACAATCCAGATTCTTGGCGACTTTGATGATGCTCTTGTACGTGTTCGAGAAGTTTGTGATGAAAACGGAATCTACCTCTGCAATAGCGTGAATCCATTTCGGCTTGAGGGACAAAAAACAATCATGTACCGGGTTCTGGAATCGCTCAACTGGGAAGTTCCTGACTGGATTGTTGTTCCCGGCGGAAATCTTGGAAATTCCAGCGCCTTTGGCAAAGCTTTTTCTGAACTGAAATATCTTGGGTTAATTGATCGAATTCCACGACTGGCTGTGATTAATGCCACCGGAGCAAATACGTTATACCAGCTTTATGAAAAACAGGGAGTCCGTTGGAATCAGGGACATCCTGATCGTAAAAAGATTGATTCTTACTTCGAGAAAATGGACACGGAAGGACGGAAAGCAAATACATTAGCGACTGCCATCGAGATAAATCGACCGGTTAATTTAACCAAATGTTTACGTGCATTAGAAGTGTGTGATGGTGTCGTGCGGGAAGTTTCTGATCAGGATATCCTGAATGCTAAAGCCCAAATTGGTGCGAATGGTTTTGGGTGCGAACCAGCGAGTGCAGCGAGTGTGGCTGGGGCTAAACTTCTTCGCTCTGAAGGAGTTATCGGATCAGGTGACCGAGTGGTCTGCATCCTGACCGGGCATCAGCTCAAAGATCCCAATATTACTGTAGGCTACCATTCTGCAAATAAAGAAGTGTTTGAAAAAACATTAGGTGAACATGGTGTTACTAAAGCACCTTATGCCAATCAACCGATTGCTGTGGAAAATGATCTGGAAAAGATTCTTGAACTTTTATCCCAATTTGGAAAAAAAGAGTAGTTCTTTCTGGACAAATATCATTATAGTGAAGTCGTGGAAATTCGTATTAACAACGCTAAAAAATGCATAAATACGAATAATGATCTCGTAACTACTGGTATTACAAAAGGTAACATTCATGGTTAGCCCTTTTGAAGAACTTGAATATATTGTTGACTATCTCCCGGATGAGGGGGAAGCGGTCATCGTCACTCGTAAAGATGGCGAACTGGTTTGTGATCCTTTTCAACAGGAAGCAAATCTGGATCCCCTCAGTAACACACAGTTATACGGCCGTTTTGTACAAGCGAATGAGCGGCTGCAATCGTGCTGCCTGCATCCCATTTTGATTTCTGTTCTGGGCTGCTTCTGCCTGTGTGTTCTGATGCACAATATTTTTGATACTGGCTGGAAAAGCTGGTATCTGGATATTGGTATCATCCTGTTTAGTATTACAGGCTGTATTCAGTGGATTCAGAGAAAACAAAGCCACACATTCCGAACACAGGTTCGTCCGATGCTTCATTGGCAACTGAGAATGCTCGGGCTGGATCGATTCCGAATCATAGGAAGCTTGAGACATCGCCCTGAACTCAAAACGCTTTTAAGGTTGATCGTTCAAAATGGGGAATAGCTGAAGCAGAGATCAAAACTGTTCTAGGGAAGGAATCCTCGTTCTCTTAATTCCTGAACATTTCCGGGTGCGCTGCTTAATACACGGTCTGCGGTGTATTTTAATAACGCGATCCCTGCAAGCGGTTTGATTGCACTTAAGATGGCTGTCTCTTCTTCCTCTTCCGAATCAAGCTGTTTATTCAGTTTGGAAATGACTTCTTCCGCCTGATCACTGAGGAATTTTTCGGACCTGCTATTGTTTTCAAACTTAAGATGGGAAAAAGCTGCGGAGCGGGACAACAGAAAATCAATCATCCCCTGATCTCCTTGTTCGTCAAAAAAGTTCTGGAATTCCGGACGGGCTGTATCAGGGGTGATAATTGTGGGTCGCGCCACGCGAACTTCCCCTTTGATTAAACTGACCATCTCATTTTCTTCCGTTGGAGTTCCAACAAAATAATATGGGAGCACCGTGTCACCAAAAGTAAACAGGTTATAGTGAACCGGTCGTTCAAGCCGAACCGATTCCCATAGTTCATGAAATCGCATTTCATCATCAAAATCAGAAAAATTCACCATATTAATAATTCTCTAAAATCAAATATTCAACAGTTATTTTAATTGATTCAATTCTAAAAACTGATCAGCCCAGTGGTAATGGTCTAGTAGTCGGTCGGTCTTTCTTCCCATTAAATAAAAAGCTGCAAAGACAGCCTCAATTGTAGCCAATCCACCCTGCGGATCTTCAAACATTTTTGAAATTCGAGGGTAAGCTGTCTTCCAGGGTGGCAGGGATCGAACCTCGATATCTTTGAAGGGTTCTTCCATTTTCTCCGCAAGTTTCCATGTTCCATCAAGCACAAGCAGCCCCCGGTCATAATCTTTTTCACTAATCACCGGACCTCCGTACCCCAGACGAACATACTGGTTCAGGGGTTCAGGCCCAATTTTGGGAAACTTCCAGAAAGCAAACCGTTCATCTCCCCTCAACGGGTGAACAGTACACTTACTTTTGCGTTCTTTCGGATGAACAACAATCACAGTGGGAGGAAAAAGCTGATCAGCCATTCTTGATCTTTTCAATATTCGCTTCAATCGCAGCGATTTCACCTTCTAATCGTGGGATTTCAGCAGGGTCATCCGGTTGTTTTTTTGCATTGGTCAATAACTGCCTCAGCTTACCAAGCTTATTTTTTGAAGCTTCAATCTGTTTCTTCTGTTTTTTGTTCAGTCCCATATTATACTATTTTCCCAATTCTGTTTATGAATCTGCTAGTGGAGTCTGTATATTGGAATTGGTCCAGACACTCTCTTAAAATGCTCATCAATATTTCAACCAAGTGAAATGAAGAGACACCAGAGTATTTGAAGACCACGTATTAATAGTTTATCGCAAATCGGATCAGTCTTGAACAATAAACCGACAATTTCATTCAGGATCAGTCAGATGAATAATGAATTTTACAGATAACCCTCTATAGAAGAAGTTTCTGCCAGTATCAATTTCCAGTTTTCCGAACCACTTGTCTTATTCTGCCCTTAGTTTCACAAGATTTCGAATCAATGCAATCTTTAATGTTATGCCATGACTGCTTTCACTGGGTGATCCCGGAGGAGAGTTGGTGCGTCGAATGTGGCAGCCATTTTGATCTTTCTGAAGCGGACCCGGATACAAATTTCATCAATGACGTGATAGGGGATTTCCATAGAGAAATTGGCGAGGTGCAAATAAACCATTCAAAATCATCAAGCCTGGGAAAGCTTTTTGAAACAGAAAACGGTCTTCTTTTCAGCCCCTATTACCATTATGAAGATAAACCACCTTTCCTGATCAAAAAACGAACGAGAAAAAGCCTGAAGTTCTCGCTTAAATTATTTTCTGACAGCCCGATTGACTTTAAGGATCCTGATCCAAAATCATCATTGAATCATGAAGAAGCCCAATTTAAACCTGAAAAGGATCTTGCGGCTCTCCATTCACCTGCAGACTATCTTCTTTCCCATCCCGGAGTATTTTTTATTTCCTACCAGGCAATTCATTCGATACATAAACTATTCTATCGATGGAAGCTGGAACGGACTTATGGCGGGTTTTTCTGGATCAAACCGGTCGTAAACCATGCTCATTTTCATTTTGACATGCAGGAACTCAACAGCAGAATCACATTTAAATCTGCTATTAATCTTTGATTCCTGAACCAATAAACTTCTTCCCTTTATAATACGCCCTACAGTCAAACTAATTTTCGGACCCGGAATTTTGAACGATACAAATCAGAACCAATTTGAAGAGATTCTCAAACAATCTCTTTCAAAAAATTCTTGCATAAAAATTGTTCTGAGTAAAAAGAGACCGAATTCAGATCAGGTCGCTTCTAAAATCAACATCAGGCCTATCGAGTTAAAAGGAAACCTGTGTTACCAGAAGACTTCACAGGTACAGAAACAGACCATCCATGAAAATTTTTCATCTGTAGAAATTGCAAATAATGTTCTCGATTTATTTGAAAATCATTATTTGAACTGTCATCTTTTTACAACAGAATCTGATTATGAAATTCGTCATAAAAAGAAAGATGGAATACACATCAATCAAAGCAAGCCGACATTAAAGCAATCTATTGAGCCTCATAACAAAACCCGACAATATATTATTCCTGACGAAACCCCCTGCCAATTCCTGATTGAAGTGGGAATCATGACAACTGATGGTAAAGTCAGGAAGTCACGTTATTCCAAATTCCGACAAATCAACCGATACCTCGAACTGGTGAGTGATACGGTCCCTTCCCTTCCTGAAAACGAAACCATTCGCGTTATCGATTTCGGGTGTGGAAAAAGCTATCTGACATTTGCACTTCATTATTACCTGACTGAAATTCTTAGCAGGAAAGTTCAGATTATCGGCTTGGACTGGAACGAACATGTGATCCGGGAATGTGAAAAAATTGCTAACAAACTGAATATTACGGATATCCATTTCCAAACAGGTGATATTGGCCATTTCAAGAACTCTGATCCTGTTCATCTGGCTGTTTCATTACATGCATGTGATACAGCAACCGATTTGGCATTGGCACATGCTATTTCGTGGAAGACAGATGTCATTCTTGCGGTTCCCTGTTGTCAGCATGAGCTTTTTTCTCAAATCTCGCATTCTGCACAATCCCCGATTCTGGATCACGGAATAATGCGGGAACGATATTCTTCTCTTGCAACCGATGCTCTGCGTGCCAGTTTGATGGAAATCTGTGGATACAATACCCAAGTGATTGAATTCATCGACATGGAACATACCGCTAAAAATGTTCTCATCCGGTCCATTCGCAGCAGGCCCATTCAAAATGACGGTGGGGAAAACGATTCCCTGACTCAAAAAAAGGAAGCAGATGTTGCGAACTATCAGGAATTCAAAGCCCTTTTAGGAATTGAAACGTTCGCAATGGAGAGGGAATTGCGGAAACTGGATCAAATAGATTCTTTCTCTGGTTGATCATGTTATCCCCGATGGTAAAATAGAGTTTCATGCTATAAAATAAAGTGAGAGACATCCTGGCCCCCAACAGATTTTAATTGCCCACTACTCCTTATTAAGATGATACTTCCTTCCATGTCTGGCAAAGATTACTACAAAGAACTTGATATCCCCAAGTCAGCTACCGATGCTGATATTCGAAAAGCTTTTAAAAAGCTTGTGAAGAAATACCATCCTGATGCCCATCCTGATGACAAAGATGCAGCGGAAAAATTTAATCGGATCCAGGAAGCTTATTCCGTATTAAGCAACAGCGAGAAACGGTCTCAATATGACCGCTTCGGCAGTTCATTCCAAGGTGGAGCTGGTCCCCAGTTCGGACAAAACGGACCAGTTGATCTGGGAGATCTGTTTGGCGGTATGAATATGGGAGACCTTTTCGGGGGGGCTTTCGGAGGTGGTCGACAGGCTCAACAACCTCGTCCCAGAAAAGGAGAAGATATTCGTCTGGATGTGGATATTTCTTTTAACACTGCAGCAGAAGGAGGGAACCATTCGGTTCAACTGAATAAAGGTTCCGGCACAGAAAAACTAAATATCAAAATCCCGCCGGGTGTGAATACTGGAAGTGTGATTCGCCTGGGAGGTCAGGGTCATGCCGGCTTTCATGGTGGCCCATCGGGGAACCTGCTTATCACTTTAAATGTTGCAGCACATCCTTATTTCCGAAGAGAAAATAACAACATTCTTCTCGATGTTCCGATTACTCCGGATGAAGCTGTTCTTGGAACTAAGGTGGAAGTCCCTACGCTTTCAGACGGAAAAGTGATGCTGACCATTCCCCCTGAAACTTCAACGGGAGCAAAACTCAGGCTTAAAGGAAAGGGAATTGTTGACCAGAAAACAAAAACTCCCGGGGACCAACTCGTAGTGATCAAAATCGTTCTTCCCAAAAACATGGACGAGAAATCAAAAGAGCTTTATCAGCAGATATTCGAAGTGGAAAAGGAATCACCGCGGACGAATCTGTGGTAATTTGTTAGTGCTGTTCACATCATTAGATAACTCGTAGCGAATTCCAGGCTGCTTCTGTCAATTCTTCCACTGAATCCAACGGATTTTTCTGGATACGTTTTCTCAACCAGCTTCTACAGAGATGAGCACCGGGACCAATAATTATTGAAAAATAGAGTTCGAGAGGAAGCTGGCGAATTTCATTTTTCTCAACGTATGGTTTTAAGTTCAACCAGATATCTTTTGCAAAGTCATCATTTAGTTTTTCATACCGTTCTTCGATATCACCTACATCATCCGCCATACTGATTTGACTCAGGTAACGGGAAACCTCTGGATCTTCAACCGTAATCCTGATATGTGAGTGGATTATTGAATGAAGAACCCCCCTGGCGGTGGAAGCAAATTCGAGCGATTTGATAACCTGCTGATGGTAATCCTGCATTCCTTCAATAAAAAGAACAAACGCAATTTCATCTTTACTACGGAACTGATGATAAATAGACCCATGACTTGCTTTAGACAGGGTTCGTATATCTTCGATTGTTGTTCCTGAAAAACCTTTTTCCAGAAAACAGCTCAGGGCAGCATCGAGAATTTCCCTGCGTCTTTTTTCGGTTGCAGGTCTTCTTTTTATTGTTTTTTCAAAAACCATTTTTCACTCAACTGAATTTTTCGATGGAAAAACCAAACCTGGACGAAAACTTCTATTCAAACGTAGTTGACATTCATTCTCTGCAATTTATTCCAAAGATTTGCAATATTTGCAGTCGGTGAATTCATTTTATCTTGATTTGTCGTTGTTGTCTCAATCCTGGAAATCTGAAAGCGACTCACCTCAATCATTTCCATTGATATCACTAGCATTCACATAACCTATCCGGCCAAACTGACCCACAGTAACAGAAATTTAGGTAATTCGCACAAGAAGGGCAAAATCATCTTCTTCCAGTATATCCCCTTATTACCTGATGATAAAGAGGGATTGACCGGATTCATAAAATCCCTATCTTTCGTCCTGATTTACGCATTAATCGTACCAATTTTCCCTTCGTATTCAGGGCGGAATGACTACTCGTCTGACCAAAAAACAAATTCAACTGAGACCTCAAATCAAGCATCGTTTCCTGCTAATCATTTTTAGCATGAACTTGTTGCTGGTTTCGGGGTGCGCCTCAACAAGTTTTGTTGAAGTTCGTCACAAAGGTAACGGATTCTCTTTCCCGTTTCAGAAAAACCATAATGAAGACGAACCGCAGATAAGCGATCTCACAAAACGGATCATTGAAAAAGAAAACCTGAATACCGGAATTGCTTTTAAACGAAGCAAGCAAATTCAGCATATTGAACGTTCTTACCAGAACTCTCCTTCAAGTTCCCTGGCTCAATCATTGGCAGAGCTTCATTATGTCAATGGGCAGAAGAAAGAACACCTCAACAAAAAACAGTCACAGGAATCGTACTTTAAAAGTCTCGTGTATTCTTACCGTTTTTTCTTTGATGAGAAAATCACAAGCGTCGAAGAGCCGGATGATGAGCAAATTTATCAAATGCGTAGGCTCTATAATAAATCTCTTGAGAATTATTTACGGATTGTCAGCAAAAAGAAACTTCCGTTTATGAATCGCCAATTTACGGTTCGAAACGGGAATCAATCTTACACCTTGACGATTGATCCTTCAGAGTGGACCTGGAAACCGGAAGAACTGGACCATTTCGAATTCGTTTCTGATTACAAGGTCAACGGGATTGAGAATATTCACAGAACAACCGGCCTGGGCGTTCCTTTGATTGCTGTCCGAAGGCCTGGCACTAAGAATCCGGAAGTTGAGAAGCATTTTGCACGAGGGATCAGTTTTCCCATTACTGCATTTATGCATCTTGATGCTGATTCAGGTGAGAATTCTTCAACCACACAATGCAGGCTTGTCCTGTATGATCCCCATCAAAAAAGAGCCGTCACCATTGATGACAGGGAAGTGACATTGGAGACTGATTTAACGACTCCTCTTGCTTACTTCATGCAGAAATCCCGATTGAAAGGGATTGATCATTTAGGATTACTTCGTCCGGATAAAGCTCAGAAAATTGCTGGCATCTATATGCTTCGACCGTTTCAAAAAGATAAAATACCAGTATTAATGATTCATGGGGTGTGGTCGAGTCCGCAAACCTGGCTTGAAGCATATAATGATTTACAGGCTATTCCTGAAATAGATGAAAAATACCAATTCTGGTTTTATCTTTACCCCAGTGGGAAACCATTCATTGAAACGGCTGCAGATTTACGTGAAGACCTGAAAGAAATGCGATCGCTGTTTGATCCGAATGAAGACAATCCTGAGTTGGATAACATGGTCATGGTCGGTCATAGCATGGGTGGCCTCATAGCCAAAGCAGTGACCGTAGAAAGTGGAGAGAAGTACTGGAATGCGATCAGCAGGGTGCCATTGAATGAGATCAAGGCAAGTGAAAACAACAAAAACGCAATTAAACGTGTTCTGTTTTTTGAATCCAATCCTTCAGTCAACAGAATTATTACCGTTGCAACTCCGCACCGGGGAAGCCGTTTTTCCAATGGCCCATCCCGCTGGTTAATCCGAAGACTTGTTACATTGCCCAGCCAGACGCTTCAACTTTCCAAATCTCTTTTATTAAACAACCCTAAGGCTTTTCGAGATTCAAAAGCCATTACTGGAAGAACGAGTATAGATTCTCTTGCTCCTGACAACCCTATTTTAAAAATCCTGCGAAAGACTGAATATACCGATGGAATAAAGCATCACAACATTGTTGGGGTGCTAGGATTGCCGAAGTCAGTTGGTGAAAATTCCAAATCTTCTCTAGGATCCAAGTCAGATGGTGTTGTTTCCTATGATAGCGCCCATGCTGAAAATGCAGAATCCGAACTGATTGTTCAGGCAAACCATTCCACTGTTCAAAAGCATAAAGATACGATTAAAGAAATCTACCGTATTCTCATACTGCATTCTCAAGAAGTTGGGCAACAGGGTCATATACTCCAGGTGAGTAATGATGATTCAAAAAATGACATGGAAAGCGAAAAAGAAGAGTCTGAATTTCCTGTTATCTATCAAAGTCAATCGTTATTGAAAGATGATTTTCGCGCTTCGAGACCCTTAAATCGATCAACAAATAAGAATCAAATCCCGTTGAAAGCAAAATACTAGAGCCTTGTCAAGGCTTTAAAATAGGGTGCGTGATAACTATAACGACGCACTCCGTTGTCGTGCTTTACACGCTTTACCCACCCTAGTACTTATATTTGACACAATTCCAGACTTGCAAATCTGCATCTCTAAATTCCCTCAATCTGCTTAATCCAGAGGGTTTTGTCTCAGCTTCACATCATTGCGTGTTGCAAAAAAACAACACTTCCGAATATTTGTATTTTTTTTAAATAAATTCGGTGAATATCTGCTCCTGACCTCATTTTGTGATCTAGCTTTCCATTGGCTAAATAGATTTGCCAGTTTAAATAATGAGGGGAGACCAGAAATGATTGGTCATTACAGAAAATTAAAAAACAGAAGTTCAAGCAATCAATCCGAACGTCGGGGTACGAGCATTGTGGAACTTGCGTTTATTGCACCTGTTTTCTTTTTCTTTATGTTTTCACTTTTTGAAATTGGCCATGCATTCATGGTTGTTAATACTCTCAAAGCAGCGACGCGTAAAGCTGCCCGTGAGGGATCGGCTGAAGGTGTTTCTACAGCGACTGTTTTAAATCGAGTAGATTCCATACTCAGCACTGCATTTCCGACAGCATCTGTCACTGTCACAGTAAAAAATGCTGATGTATTTGACACTCCGGGCATGGACCCATCCAGTGTGAATTACGGTTCATTACCAAGCATTGAGCTTTCGGATGCAGAACCAAGACAACTTTATATTGTTCGAGCGGAAGTCGAATTTGGGGATGTTTCCTTAATTCTTCCTTCGGTTATTCCAGCGGATTTAAATCTTACTGGCCATTCAATCATGAGACATGAATAGTTAGAACTTTCCAGAATTAACAAACGGTGATTATCATGAAAAAGTTGAAACAAACACAGAAAAGACGATCAGCAATTTGTCACGGTGCAGAAAACCGTCGAGGTGCAGCCATTGTTGAATTTGCATTGGTTATGCCTTTGTTCCTGACCTTACTTTTGGGGACATGGGAAATGAGCCAGGCAGTTGATGCTTCTCACGTGATGTCCTCAGCGATTCGCGAAGGGGGTCGTCTTGCTGCTATGGATTGGGAAGGTGTTGTACCAGATGGAACAACAGCCAATGAAAAAATCACCACTGATATTCTTAACTTTATAAAAGCATCGAACCTTCCTTCAGAAGATGTAACGATATCAATCACTCATGCTGAAGGGGCAAACGAAGGTCAACCTTTTGATTTGTCAGATACGGATAACACATTGGAGTTATTTAAGATTGATGTTTCTCTACCATACAACTCGATTACTACTTTTCCTTTGCATTACATGGAAAATGAGAATGTTACTGCATCTCTCGTGTTCCGTTCAGGTCGAGTAACAATCATAAATTAGAATATTTTCTGTAAACAAAAATACGAATTGAATTCCCAAAGTTTTAAACTTTGAAAATAGAATACCTGAATCAAACAACAACTTTGAATGACACCTGAGGGGGATTAGACATGAAGAGCCATCTAAGAATTAACCGACAGATACGATCACTTCAACAATTAATAAAACGGCGTGGCGGTATTCTTGTCATGTCTGTAGCAGCTTTGGTTGCGTCGATAGGCTTTGTTGCCTTGAGCGTTGACCTGGGAGTTGTTTCATTAACGAAAACTCGTATGCAAAATGCTGTTGATGCTTCTGCATTGGCTGCTGCCCAGGAAATTACCGCTGCAATTGAAGAATCTGCCCAGTCGGGTGGTGGAGGTGATGTCAACGCGATTGCTGTTGATGCTGCCAAGGACATGGCATTTAAAGTCGCTGGCTTGAATGACACTTATATTGATATCAACACTGATGTTCGATTCGGCAAGAGAGTTTATAATACTGCTACGGGTAGTTTTGACATTCAATGGGGCCAATCTCCATCCAATGTTGTTCAGGTAACTGCCAGAAAAACGAATTCTGACATGTCTGCACCAGATTCCAAACTATCTTTATTCTTTTCCAAATTCTTTGGTGATGGAACAGCTTCAATAACGGCCTCTGCAACTGCGTTTGTGGAAGCACGAGATATTGTTGTTGTTCTGGATTATTCAGGTTCCATGAGTTTTGACAGCCAGTTCCCTGCAATGTCTTCGTCCAAACTGGGAAAAGCACCAGTTGAAGCAAACTTTGATGATATCTGGGATACTTTGGTTGCAGAAAACCTGACGTATTCAGACACAGGTAGAACCAAATTCCCTTCAACAGGTTTTGGTGATATTGATTCCTACACAGGAACTTATGTTAGTTCCAGTGATTATAATACAATTTACCAGACACTGAGACTTGATGAAATGGAAAATGGACAATACAAATACCCATTCCCACAAGAAGGAAAATTCAATAGTGGTAATATGAAAGGTGAACCAGATGGATCTGATCACTACAATCGGTGGAGAGACTATTTCAGTTTCGTAAAAAATGACAGCGATGTTAATCGGTATGGGTACCGAAAAAAATATGGTTACAGAACTCTCATTGGATACCTGATTGAAAGAAAAAAACGAAACAGGCATTCAGAAGACCTCTGGCGAGCACCAATTTATCCATTCCATGCCATGAAAGAAGGAATGACTCTCTTTACCGTATTCCTGGATGGACTCGATTTTGGCGATCACATCGGGCTAGTGACATACGATAGCACGTCTCGTGTAGAAACAGGACTGACTGATGATGGGTATCCTGAATCTGTTGATCTGGGTACTGATTTAATTACGGATGACCACTTGGCGATTGACACCATTCAACGCCACAAGCAGGCAGGTCATTATGAAGTATTCACCGGTTTGGGATACGGAATTAAAGATGGTCGTGACCTTCTTGAGTCTCATGGTCGATATGGTGCCCGTCCAACATTACTGGTGATGACAGATGGAAATGCAAACCGAAGTCCAAGTGGCTGGTCTCTTCCCGGTAACTGGGACTGGGCTGAGCTGACTGACTACGATGGTGATGGCAGTGCAGATTACACCACTTCCAACAAAAACAAGCAGTATGCATTCTATGAAGCCAAACAGGCAATTGATCGTGGATATAAAATTCATACGCTGACAGTTGGTCAGGGTGCTGATCGTAACCTGATGGAAGCAATCGCATTTGCTGGTGGTGGAATCTGGATGGATGTTCCAGGTGGTTCTACAGTACAGGAAATGGAACAACAGATGCTTGATGCGTTTGCACAAATCGCAGCTAATGTTCCTCCTGCAAAACTAGCAAACGATAACTAAAGCGTATTACGCTTTTTTGGCCGTGAAGATCTTGTTCTAATCAACTGGAACCGAACTCCCATGAGCCAGAACCAATTATAAAAAAAGAGAAAACTCTACAATCAGCAAGATTAGGCGATGTCTAGTCTTGCTATAACGACCAGACTCGTTGATGTAATGAGTAAGGTGAGTGGCCATGCATTGATGTTCGCATTAGTGTGTGGCCCTCTTTTTCATCTATTTCTATAGTCCTTAAATCCCCTGATGCGTTCTGGTTATTTATTTTCTATCGAACTGTTTGTCAGCAAAATCAAGAATTTTCACCCAGTACTCTTTATTCAAAACATGTTTGACATCTCTCCTGTATTGTAAAAGGTTGCCAACTTCATCGGAGTCAGTTTTTTCATCATTCTGAACAATTCCGGTCCCTTTTAACCCCGGTGCGCCGAGAAATTCGTAAACTTTCCCTGCGACCCTTAAACCTTTTATTGAGCTTTTATAGTTGGCCCAGGTATCTTTTAGTCCAACAGTTTCAAGCAATGGACGGGGAGCCACCAAAGAAACGAGTAAATGCTGGTCAAAAGGAAGCTTGTTTTCGTTATTGCTAAACTGCTTGAATTTTTCATTTGTCCAATGTGGAAAGACTCGATTGATTCGCTCAATAGTTTCTTCATCGTTATTCCGACTGAGCGCACACCCCCCTGTTCCCGACTGATGTGGAACAACTAAAGCAATTCGTTCATCCATAGCTCCGGCCAATAGCGCGGTTTTTCCCCATCGGGAATGCCCGATAATAGCAATTTGTCTGGAATTAATTTCATTGACGGTTTCCAGATAGTCCACACATCGCATCGCTCCCCAAGCCCATGCAGATAATGTTCCCCAATCTGTTTCGGATGAGCCTGCCACATTTTTGTAATAAGAGTGAATTCCATCGTCAGGGTCAGGATGATCCGTATCCATATCAGACGTACAATATGTTGCAAGCCCATAGCCACGCTCAATCAGATAATCCAGATTCCAAGCTGGCTTCATCACTCCTCGTCCCTGTTCAGGATTTTTGTGACAAATATCAGCAAACCAGACTGGTGGATGAATTTTAATCAAAGCAGAATCAATCACAGTATGGTTTCCACAGGAATTCAGTCCAATGAAAATTGGCACCCGTTTTCTCTGATTGTTTGGTAGAAATATCGCAAGGTGAATGACAGGAACTTTTTCTCCTTTGAGTCCGTTAATGCGAATATCAACTTGAGTTAATGTTGCTTTGCCTTCCCATAACGTATCGGTTGAAATCACTTTTGAATTGATGCCGGGGGATTCCGGAAAATATCCATACATATAATGCTGAAATAGTTTTTTAAGTTCCGGTCTTCTCTTCTGATACCATTGCTCGCGCGTGGTCACTTTTGTTCCGTCCATCATCGTGAAAGGATCGGGAAGTTCTTCCTGAACTGGTAAATCTTCAAAAGAAGGAAATGGCTTTTCATCAGCCATCGTTGATTGATTCAATAAGAGCAAAGTGACAATTAGAAACAGAGAAAAAGAAAGAAATCCAGAATAATAATTGTTCCAACGATGCATTTTAATTCCTCTTAGAAGGGTAAATCAGGCTGAGGTTTGAAATTAATACCAGCAATATCTGATAAACGGGATTGCTTCAGCATGAGCAATTCTGGCAAATTACGCAAGCAACAAAGATTGGTGATTAATGAGTCTCGAAAGATTGAATTGATAATATCTTCTAAACTTAACCAAAACCCCTATTTTTAAATGTATTTTCCAAACTATTCTGTTGGAAGCGGTTTATTTTACTTTTTCTTTCATATTTACCAACCGTGAAGCCGATATAAGAAAAAGATGGAACTCTCTTAAACACATCTAATCGAGAGAATCCACCCTTCAAATTCTACATATCCAACCTTGAGATCTCCTGATCTCCCTTCCTATCTGAACTCATTTCCGGCCTAAATATTTTTCCAATTGAACATCATTACAACATCCCTTCCTTCAATAATTCACTCCTGGTTTAAACTCATGTTGAAAATGCACATCTATATTCTCTGTTTTTGTGTAATCTGTTTCGCAGGCACTTCACAATTATTCGCTGAGGATTTTTATCAGTCCTCCGATGATCCAGATAACGAATTGGTTGTAAAAGCAAGTTACCAGCAATCAGGAGGTTTTGACGTATTTGAAACCAATGTCGTCAATGAAAATGAAGACTTTGCCAATGGAAATAAAGACCTTCAGGAGCGATTGAATTATGCAGAAAAGCAGATTGAATTTCTCCTGAACCAACAGCAAAAAGCAACCCAGATGAACTATCAGGTCCCTATTCCTGAGAATGAAATTATTCCGGAATATGATTCCCTTCCAGGTAACGAAACGATCCAGGAAGGTCCATTGCATTCGCCGACAAGCCCACCACTTGAATATCCACATATGGAATGGGTACCGGGATCAGAAACCTGTACGGAATGTGAAGAAGTCTATCCAGATTATTATTCTGACTATGATGGCGGATTTGTGATTCGTCCGTTTGATAAAAACAAAACACCTTTTGAATTAAAAATCAACGGACGTATGCAGTTTCGTTATACCGGATTAAGCAGGGATAAAAAAAGTTTTACGAATCGAACAGGATTCAGACGACTCATTCAGAACAGAAGTGATTTTGAAATTGAGCGAGGCCGGCTGGAATTTTCCGGTTTCATGTACGATCCGAAGTTGCAATTTTACCTGAACCTGGATGGAGACACTGATGATAATCATGATATGAAAGTGCATGATTTCTGGATTAATTATCAATTCAGCAAGGCATTTAATCTCTATATAGGAAAAGCGTTTGTTCCCGGTAGTCGAGAGTGGTTGGGAGGTTCCACCCGAACCCAATTAATTGATCGCTCTGTAGCCACTACATTTTTTCGCCCTGATCGTTCTATTGGAGTATGGGCGAGTGGCGAGATTAATCGAATTTTCTTCTATCGAGCCATGGTGGGTAATGGAGTTGAAACCACGGATTTGGAGGATGAAGACGTGAATGACTCATTTGCCTATTCAGGTTCGGTCTGGTTTGAACCTCTGGATGAATTCGGAAAAGGGAATTCCGACTTATCTTACCATAAAACAGTTGCGTTAAGGATTGGTTCCAGTTTTACTTTTTCATCTGAAGGAGGTACAAATGAACTGGGAAATAGTATCCCTGAATCGAATATAGTCAGGCTAACTGATGGCACCCGGTTAACAAGTATCGGAGCATTGGCTCCGGGAGTGACAGTTGAGAAGTTCAAGTATTATTTACTTGCCACTGACTTCGCTTTGAAATACAAAGGGCTCAGTATCAGTTCGGAATACTATTTTCGTTGGCTGAATGATTTTTCAACCACCGGACCCGTTTCTCATGACAAACTTTATGATGACGGTTTTTACATTGCTTCCGGGTATATGCTAAAGCCCAAAAAACTGGAAATTGTGGGACGAGCTTCCAAGATCGATGGCATTTTTGGGGATTCCTGGAGTTACGCAGGGGGATTCAACTATTTCCTGAATGGCACACATAAAAACAAACTCTCCTTTGATGTCAGTGTGCTTCATGACAATCCATCAGACAATTCCGGGCCGAATTTGCGTGTTGGTGATGATGGACTCCTCTTCAGAGCCCAGTACCAGATTGCATTCTAAATAGTGAGATCAACATTTTAGAAGTAAATTCAATAATCAATAATCAATAATCAATAATCAATAATCAATAATCAATAATCAATAATCAATAATCAATAATCAATAATCAATAATCAATAATCAATAATCAATAATCAATAATCATTGAACGATGA
>JAJRVU010000358.1 GCA_024277145.1 Planctomycetota bacterium
AGAAGATAAAGCCGAGACGCAATTATCGGGTTCAAGACCGGATTTTGAAGATGTTGAGCCGGAAGAAGGAGGGGCAGAAGAGCTTTCTCCTGACGAAACAGGCGCGGAAGAATCTGTCCCTGAAATGACAGAATCTGTTCCAGAACCGAAAGCATCTGCCCCGCTGGGAGGTGGCAGCCTGCCGAGAATTAAAAAAAACAAGTATGATATTGTTCGTGTTTTTTATGGAACAAATCGGGACAAAACAGGTTCAGCCAAACCTGCTGAATTTTACGGGAGTCAAAGAGACAGCATGTCCATTGGTTACTGCGATGTCAGTATTCCTCAAAATCATGTTACGGGAGAAATCGAAAGGCCAAAAATCTGGAAGTTTGAATTTCGAGAGAACCCAAAGAAACATATTGTTCTATTGAATATTTCTCCTGCTGATCCACAGACATTTCTGGATGGAATTCATAATTCTCTTAATGAAAGTGATGCGCGGGAAATGTTTATATTCATTCATGGGTATAATGTGAAATTTCGTGATGCAGCTTTAAGAACAGCCCAGATTGCGCATGACCTCGATTTTGATGGCGTCCCTATGATGTTCAGTTGGCCTGCCAAGGGAAATCTTGAGGATTACAAGGTTGATGAAGCCACTTCTGATTGGGCTAAGTCAGATGCATATCGATTTATCCTGGCGATGGCAAAATTTGGCGAGGCAACAAAAATTCATGTGATTGCACACAGCATGGGGAATCGGGTTCTCACTGGAGCACTTGATCGTCTTTCGAATAAGGTGACACTCGGAGAATCTCCAAAAATTAATCAGGTTCTCCTGACAGCTCCTGATATCGACGCTGATATTTTTATAAATGATATTGCACCAAAAATTATCCCGACTGCAAAACGCATTACAATTTATGCATCATCAAATGATCGGGCATTGAAAGCGTCTAAAATATTTCATGGGAATTCTCGACTTGGATTGACAGGAAAGCATCTTAACCTGATTTCGATCAATCATGGAATTGATATCGTTGATGCATCACAGGTTGATACGAGCCTGTTTGGCCATTCTTATTATGGAGATAACGTGACCGTTCTTGATGATATCGAGATGGTTTTTAAAGGAAACCTTGTAAAGAATCGCGGACTTGTGGCTAAAAAAGAATGGAATGCCTGGGCGATCATCACAAAGAAATCCCCGTTCAAAACCTTGTTAAGAATCAGAAAATAGGCTTAATGATTTAGAACTCGCTGGTCTGTTTTATTCTCTTGTGAATATTCAGGCGAGAAGAGCAGGGGGTACAGGAAATTTAAGGCGAAGATTTCATTTTGCATCTTCCATAAAAAAGGGAACCCCGGACCAATGGAGTCCCCTGATTTGATTTAGGAAGAATCTGTTTTCAGTGCATTATTTTGTTGCAAATTGCACCCACTTGCACAGTTTTTCTTTCAAGCTGTCTGGGGTAAATGGTTTCACAAGGTAATCACTGATTCCGTGCTGAATTGCTTCCGTTACCTTGGCACGTGAACCTTCGGTTGTGATCATAATAATGGGAATATCTTTATTGATTTCCCGGATTGCTTTTAACATTCCGAGGCCATCCATCACTGGCATATTCCAATCGGTAAACACAATGTCAAATTCAGCTGCATTGAATTTATCAAGACCTGCTTGTCCATCCTCAGCTTCATTAACATCATCAATACCTAATCCCATAAGGGTTCTTTTAGCAACCATGCGAGTCATAGCAGAATCGTCAACAACAAGAACTTTCATAATTCTTCCCTCTAATATAGTCAAATAGTTATTTAGTCAATTATTAAAAACTTAATTGGTCAATTACGTTGATTTATTTTTTTACGAAGCCAAAAGCAATTTTGAATGGTCCAAGATCAGATTCAAATGATGCACATAATGGCTGAGAGTTTGATGGGAAGCTAATGTGGTGATCTTTTCCTTGAATTACATTCGGGATTCCCAAGTTTAATTTTAATTCTTTGATTTTATCTTTTGCACTTCCTGCGATGATGTTTGCAAATTCACCAACGGCATCACAAACCAGTCCATCAATCTCATCAACATCCATATCAAGGACCTGCTTTACAACTTTAAATGCTGTATCGTCTTTGAAACTGAGGCAGATTGATCCGCCAGCATCACCACTTAACCCAATAAGTGCACTGACATCATATAGTGGGGTATTCATTGACTGGATTGTCAGGTCTGTTCTTTTGACTTTGCTGTCAAGCATCATTTCAAATGTTTCAGCAGTAGCATGAATTATTGGGTTAACAATTTGTGCTGTTAAGGTTGCTGAAGCTGTTGTTCCTAAAGTCGTCATGTTGTATTCCTAATAATTATTTGTTTGTTACCTGCCAAAACCTAGTTTGAAATTCAGAATCATGTAGGAAATTCAATTTGAAAAGTTGTCCAAACTCAACATTTGGTCCGATTGAATCGGTTGAACCAGTTGTAGATTCATTTTTAGCAACAAATGCCCTTGTTCCATTAGCATTCAGGTGTTTCACTCAAATGTATCGATAAGTGCCAAGATTATTTCATGGTAGATTAAATAGCATCCTGATAATCGGTGTAATCGGTACTGGTAGAAATATGCTGTAAACCCTTTCAGCCTTTTGTTCTGTGACGAAAATATGTTTCTGCAGTTGCTTGGAAATTAAGCTATGTAAGTAGGTGAACGATGGAATATTAATACCTTTAATGGACGACAATAATGTCTTCAACTACACAAATAAATCAATCTGAAAAACCTCCTGTCGAAGGAGATGTTGCGAACTCTGATAATCAGGAAGAGATTGCACGTATCGCTATTGATGAGTTAATTATAGGGAGAACTTTAGAATCTCCTTTATTTGACTTGAACGGGGTTCTTCTTCTAGCTGAAGGTTCATCTATCACTTCGGATATAAAAGACAAGCTTAAAGCAAGAGGGCTGGAAGAAGTTGGCATTCACAAAGATGATGTCAATAAGGTCACATTGCGAGATCTTGAGGCAGAGGAAAATAATTCTACTTTTAAATTCAATTCAGAATTGACTGAAAAAATTGACCAAATGATTGATTGTGGTCGAGTTGAAGTTAAAAATACCGGGGATGCTGTAAAGGATTCTGTTAAAGAAATCGGCCGAAAAGGATACGACAAGGCACAACGTAAAAGGCTCAAAGAACAACATTCCCAAAATGGTCAGAAACTTGACCAGATGCTTATGGATGCAGTGCATGGTAAACCAATGGATGGGCAACAAGTTGTTGGGATGGCAGGCGATTATCTTAAGGAAATGATGTCTGATACAGATAGTGTTCTGACTTCTGCAATCAGTCGGTTTCAAAAAGATAATATTTCTGCAAGATCGCTGGAATGTTCATTACTAGCTATGGCTATTGGGATTGAATTGGGACTGGATTCGGAGAATATCCATAACCTTTCGATTGCAGGATTAGTTCATGACTGGGGGATGATGCTTGTTCCTGAAGAGATTCGAAATGCACCTCGATTTCTTTCACAAGTTGAAATGATTGAGATTAAAAAACACCCCATTCATTCACTTGAGATGATCCAGAATGTCTCTTCATTGCCAAGAGTGATTTCGACAGTTGTTTATCAGGTTCATGAATGCTTTAACGGGACCGGATATCCACGTGGAAGACACGGGAATGGAATTCATCAATTTTCCAGAATTTTACAAGTTGCTGACAGTTATATCAGCCTGACATCAGATCGACCTTATCGAAAGCCTTTGATGAGATACTCAGCGATGGAATGTTTGTTAAACATGGCGAAAGCTCGATCAGTTGATCCGGAAGTTGTAAGAGCATTATTAAAAATACAATCTCTTTTTCCAATTGGAAGTTATGTCACTTTAACTGATGGAAGTGTTGCGAAGGTGATTCGTTCGAATCGGAATAATTATACGAAGCCTGTTGTTGTTCGAGTTCAACATGCAACAGGTGACCTTGCAGACCAGAATGAAGATAGTAATTTAATTGATCTATCCAGTTCAGAAGTTGGGGTTGAACAGGCATTGCCTGCTCCCGGTTCTAATGAAGAAGCTTTAGATCCCGATAAACATTTGAAACAGTTTAATTTTAAACGATAAAGATAATCTTTGATAATTAATTCCAAACATTCAATTTTATGACAAAATTCAGAGATGAATAAAGGAGATCCAGATGTTTTCTGGATAAATTATTATGACACAAACAGATTTGAATCCCCCTGATAAAGAAGCCATTGATGTGCTGGCTATTTTGGATCGGTGGTCTGACCGATTGGATGGGCATTGCTCTCAAAAACGGCAAATTTCCAGGCGACCGTTTCGATCACGAATTACAATATATATTCCGGGTGCAGATAGCTTGGCAGGGGAAAGTGCGGAAGCAACGAATTTTCAAGCCTGGGGAAGAAATCTATCTCAAACCGGACTTGGTTTTGTTTACAAGGGGCAGATCAAATCAGAGAAACTGATTATTTGTCTCGATCCAGATACAACCGGATCTCATTGGTTTAATGCAGAACTTGTTCGTAGCCGACAGGTTCACAATGACTTTTGGGAATATGGTGTCAAGTTTACAGGTCGAGCTGAAATGTAAATTACGACAAGAATAAATTATAGCCGATGGTTCAATAGAGTCATCGGCTTTTTTATGTGCAGTTCGCTTTTTCAACAATTTACGCCGAAATATTTCAGGATGATTTCTGCAACTTCGGTGTCCTTGATTTCAGAATTATATAGATGCGATTGATCCGAACAAAGGATAACTGTTTTTCTTTCCGGATCTTGTGCAGGGTATCCATGCGATCCTTTTACAAGCGTTGCATCAAGCGGGGTCTCTTTTTCTGGAAGATTGATAAACATTTCTACGGGATCGTATCCCGGTTTCCGGTGAATATCGACTGTCCTTGCAAATCCGGGAGCTTTCTCGTCATCTATCCACCAGTAGTATGCAAACCACTGGTCCGGCTGAGAAACCAGAATTACTTCTCCTGATCTTTCATGATTTAATCCTAATTTGGCGCGATCTTCTCCCACCAGAACTTGCTCAACTGAATCTTCATTTTGAAACAGGTTCGCAACTTCATTTATTTTTTCAGCATCATTAACAAAAATGTGGGCAATCTGATGATCCACCATCGCAAAAGCACTTGATGAGCCGGGAACCAGATATTCTTTATTATCGTCAATTTTGAGATCAAGCATACCAGCTTCTCGAAGAATACGATTAGGGTATCCCACACCGGTCACTTCTGTGATCGTATATTCCCCGGAAGCAACCCAGAGAATATCTTTCATTCCTGCCTCTGAAAAACCATCAATAAGTTTGCCAATGACTTGATCCAGTTCTGAAAGGGCATCGATTGCTTCAGGACTGTCTGGTCCAAATTTTTGTGCAGCGTAATCCAGATGAGGTAAATAAATGTAAAAGAAGTTGGGTTGATTTGTTTTCGCTGAAAAGATGGCAGAATCAATAATCCAGGCAGTTGATTTAATGCTGGAAAGGGGGCCCCAGAAATTCATTAACGGGAAATGCCCCAGTTCATCTTTTAATGTTCCATACATTTCTTCGGGGACGGTATAGCACCATAAAGATTCGCTTCCATCCGGGTTGTGAATGGGAGCGGGTGTGCAAATATAATCTGCCTTTGCCCCTTTGCTTAATAATGGGAACCAGACAGCGGACGTGATTTCAGGATCATGTTCATGCAGATGATCCCAGATTTGCGGTGCTTGTATTTCTTTGTTCCAGGCGGTCCACATTTCAACTTCTTGTTTGTCTCGCCAGTAAAAACCATTGGCGATCACGCCATGTTCTTCCGGGGAAACGCCTGTCGTTATGGATGCCTGAACCGTACAGGTGACGCATGGAAAAGAAGGAATCAAACTTGTGATATCTTTTCCATCATTTAATGAGGCCAATCGAGGCATGAAAGATAAATCTTTTTCTCGTAACCCTGGAATGGAAAGCAGGACTGCATGTTTCTTCATCAAATTTCCTTTAAGGTCTTTTTTAGAAATGTCATTGATTCTTCAAGAACGACAGGTGCCATGTGGCTATGCCTGCTGAGTTCTACGTGGAGCCCACCCTGATAATGAATATCTCGAAACGCTTTCAAGACTTCAGGAAAGTTGATGTCTCCTTCTCCAAATCGAAGATGGTCGTGAATTCCTCGTTTCATATCTTCAATATGAACATTGAAAATAGAATCTTTCCACCTGTGAATGAATTCAGAAATCGGGGGCTCTTCCACACATTGCAGATGCCCGATGTCGAGCGTTAAGCCGAAGAAAGGGGAATTCATCTGTTGAAAGAGTTTGTCGTAATCGTCCATGCTCTCAACGAGCATTCCCGGTTCCGGTTCAAATCCGAGTCGAACATTTTTCTTTTCTGCATAGTTAAGAACATCCCGGCAACCATCAACAAGATAATTCCAGGCATCGTTTTCCGTGACGGAATTATCGCGCTGTCCTGCCCAGAATGAAGCTGCATCTGAATTGAGTTCAAAAGCAATATCAACTGATTTTTTCAGGAAGTCAATTCGTCTTTCCTGCTCTTCTTTTATTGGACTGATTAATGTTGGATGGTGCTTTTTTCGAGGATCAAGAAGAAATCTTGCACCAGTTTCAATAACAGAAGATAGATTATGTTTTGATAAAAGGAATTTGAAATCAGCAATTTCATTTTGGAGATTATCTGAAAAGGGGTTCAGGCAATAATGGTCCAGAGTGATCGCAACCGATTCATAGCCGGTTTCAGCGATCAAATTGAGGGCATCGTCCCAGCGATGAAAGGCGAGCCCGTTTGTATTATATCCGGGTTTCATAGTTAATAAGAGGTTTCTATCTTATATTCGTATTGATTGTTTTCGGGGCAAAATAGAGTTGTTTTTAAAAATATAGTCGATCCTAAATCTCTCTAGTTGAACCCTAATCCTGATTCTGTTGTAATTGCACGTTCCCCCAAAAGGAGGAATTTGTATCCCTGTATTATGATCAAAGTGGACAAATATCAAAAGAATCACAGATACTAAAAAATGATTCTTATTGAAACGGATCATAAAACATTTTATAAAAAGAAAACACGGCAATTTAATAATGAAAACAGAACTTTTATCCCCTGCAGGGACTTTGAAATCAATGCAATATGCTTATGCATATGGTGCAGATGCGGTTTATGCAGGTCAACCGAGATACAGTCTCCGGGTTCGGGAAAATGAATTCAATAAGATTGAAGTCATGACGGAAGCGGTGGCAGAGGCACATCGGCTTGGTAAGAAATTTTACATTGCCAGCAATATTGCTCCGCACAATTCCAAGGTTCGTTCTTATTTGAAAAGTATGGAACCTATTATTGAAATGCAGCCTGATGCTTTGATTATGTCTGACCCCGGTTTGATTATGATGGTTCGGGAACGTTGGCCGGAAATGCCCATTCATCTTTCCGTGCAAGCGAATGCAGTCAATTTTGCAACGGTGAATTTCTGGAAAAAGCAGGGGCTTTCTCGGGTGATTCTTTCAAGAGAATTATCCATCAAAGAAGTTCAGGAAATTCACGATGAATGCCCCGGCATGGAAGTGGAAGTTTTTGTGCATGGGGCTTTATGTATGGCTCATTCGGGAAGGTGTTTGCTTTCTGGATATATTAACCATCGTGATTCCAATCAGGGAGCCTGTACCAATGCGTGCAGGTGGGAATATAAAGTTCACGATGC
>JAJRVU010000359.1 GCA_024277145.1 Planctomycetota bacterium
TCAGAGAAAAGTTGCAACATCCGCTCTTCAACAGAACGGATAAGAATTGCTTTGGCAAACAACCGATGCAACGGCTCCCAGGCAAGTTGTTGCCGTGAATCTGTTTGTAACGTGCTTGCCGGGATCATTCAATGAGCCAATTTATTATCATCAACGAATTATGAGGCCACGTGCTGGCAGCACGCAACCGCTTAATCATTGAGACACCCAGGTAAAACGGAAAATAATGAATGCTACCGTTTCTATGCAGTAATAGCAATAATACTTGAGGCGATTGCCCGATATTGTTGAATGGATTGACACCGGTTCGGAAATCAAATAACCCGAATAATATAGGGTGTACGCTGTTTTGAATTGAAAGATCGTCTGAGCGCTACAGCCGATTAAGCTCTACTTATGAAATCTCTTGTAGCCACTCGGGTTCAATGAAGCTGGAGAGGCAAACTGCAGAAATCCGTATGTGTTATCATTTACGTGGATTGATGTTTGAAAAGACGACATCGTCAGCGTCTATTAATCCTTATTTTTCTCTTGTAACTCGTTTTCTTTGAACTTCGCCAACTCTGCTAGAATTTGGATTTCCAAACCATCTTTACCGCCCTCACTGCCTGTTAATTAATTATGGGTCAGCCCATGTTCATTGAAATAAAAAAAGGGCTCTCGAAAGAACCCTTTAATTTTGTTTTAAATTGATTATTGAAAATCAATTATTTGTGTTTATGATCATGTTTGTGATCGTGATCATGGTCATCAAAATGAGGTTCTTTGCCTTCATAAGCACGGTAGAAATCAAGAATTGCTTTTTTCAGAGTGGCAGCTGTTTTAGGATCTGTACTTTGCTTGCTCTTCATCGCAGCAACCATCACAGCATGAGCTGCAGTCAGTTTTTTGACGTATCCATCTGAACCAGGTTTAATTCGTTGAGTCATGAAATACTGTGCAATCACGCCCTGAGTCTTCGTCGCATGAAGTTCTTTTGTATTCACCCATCGGATTAATTGATTTACGGACTGGGCATCTGTTTTGCCTGCAAGTTCATTAATATTTACAATCGCTTTCGCAACTGTTTCCTGATCTTCAAGCATTGAAGCAAATCGGCGTTGATCTGCATAAATTCCACAAGGAACTTCACAGTGAGCAAGTAATATATTTGCACTCGAAAGGGTCACCAGAAATGCAGTCATACTTAAAACATGTTTTTTTAAATTCATTTTATTCTCCAGTTGTTTGATTCCATTGATAGAATGCGAGGAAGACAGGTGGGTTAAATAGTAACTTAAATCAAGAAGTGAATTGTAATGCCCCAACATGGCGCAATGCAAGAGTTTGAAGGAACCCATTTCATAAGTAAAATCAGTTGATCTGATAATTCTCGTCTATTGAAAACAATATATTGGCTTGTTTTTAGTATAATCTCGACACTCCTGAATATTTAAGACAGCAAATATCCACACTTTACCACTCGAATACTCAGACTTTTTTCCTATTATTTTAACTGACCTTGATTAAATCACTAACAGGATATAAATATCAGGTTTAACGAAGTCCTTTTATATATAAGCTAACTCGATTATCAAGAAGAGTCAGTCCATGTTGAATATTCCAACAAGAAGTGATCAACTCGAAAGTCATGAAGTAAGACCTGAGGATGAATTTGCCAATCTTGTCACGCATGGCATCGGATTTATCATTACAGTCCCCGCTACAATTTCGTTAATGAATCTTGTGATTCATGATGAACGCAAGAACCTTGTGATTGCCTGTGCTGTCTATTCTTTCACGTTAGTTGCGTTGTATGGAGCATCAACACTTTCACATCTTTTTTATGATCTCAGCTGGCGACGATTTTTCCGAACACTGGATCAGGTGTGTATATTTTTATTGATTGCAGGATCGTTCACACCATTTTCCGTGATGTTTTTGAATCATGGTTGGTGGTTATTATTAAGCGTTTCAATGTGGGGGCTTGCAATTCTGGGAATCATCCAGGTCATACGAGTCAAACATTTAGGACCGGTTTCAAAAACGATTTACCTGATTCTAGGCTGGCTTCCTGTGATTACCCTTAAAGTACTTTACGATTCCATGCCTTTGTCGATTTTAATATGGATTCTTGCAGGTGGATTATTCTATTCTGTTGGAACCTTATTTCTCAAAATGGGAGACAAGTACAAATACTTTCACGCACTCTGGCATGCATTCGTCATTGCTGGAAGCACATGCCATTACATCGCGATTCTTCTACTTGTCATTTTGAAATGATCACAAACTATTGATAATATTTCACAAACCGTTGAAGAAAGTCTACAAGTGCATCCCTTTGTATTGTAGTGATTCATTTCATCAGGGTTTCCGGTTTGACAATTTTCACCCTGCCATCGTTCCCCTGACCTTTTTTGAAAGATCCTGTTCCGACCATCAGTTTCCCACCTGAAACACCAACAATACCAAGTGAGCAATCAACTTCATACCTGCCGATTTCTTTGAAATTAGCATCGGTGACCAGTAATATTCTTGGAGTTCCATAACAGCCAAACCACCATTTCCCATGCGCAAATGCAGCAGTCTGAATTCCTATATGAGTATGACCGGGAATCACATGTCTCTTAATGAATTTCAATTGTTCATCATATTCATAAACATAATTTTCATCAATCTCATGTGGTAACCCACCAATGACAAAAAAGTGACCATCTTGAACACTCATTCCACCAGCACCATGAAAAACCTCTTTCACTTCATGCCTTGAAATAAATGACAGATCACTAGCCTTGTAAATATAAACCCAGGAATCCGCTTTTCCAGCCGGATCATTAAACCTTCCAAGATTGGTTGCAACATAAACCTTCCCATCGTGATAACAAGGATCTCCATGATGAGAGACAGCCGGAACTTCTTTGAGAATTTTCCCTTCAGCATCCGTCATGACCATCTGAGTGGTAAAACTCCAATAAATTCTATTTTTATTGTCAGTGCAAATACCTTGCAGGTGACCGGGATACCGTTTTCCCTCACCACAGATTACATCATGAAACTTTCCTGTTTTTTTTACCGATTTTGATTCCGTTTTATTATCTGCGTGAACAGGAATATTCATATTGCAAATAAAAATCATGAGAATAAATAAAGACGTTTTTTTCACTGTAGACTCCTGCTGGTAATTAATTGTTTAATATTAAAGTCAAATTGTATTCACAAATAATTATTCTATCATCGTTTTAATTCAATTGGTCCATAATAGTTCTGAATTCATCAGATTGAGACAGTTTTTGAGCTTCAAACACCTGATCAACCTGTGAGATATTTCGGGCTCCGATTAACATGGAACTCACTCGTTTCTGGGCCAAAACCCAGGCAAGAGCAAGCTGAACCATTGACTGACCTGCCTCTTTAGAAATCTCTTCCAGTTTTTCCAAAACGGAAAATCCATGATCGGTGAAATAAATGGGCTGATGCCCCGGAATCACATCAAACCGTGTTCCTTCAGGGACATTTTTACCACGTTGGTATTTTCCAGTCATAAATCCTGCAGCTAACGGACTGTAACTGATCACTCCAATCTGCTGCTCTTCACATAACGGAAGCAGATCAGATTCAATTTCTCTTTGAACAAGATTATAAGGTGGTTGAACAGAATTCATTCGGGCAAATTCTTTTTCATTAGAAATCAGAAGCGATTCTTCCAACTGTTCGGCTGAGAAGTTACTGCATCCAACATATCGAATTTTTCCAGCTTCTACCAATCCATTTAATGCTTTCATTGATTCTTCAAGCGGAGTCGTCTCATCCCAGGAATGAAGTTGAAACAGATCGATATGGTCCGTTTTTAAACGTTTTAAACTTTCTTCAACAGATGCTATGATAATCTTTTTTGTTAATGGAATAGCAACTTTTGTCGCCAGGATGATCTGATCCCTGCAATTTCGATTTTCCATCCACTACCCCAGAACATCTTCTGACGCACCATTGGCATACGCAGCTGCAGTATCAAAAAGCGTGATCCCGTTTTCTAACGCATGATCGAGAATAGCGAAAGAGCTTTCCTGATCAATTTCCCGACCAAAAGTGACACAGCCCATTCCAATGGCACTAATGTTCAGATCGGTTTTACCCAGCAAATGATATTGCATTATTTCACTTTTATTTTTTATTGAAAACTTCTGTTGTAAATCTATCGAGAATGACAGACAAGAATCAGGAATCGAATTCCAATTTTGCCCAATGGATACTCATTCTTTCGGGAGTTCCTGCGTACCATGCAAGGAGAATTCCATTTTCAAGTTTGCGAATGGCAGGATGGCCAAAACTCCATTTCCCCATGTCTTCCCAGAATTCTGCGAAATCAATATTTTCACTTCCCTGAGTGATGTCCGCTTTTTCTTCATGAGTGTGGATCACCAATTGACGATCTTTCGGCCAGGTTTTCCCCTTGTCAATCGATTGCCAAAGCGTCATCGTTCCCGGTTTTTCTCGATTCACCACAAAGATCAGGAGTAAACCATCATCCGTCAATAAAGGAGTTGCAATCTGTCCTTCAATTTCCGTTGGAACAGGCTCACTTTTTGAACGTTCTCCATCCGTTATGGAAGCGTTTAAGAAGTGAACATTGAGATCTTTTTTTTCATCCCGATCATGAGTCCAGAACATGGCAATGAATTCACCGCTATCAGCAGAAGGACAAATTCTCTGATCCCAATAATAGATTGAATTTTCCGGATGTTGTGCAACCTTGAAGGGAGTTTCAAAAGTATGTCCGTCATCACGGGAAATCATAATCCATGCCCCCGGCTGGACAGGATTCGGGTCGTCAAATTCCTTGAAATTTTCAAAATTAAGGCCGATGGTTCCATCAGCCCACTGAACCACAGGACCTGTTAGCGCACAACCGGTTAATCCGGGAGTCAGAATTTCTCTCCAGTCACTCCATGACTCTCCGTTATTAGTAGATTCGCAACATAATTGCTTGCTTCGAAGAAGTCCATCCGTTTCAGGATCAAAAAAAGGACGCTCCCGTTCACTTCGATTATACCATGTTGTAAAAAGAAGAATTCGCCCCGGTACAGGTTCAACCATTTCTCCACAGGCAAGCGAGCCTGGAATTCCATCCAGAATCGAATTGAACTCAAAATCGATTGATTGCCAACTCTCCCCGCCATCAGATGAACGGGCTAATCCTAATTTGTTATCAGGAGCATGTTTTCCTTCTCCATTCTGCCAACTGGCAAGGATGTCTCCTGAATCCAATACAAGCAGGCTGGTAAAGAAAGCAATTGATTTTGATCTGGGAATCGTAGTTGCATCAAAAATTAAACCGTGAGATTTCACATGTAACTTTTGAAAATCAATCGATAAATCTTCAACCATATCTTAAACTCCTTTGTAGTGAAAACCCCCGTCTCAATGTTCCACTTAACATTGTTCTATTTCACATGAACAATTTTTTCAGATTCAGCTGCTTCGTAAAGTCCATAAACAGTTTTAAGAACAAGAAGGCATTCATCCCCTGTGATCGGTGCATCCTGCAAACCTGCACTGGCTCGAACAGCTGCTTTGACAAATGCATTGTATGCGCTGTGAGTTTTCCCTTGAAATGTTTTGACTGTTGGCTTTCCTTCCAGTTTGGTGCTGTACCATTTCACGTTTCGGGAAGCATCTGAATCAATTTTCAACCAACCATGAGAACCCCATATCCGAATATTCGATTGGTAGCCTTTATTCAGATAATAACCTGAAGTCATCGTTCCAAAAGTTCCATTATCATATTGAATGGCCATCACTGCGGAATCTTCGATATTGATTGGCTGTCCTCCCACATTCCCTGCGAAACCTGCCACTTTTGTAATTTTGGAATTGGTGATATACATCGAAAGATCGAGCCAATGAATTCCCAACCATGTCAGGTGACCTCCCCCTGCCCGGTTTTTGTCAGCAAACCATGATTTCTGATAAGAAGATGACTTTAATCGTCCTTGATCTTCAATCAGACTTAGTTCCAATCCATAAATTTTCCCGATCAATCCTTCGGATACAATCCGTTTTGCTTCAATAATTTCAGGATTCAATCGATTGGCAAGTGCGAGCATCAAGTGTAATTTTTTCGATTTCGCTTTGACCACCAGTTTTTCAAAATCCTTTGTATTCAGGCAAGCAGGTTTTTCTGCAAGAACATGACAACCTGCATCTAATGCAGTTGATATCAATGCAGGCGAGATTTTTGCTTCAACACTGATTAATGCCATCACAGGCTTTTCAATTTTCAAAAGATCATCAACATTCGTATAAACCTTGCTTAATTTTCCACCTAATATTTTTTTAGCCAATGGTACCGAACTGCCATCGGGATCAGCCAATACAACAGATTCAACCTCTTCAGCTAATAATAGCGATTGAAAATAGGCACTAAGGTGAACGCCCCCTGCATTAGTCAGAACAGCAACCTTGATCTTCCCGGAATCTTCCGCTTGTATTTGGTTGATACTTGTAACCAGAAGAACCGAAGTCATGATTATTGTCAGGAAAGCTGAGCAAGCCAGTTTTTGAATAGATGAATTTCTCATGAATTTTCTCCAATATTTCTACGGACAGGAATCGGGGTGAGTTCTTATATTGTTGTCATAAAAGGATCAATAATTAAAGCGACTTGATTAACGGTTGAAGATGTTTTGATAAATATTCGTGTGTTTTGAAAAAATCTCGATTGGTAATTGCCTTGGTAATTCTTTCATGTTCGCGTAACATTTCCAAATTAAATGGGATCCCATAGTTTTCCCCCTGTTTGAAATATTCAAGCAGGACATCATGAAACTGCTTTACTAATTCGCCATGCGCCGCTTCAAAAATAGTTTGATGAAACATGAAATCCAGATCATTCAATTCCTTCTCAGTTTTTGAATTGATTTTCTTTTTCTGTTTTATTAATCGGCGCATTTCAGAGGATATCACATTCAGTTTGATAATTTGCTCTGAAGTGACATTTTGAATTGCTAAAGGAAGGGATCCCAATTCGATAACAGCTCGAAGCTGGCTTAATTCCCGCCAACCTTCTGCTTCAACAATTTTCGGAACCAACGCCTTTTTAAGAACAGAAGAAAGATCCCCTTCTGCAACAGACAATCCAACGCCTTGCTTCCCTTTAATAACACCCAGCCCGCGCAGGCAACCAATTGCTTCCCGGACAACAGTACGCGAGACACCATATTCATCTGCAATATCTGCTTCGGTTCCAAGATGAGTTCCCGGAATAAGACGATCACTCTGAATTCGGTGACAAAGCCGATCTGCCAAATCCGAGCTTAATGTTTTAGAAGTCTCTTTTTGACGGAAAGAATTAACTTGATTCACAATAGGGACTCCTCACTGAAAATATAATACGATATTCAATTAATTTATCATACAATCAGAGAGCCTGTAATTACAGCGACTTGTCTTTAATTCACTTATAAAATTAATCAGAAATGCCCAACGGAGAATGCCTGAGATCAACTTCCCATGACGGTATCAATCCTGACAATGTCCCGCATTGACTGCTCGGTATAGAGATCATGGTACTTCCCACCCGCTTTAATTAATGCAGAGTGCGTTCCCTGTTCCATGATTTTCCCTTTTTCGATCACCAGGATTCGGTCCGCAGATCGAATAGTCGAAAGCCGGTGTGCAATCACGATACTGGTTCTTCCTTTCAGAACTTTTTCAAGGCCTTTTTGGATTTTCTTTTCTGTTTCCGTGTCGATTGAAGAAGTTGCTTCATCCATTACCATCAACTTAGGCTGTTTCAATACAGCGCGTGCAAAAGAGACTAACTGTTTTTCACCCAGACTAAGCTGGATTCCTCCTTCGCCCACTTCGGTATCATATCCATGATCGAGATTCATAATAAATTCATGAGCGCCTGCCAGATGAGAAGCTTCTTCTATTTCTTCCTGGGTTGCTTCCAATTTTCCATAGCGAATATTATCGGAAATTCTGCCACTGAAAAGGTGTGGCTGTTGAAGGACGATCCCAAGATTCGATTGCAACCAAGTCAGGCTTCTTTCACGGTAATCAATTCCATCAAACAGGATTCGTCCTCCTGTAGGCTCATAAAATCGGCAGAGAAGATTAACCAATGTCGATTTACCACCCCCTGTTGCTCCTACTAAAGCAATGCTTTGCCCTGCTTCAATTACCAGATTCATTTTTTCAATAATTGTAGGACCAGAACGATATTGAAATTCTACATCTTCAAATTCGATTCGGCCAATTTCTGCTGTATGGCCATCGTTTCCCGATTCTGCAATTTTCGCAAGAACTTTTTCGGTGTCCCTAACTTCAGGCTCTGATTCAATCAAGCTGAGAACACGTTCCGCAGAAGCTTGAGCCATCTGCAATTCTGCAAACCAGGCGGAAAGTTCCTGGACTGGTGCAAAAAACATCTGAGCATAATAAATGAACATCACCACTTCACCAACAGAAAGCGCACCCAATGTCACATAGTGTCCACCCTGCGCTAAAATGACGGCAATCGCAACGGATCCCAATGTTAAAACAATCGGCAGATAAACCGCAGAAAGGATGGCATTGTGAACCGAATGATTCTGCATTCCTTCAGCAAGAGTATCAAAGTCCCGTAAGTTCTCTTCATTCCTCACGAACACTTTTGTTGTCCTGACTCCCAGAATACTTTCATTATAGGAAGCAGTCAGTTTGGAATTCGCTTTACGCACTAATCGCGATGTAGTAAGAATTTTTTTGCGAAAATAAACACTTATTACAAAAAGGACAGGAATCACGGATAAAATCGTTAAAGCGAGTTTCCAATTGTATATCAGCATGAAGGTACTGATTGTTGCCATCAGCATCATCCCCCAGATGAAATCCATCACTCCCCAAGCCAATATGTTCGATAACCGATTACAATCAGATGTCAGCCGAGCCATCAACCATCCAACAGGCTTTGTATCGTAAAAGCTGAAAGAAAGTTCCTGTAGCTGCTGGAAGGCATCTTTCCGAATATCATAACTGACATGCGTCCTGATTTTTCCAGCACAAAGAATAAATCCATAAATGAATATGCAAAGGAAAAACGTCGCACAACCATACATCCAGAGATAAGGGGCGAAATCAACATTTCCTCCTTTTTCTTCAATTTCTGAAATCAGATTCCCTGTAATCAATGGAAAGCAAAGGTCACATATCGCAAGCCCGAATGCCACAAACAGAAAAGTGGTCCCGGTTTTTCGGTATTTCAGAGTGTACTGAAGAAGTTTTTTCCACAGGCGTAGATCAACTTTCTGTTCAAGATCATCATCGTTCCATTCTTGATTCATGATTTTTTTGCTCCTGAAAGATCCTGCTCAATTTCTTCTTCTAAATCGGATTGAATATTCCACAATTTTTGATAGGGACCTTTAACCGAAAGAAGTTCATCGTGGCTTCCATTCTGTATCAGTTTTCCATGATCAAATACAAATATCCTGTCAGCGAGCCTGGTGGAAGAAAGCCTGTGCGCAATCAGAATTGTTGTATGTTTCCCTCGCCTTTTTGCCAATGAACGTAAAATGTGTGCTTCCGTTTTTGTATCAACTGCACTTAAACTATCATCCAGAACAAGGAACTCCGGTTCTTTCAGGAGTGCTCTTGCAATCGCGAGCCTCTGTCGCTGCCCCCCTGAAAGTGTCACGCCTCGTTCACCCACCGCTGTTTCATATCCATGCTCAAAATCAACAATATTAGAATGAATATCCGCAGCGTGTGCAGATTCTTCCACTTCATGATCCGCTGCAGAGCTTCTCCCGACGACAACATTTTCTCTCACAGTTTTAGAATAAAGAAACGGATCCTGCAGAACCATTCCAAAAGCATTCCGTACAGAGTCACGATTTAGTTGTTTTAATTCGTGTCCTCCTATTTGAATAGAACCTTCCTCATAATCGTAAAGGCGAACCAGAAGATTCACGAGGGTTGATTTTCCTGATCCGGGAGGACCGAGGAATGCAACAGTTTCCCCTTTCTTAATGGTCAGGGAAAGATCAGTCAGTACTGGCTGTTTTTCTTTGTAGGAATAAGTGAGATTTCTGACAACAATTTCACCTTCAACGGGAGCATCAGAAACTTCTTCAACACTTTCAATTTTTTCTTTCAGGATTTCCTGAATACGGTCTATAGCAACAGTTGCTTTTCCGGTATCTGCAAGAACGCGACCAATATGCCTGATTGGCCAGATAATTGTCCTCATCAGCCACCAGAATAATATCCACGTACCTATTGTAATTTGATTTTGCATCACCCAGTACCCGCCACCAATCAGCACAATTCCTAACTGGGTGAAAACAAGGAAATCAGAAATCGACCAATAGACGCTGAGGATTTTAAATAATTGAAATTCCAGTTCCCTGAATTCTCCATTTCTTTTCAGGAATTTTTCCATCTCAAATTCGCCCCGCCCAAAAGCACGAACAACTCGAATTCCTGTCAGGTTTTCCTGTAAAACTGTTGTCAGTTTTCCTTCTGCTTCGTCTACTTTTTGAAATAACCCTCGCACTTTTCGGAAAAACAATATCGCAACAAGAACAATCACCGGGACCAGCGACAAGGAAAGAAGACTCATGCGAAAGTCTTGAGAAAACATGATTGGCATTGCAATTAAAAAGAACAAAGCAACGCGAGCAATTTCAACAACCTGAGTCGCCAGGAAAACTCTCAGGGTTTCCACGTCCGAAGAACATCGTTGAACGAGATCACCGGTATCCGATTTATCATGAAAAACGCAGGGAAGCCTTTCAAGATGCTTATACAGTTCATGCCTGAGGGATCGAACAATGGATTCACTTGCTTCCGCTGTCAATTTTCCACGAAAGTATGTAAAGATTCCGTGCAGTACATTCAGCCCAACAATTATTAAAGCTGCAGGAATAAGTGTCGTTTTCAGATCAGCCTGACCCGATGTAAGAGAATCAAGAGTGACTTTAAAAACGTAAGGAACACTGAGCAGGGAAATCGTTCCAATAATCATTGCTGCTATTGCAAAGAGATAGCGTTTTTTTTGATATGCAATCAATTCCCAAAGCGTTTTGTTGCTGCTCTGGATAGGTTCTGTGCTCATTAATATTCTCTGAGAATCCGAAATGGTCCATTTTAGACATCTTTTTACCAGTTGTCCAGTATTGCTGATTCCGGACAGAAAAGACAGTTAAAGGTTCACATGAATATGATTACGAGAGGGCTCTTGTTCATTTTCTTCCGAGTAAAATTGGGATAGGCTGGAATGATAATCATTAATACATCTGATATCCACGAGCAATAATCGCGAGCAAACGTAACATCAACGAGAAGGGATCCATAATGCAAATAACAGAAAATCGCATTATAAAATCGTTTTTAACTTTGGTAGTTTTAATCCTGTTTTGTTCTCACGCATATATAAACGCAAAAGAGAAGCTCAAGCCGACAGATCCCAATCATCCTGTTCGCTGGGAAAAAAATATCCTGAACTTTGAATCACAGGACAAACAAAACTCGAAGATAAAAAACGCGATCCTTTTTATCGGAGGATCGAATATTCGAAGATGGAATCTCAAAAATAATTTCCCGAACCTACCTGTCATCAATCGAGGGTTTGGTGGATCCATGATTTCCGATGCAAATTATTATCTGGATCGAATTGTTTTCCCCTATCAACCCAAAACCATCGTTTTATATGGAGGAGCCAACGACATGGGACGTGGACATAAAACTCCTCGACAAGTCCTTGAAGATTATGAAGAGTTCGTGAAACGAGTCCATCAAAAAACGCCGAAAACGAACATTGTTTATATCAGCTTGCCTCATTTTTTCAGGAGTCGAAATAATTCCGATGAAATCACCAAAGTAAACCGCGTCAACGAATTGATTCGTGAAGCAACTCTAAAAGACCAGCGCCTTGAATATGTGGAAATCAATAAAGCAATGGCTGATAAAAGTGGAGTTCCGCGAAAAGAGCTGTTTATTAAAGACGGGATTCACATGAGCCCAGCAGGGTATCAAATCTGGGCAGAAAAGCTGATGCCGAGATTAAAAAAGAAATAGAGTTGTTAATGAAAGATATAAATAAAGGGGAGAAACCCAACCTGAAATTATGTTAATCCGGTTAGCGGACCGTCACCGCAAAAATCAGGATTCCCGAACGTTTTAAGTTCATGTCCAAAGCCATGTGCTAATGATAATAACAAGCGGTTATGAGTCACACTTTTGTATTTCAATGATCGACCCATATTGAAATCCAGCCCATTACCTATCAACACAAAAGGAGTATTATCACGAGAATGATTATTCCCTTTTCCGAGTTCATTCGTCCAGACAATCAAAGTGTTATCCAGAAGTGATCCTTCTCCGCCCGGTTCTGGAGTTTCTGCCAGTTTTTTGGCCAAATGAGCCACTTCACCAGCATACCATTTGTTAATACGAGTCAGCTTGTCCTGTGAATCTTTATCTTTGTCTGGCCTGTGAGAAAGAACATGATGCCCCTCTTCAACACCAAGCCAACGCATTTTTGCACTTCCAACGGACCTGGTGTATTGCACCGTTGCAATCCGTGTGAAATCATTAACAAAACTGTTCACCAGCAATTCCGTTTGCATCCTGCTGATCTTGGGCATGTTATCGTTATCCGCTGTCACGTCTGCCTCAAGTTCAGGAACAATATGGTCCAGCTCTTCTCCTTCTGAAAGCGTTAATTCCTGTTCCATTTCACGAACGAATTGCGCATGTTCTTCTAATAATTGTCTATCTTCAGAACTGGTGGCTTTGCTGATTATTTTAAAATCGAGACGAAGATTATCCAGAACACTTTTTAATGTTTCCTGATCTTTCATTTTCCCATACATTTTGGAAAACATTTCATAAGGATCATTCACAGGTGCAACAGGCTTGTTGGAACCTGCGTAACTGATTCTTGTCCAGGTATCTGCACGATCAGGAACAAGAACTCCAAATTCAAGCGATCCAAAACGAGTGCGGGTTTCCGGGTTTGCTTGCAAGAAGTTTTTAATTTCCTGATCGATGGAAATTCCACTCGACCAACCAGCAGGTGTATCAGATCCACCCTGAACATTTCCGGGAAGAAGCTCAATCCCGGTAAGCAGGCAGCCAATCCCTTTCATGTGACCATCGCCATCTCCTTTAATTTTGTCGCAAATTCCATTTAAGGTCAGCATGCGCTCTTTAAAAGGTTCTAAAGGTTTTAAACTTTCTTTAAGCGTGAATTTATCACCTTCTTCATCTGGCCAGAAATCCCAGGGGACAACACCATTCGGACTGAAAACGACTACCAACCGTTTTTTTCTTTTAGCAGAACTCGCAAAACCGAGGCTGGGAAGATTCATCAGGAATGGAAGTGAAGCTGTACTTAAACCCAATGTCTTTAAAAATTCTCGTCTGTTTTCGTAGAGAGCCATACTGAGTTCCTGTCTTAATTTTCGTTTTTAATACCAGCCAGCATTTTATGCGATTATATGATTAAAATCTATCTTTTCTTCTGTCCCCGGACAGAAACTTTGGCGATTTCTTTTAATAAATCACGAATATCGTATTCATTCGTCACAAAAGATTTCACCAGCTTCATTTGCTGGCTATGACCAAATGCCAGTACGGGTTGTTTGACACTGTACCGAAACAGTTTTTCTACAAATGCACTATGAACTTCGGAACTTTCAGCCAAGTACTCTGCTAACTCCCGGACTCCATCAAAATATACAATTTTACCGGCTAAAGATTCATAACTACCTGAAGAATCAATTGGCTGCCCTTTCTCTTTCACCTGATATCGACCAACCGCATCAAAATTTTCCAGTGGAAATCCCAGTGGATTAATTAATTCATGACATTTAACACAAGCCTGTGGCGCTGTTTGAAATTTAATCCGCTCACGAGTCGTCAAATCAGGATGCAAATCCGGAGCCAATGGCGTGATTGCTTCTTTGGGAGGTCTTAAGCGTCGTCCAAAAACTGTTTTCGCCAGAAAAACTCCCCTGTGTATGGGAGAACTTGTTGAGTGGTAAGCATACCCTGCCATTACGTATGGGTGAGAGATAATCCCTGCCCGCTCAGCAGGATTAACAGAAACTTTCACAAAATCATTATTTGCATCATTTTTAATCTGATAAAATGCTGCTAGATTGTCATTCAAATATAAATCAGGGGAAAGAAACAAATCACGAAAATCGGCCTTTTCTTTTTCTATTGTTTCACTAATAGAAAGATTCAATGAGATTCTTAAATCAGAAACCAATTGGTCATTAAATTTCGGAAATCGCTTCTTGTCTTTTGACAGCCCTTTAAACCGTTCCACATTCAACCAGTCCAGCATAAATGCATGTATTTTTGCAGTTGCTTTCGGGTCACGAACCATCCTGTCAATCTGTTTTTCTAAAACCTCAGGTTTTTTTAGTGACCCATCCAATACGACTTTGAGCAGTTCCTTATCAGGGATGGAATCCCACAAAACTAATGAAATTCGTGATGCAATTTCAGAACTATCCCCCTTTTTTCCAACAAATCGATAAAGAAAATAAGGTGACTCAATTGTGTGAATAATAATTTTTCTTACAGCAAGCTTCAGGTCATCTGATTGATCAATGTATTGATATATAAAATGTTTTTTTGCCGCATCATTTAATTTCATGCTGAAAGCCCGTTCCACAAATTGAACAAATCGACTTTTAACTTTTTCCTTGTAATCTTTATCTTCCGGCTTTGCCTTGACGAAACGATTCATCCGTTGCGATACGAAATCAGCAATATCAACAGCAGAATAAGTCACTGCCTGCAACCATTCTTTGGAAACGGAATTCCCCCTGATATAACCTTCACTTTGATCATCAGGAGGAAATTTTCTGGATACCACCACAGTTTCAGGACTATTTTCAGGAATAAGGTATCTGGAAGGAATGACCTGCTTCGCTTGTCCGGGCAGTTTCCACATCAACTTGATTGAAGAAAGTTTTTCCTTGTATTTAAAATAATCTAATCGCAACGGATAAGAACGACCACCAAGAAGAAATATCGTTGTCTTCAGTTCGCGCATGCCGGATGCTACCCAACCATCAATCAATGGTTTGGAATTGTCATTCAACCATAATTTGACTCCATTTGGAGTCTTCATAACAATTTCATATTCACCCGTTTCCGGTGCTATCAATGAACCTTTCCAACGTATTGAAAATTCTTCTTTCCTCAAGTTTTTATCCGGGCTTTCTTCCCCATAATCATAGTTAATTGAAGGATCAACTCTTCCAGGAATCTTACTTTGCTTGAAATTTCTGGTATAAAAATATTCCGCTTTCAGCCCCCTTTGATCTGAAAGAATTGCTTTCCCCTGTGGATCAGAAAGAAGATCCGCAATTGAGACCCTGAACTGCCGAACAGTCAATCGGGAAACTTCCACTCGAATGGGATGAAGTCGTGACTGTGCAGCGGGTGAATAAAATTCTTTGAGAATATAATGTGCAACTGCACTGGCATTTTTCCCGATACAATCTTCAGGGTCTTCCTCAGGCATTGTTTCACTAATCAATTTAGCCAAATCGTTTTTCGACAGATCTCCAATGAGGGGATCGTCATATCGATCTTTGACCCCTTCCCCTTTCGATCCATGACAACTCGCACACTGCTTGAAATAGATTTTCTTCCCTTTGCTGAACAACACATCCCTTGCTTGCAAGGATGCGGGTTCAAAGATTAAGCAACAAGCAAAGAATAATGAGAGGAACCAAAAGGATATTTTGGAATAATTATTTCTTAAGGAATGCAATTTCATTTTGAGAAGCAATCAGTGGCGTAAAAACAAAAATAAAGCAGGAAGAAAAAACCAAGTTATAAAAGCATTTTCTTGCTGAAGACTATCAATAATCGTATCCCATGCAGAGTGATCCTGTCAAGAATCAATTGACATTCAAGCAATATCGCACACCAAACCAGCAATGAGTCGTGACTAAGTCATCATAGCGGATTAAATCACATCAGCATCAAAACCTAAGGGAATCGTTCAATTGTGAATGCCACCTGAATAAATAGATTTTTCATGTTATTTTTTCCAAGTAGGTACTGAGTTCGGAACAGGCATAACCATTTTTGATTCAACATGCTTGAGAAGTTCTTCTTTCTTCCACCATGTTGGTTTCATTTTTCGTACCGAATAAAGTTTTTCACCCTGATCCATGTAATGAGGAGAATTCTTATGACCACTTTGTCCCCAGGGTGTACAGGATAACGACTCAACATGATCCTTGTGAAAGAACATGAGAATCATGGCCATTGAGCCACTGTATGCAACATATTTTCCGGGCTGTTTCGGGTCCTCTTTACTGACAACATCAAAAAGTGTTTCCACGAAATTGGTTTCTTTATCTCCTGAACGAAATTCTGTTCCACCTACCGGAAAATAAATCCCCCCTCGACCCACTTTATGAATTTCTCCCCAGGCGATATCCCATTGGCCATATTTCTTTTTGAGATCTTGAATGGTTTCACTCAACAAGCCAAGCATTTTTTTTCTTGTTGATCTGGTAAGGGATTTTTTCTTTTTAAAGGGTGACAAATCGAGCTTGTTGCCACATTTCAATCGCCAGAATTTATAAAGAACTGTTGATTTTTCCTGAGGAACAAAATTGCCATCCCATTTGAGAATCGCATTAATCGCTTTTTCAAGATCACGATTTTTAATCCGCCCCGCTTCTGATTTTGCTTTTTTCAATTCCTTCTGCCAGGTTGTAGCACTAACATCATAAACATCAAGGGCAAGCGCAATTGCCTCTTCTTTTGTAAGAGAATCATCCTGATCGAGAACCTGAACGGTTCTTTTCCCACGCGGATTATCGTAATCCCAGCTCACGTTATAGATGTATTTTTTATATTTATCAGGTGTCATGGAAGAATTCTTCATCATCTTTTCAGGGCTGATATTACAGTTTTGCATGTACCCCTGTGGCGGATTAAAGATATGAACCAGATCTTCAACGGGGTGAAGCCCTTTCCACGCAGTTGCAGAAGTATCACCGGGAACAGGAAGAGTCCAGTCATACCCCTCCGGGCGAATTGGCGTTGCACCGCTGCGGACATATCCGATATTTCCTTCGACGTCAGCAAACATGATATTCTGCTCATTGAATTCATGCATACCAATTCTCTGAAACACTTCTTGCGCATTCTTTGCCATTGTCATTTTATAAAATTGATCAAGCAAGCCCATTTGTTCAAAATAGGGTGATGCCCCCACATAAGCTGTCCCTTTTTTGAGATCCGGTTTTTCGATCAGGGGACCCAAATGTGTATAAAGCGCAGGTCGAATCACTGGCTTGGACCCCTTGACCGGAATTACAAACATTTCCAGCTTCATGGATCGCAATTTTCCATCATAGATATACTGTGGAAACTGAGGCAAGATTCCGGGCTTTAATTTGATTTCATATACATCCGAGGTATCAGGGCCGCCGGTTGTCAATGCGAGACCGATACGATTTGTATGACCAATCCCCATAATGGGTGAACCGATGAGATGAAAACCATTTGTATTCCATGTTCCCGCATGAACACGAGCTTCATACATCACAGCCAGCCCTTCCCATGTCAGATGCGGATCAGAAAGCAAAATGGGAATATTATCAGCAGTTCGTGAAGGTGCAACGGCCCATTGATTCGATCCCATTGGTGGTTTGTCACGTCTTTCTTTCTTTTTGCCAGCATTCATGTCATCCATAATCGTTCCAATTGGCCAGCGTAAAATCATCGCTCGACCAATCGTCATAATTTTCCAAGGCTCCAACTTGACTGCATATTCGGGAACATCTTCAGGATGCTCATCCACGTATGCCTGTATCCCTGCTGTGAATGCAATCAGCAAAGTTTTCATATCTTCAGGAGCGGTTTTCCAATACTCCTTTGCAAGGGGTTCATTTTTTGAAAGCCGAATCATGTAATCCAATTCAAGATGCTTCTTGCCAAATGCTTCAGACATAATTCCAAGACCAGTTCGCAAACTGACGTAAATATCATTCAGCCTGTCTTCCGCTTGTGCATAACCGAGACCAAATGCACCACCCGCCACATCATCTGCGTAAATATGAGGAACGCCCCACGTATCACGGTAAATAGTTACATTCCGATCAGCAGCCTGATTGGTATCAACACAAAAGAATAATACTGCAACCAGAAGAATGAAGAATGTGACTCGATTATTTGAAAGCAGGATCATACTGGTACCTCTTATTAGGTTCATGAATTTTCTGAGAGAGTTCCTCAATGGTAACCATCATGGAATAGAGATTCAAGATAGGGAGAAATAGTATAATTTTTGAAATATGAGCAAAATAATACTGTAGCGAAAATGCATTCTCGGATTTATCAGCCTTTTACTTTATAGCCGATTTTCTGAAGTGTTTCGCGGACTCTACTGATTTGATCTCCCTGAATTTCCAGTTCATCTTCCTTGAGTGTTCCGCCTGCACCACAACTGTTTTTCAGTTTGGTCAACAAGCCTTGTAGATCATTCCCCTCTGCAGGCAAGCCACGGATCACGGTCACCATTTTTCCTTTTTTGCGTTTTTCTTTGGAAATCTTGGCGGTCTGTTTTGAAGGATCAAGCATCGGAGGTGGCTCAGGTGGGCAGACGCAATCTTCTTCCAGCTCTTCACATTTTTCACAACGTGGAGGTCGGTCAAATTCGGTTCCCTCAAATAATCGCATGGAAAATCACCCTTCAATAAAGATCTGTTCCATAAAGTCCGTCAAGCATAAATTCATTCAACCATCAAATCCTTCAACACAGACATCAACTACGGGCTTCGAGTGCTTCCCAACGTGAATAAGCCTCTTTTAAATCCGTGTTCAGTTTTTCCAGTTCTTTATTTGTTTGAGAAATCAAGTCACCTTCTTTTTTGAAAAATTCAGGGGCAGCCATTTGATCATGTAGCTCTGCCTGCCTTGTTTCCAGTTTTTCAAGGAGTGCAGGTAATGTCTCCAATTCTTTCTGCTCTTTATAGTTCAGCTTTTTCTTTATTATCGCATTTGTTTGATTTGATTTAGCATCATCAGGTTTATTGAATTCCTCGGGTGAAACTGATATTTCAATCTGCTTAGACTGCCGGACATAATCATCATACCCGCCTGCATATTCTTTGATTCTTCCCTCACCTTGAAAAACAAAAGTGCTTGTCACCACATTATTCAAGAATGCTCTATCATGACTGACAAGCAAAACTGTTCCTTTATAATTCAATAACAATTCTTCCAGTAACTCTAATGTTTCTGAATCAAGGTCGTTTGTCGGTTCATCAAGAACAAGAAAATTTGAAGAATGTTTAAATATCTTCGCAAGCAAAAGCCGATTCCTTTCCCCTCCGGATAAATAACGAGCAGGTCTCCTTGCGCGTTCGGGAGTAAATAGGAAATCTTGAAGGTATCCGTAAATATTTTTCTCTTTCCCGTTGATGATTAAGGTCTGTTTTCCTTCCCCCACATTTTCGACAACCGTTTTTTCTTCTTCAATCTGTTCCCTCAATTGATCGAAATAAATAATTTCCAGGTTTGTTCCATGCCTGATGTTTCCACTTTGTGGAGACAGTTCCCCCAGAAGTAATTTGAGAAGTGTCGACTTCCCGGTTCCATTTGTACCTATGATCCCAATTTTATCTCCCCTGCTGATCAAGGTAGAGAAATCATGAATAATGGAATCTTCACCATAAGAAAAATTGACATCTTTAGCCTCTATCACAAGCAAACCTGAACGATCACCGGAAGTTGCCTGCATTCTGACATTGCCAATTTTTTTCCGTCGTTGACTAAATTCTTCTCGTAGTTTTTTCAGTGCCCGAACCCGACCTTCGTTTCTTGTTCGTCGAGCTTTAATTCCTTTACGAATCCAGACCTCTTCTTGCGCCAGTTTTTTATCAAACAAAGCATTCTGTTTTTCTTCTGCGCCCAAAGCAGCTTCTTTCCGTTTCAGGAAAGTGGCATAGTCACAAGTCCAGTCAAAAACATTTCCGCGATCAATTTCCAGAATACGGTTAGCCAGTGTCTGAAGAAATACCCGATCATGCGTAACGAAGATTAAAGTCCCCTGGTACTTTTTCAGGAAACCTTCCAACCAGGAAATCGCATCAACATCCAGATGGTTCGTCGGTTCATCCAATAAAAGAATATCTGGTTCGGAAACAAGAGCTTTCGCAAGGAGGACTCGTCTTTTCATCCCGGAAGAAAGCGTATCAAAAATGGCTTCTGCATCGAGATTCATTTTCGATAAGACTTTTTCGACAGCAAGATCAACTTCCCATTCCTCAGGCTTGTGACCATCTTTATCAACAAGGTTCATCCCTTGAGAAACGATCTCAAATATTTTCCCGCCATCGCCCATGGGAACTTCCTGTTCCAATCTCGCAATATTCAAACCGTTGGCTCGTCGAATTTCACCATCATCCGGGTCAACCTCAGAAGCAATCAATTTCATTAACGTTGATTTCCCAGTCCCGTTTCGACCAAGAAGACCAATTTTCTCCCCTTTATCGATTTCCAGATTAATTTGATCCAGTAGTAGGGGCCCCCCCCATGCAAAAGAGAGATTTTTAATACTTAACAACGACATTCAGTTTGAACCTTTGGAATAAATGTTTAGATAACGAATGACCATAAGTTACAACTTCTTCATGACTTGTCAAACAGAGATGAACATTGTTTCTAACGATGAAGCAGATCGGGATAAAATAAGCATTTCATAAGCAACTTTAACCCATTTTTTAACCTGAACAGTTGCATCAACAGGTATTGATTTGTTATTTTTGCAGGTCTCCATAAGCATCTTGTTTCACAAACAACGCTAAATAATTTTGAATTAAAACAAATTTGATAATCTCTTGAACTGACAATCATTGAAATCCGCGAAAGGCTTACCCATGTTTCCAAAAACATCATTCCGATCAGATGCGTTCAAAGTCTGTTCGATCTTCTTTATTCTGCTCACCTTAATCATTCCTTCAAAAGCTGAAGACAAAAAAGCCCCTGCTGAATTAAAAATTGGAATCATTGGTTTGGACACATCCCACGCCACTGCATTCGCTGGCATGCTCAATAAAGAAGAAGCAAAAAAAGAAGATTCCGTTTTCAAGAATGCCCGGGTTATTGCCATTTATAAACAGGGAAGTTACGACATTGAATCAAGCATTTCCCGAGTTCCAGATTACACAAAAAAGACGGCAGCACTGGGTGTTATTTTTGTCAATACGATAGATGAACTCCTTTCAAAAGTTGATGCAGTTCTTCTGGAAACGAATGATGGAAGACCCCACCTGGAACAAGTATTACCTGTACTCAAAGCGGGAAAACCAGTTTTTGTTGATAAGCCAATTGCTGGTTCTCTGGCGGATGCCATTGCAATATTTGATGCAGCTAAAAAGTACAACACACCTCTCTTTTCTTCATCTTCATTGCGATATGCAAAAAATGTTCAGGAAGTTCGAAACGGAAGCATTGGCGAAGTTCTGGGATGTAATGCGATCAGCCCTTGTTCGCTTAATGATCGACACCCTTCTTTATTCTGGTACGGAATCCACGGCGTAGAATTACTTTATACAGCCATGAAACCGGGTTGCAAAACAGTTGTTCGCACGCATACAGAAAACATTGATACGGTGACAGGGACCTGGGAAGGTGGTCGAGTTGGAATCTTCCGAGGACATCGAACCGGTTGGCGGGGATATGCAGGTACTGCATTCGGCAGTAAAAAAATGGAAACACTTGGCCCTTACCAGGGATATAAACCACTGCTTGTAGAAATCGTTAAATTTTTCCGAACGAAAAAAATGCCGGTAGATCCTGCAGAAACACTGGAAATCTACACATTCATGGAAGCAGCTGATGAAAGCATGCGACAAGGTGGAAAACCTGTTTCCATGGAAACCGTTTACAACAAAGCCAAAAAGCAAGCTGTTGTTCGATTGGCCAATTTGGAAAACATCAATATTCTCACTGAGAAAGAAAAGTCCCAGGGATGGAAATTGCTATTCGATGGAAAAAATCTGACAAGCTGGAAAAACAATAATGGAAAACCTGTTCAGACTAAAGTTGAAAACGGCTCCATTGTTCCCCATAAATCTGGTGGTTACATCCTGTATTATGATCAGCCCTTTGGCGATTTTGTTTTCAAATGTGATGTCAAATTTGGAATGGAATGTAACTCAGGCGTTTTCTTCCGAATAGGAGACTTGAAAAATCCTGTGCAAACCGGGTTTGAAGTACAAGTTCATTCTGGCTATGAAGTTAACAAACATCAATTTGGAGCTCTGTATGATCTGGTTGCTCCTTCCAAAAACACTTCGCTAGGTCCCGGGCTTTGGAATTCCATGATCATTACCTGTAAAGGACCGGAAATTACCGTTGAACTTAATGGTGAAGTCGTTTCAAAAATGAATTGTGACCAATATACGACTGCAGGTAAAAGTGTTGACGGTACTGGAAACAAATACAAGAAAGCGATCAAAGATTTCCCACGAGTTGGTTATCTTGGTTTTCAGGACCATGGACATAAAGTCTGGTATCGTAATATCAAAGTCCTGGAAATAAAATAACGCTGATAATATCTGAACAAATTCAACACTCAATAAAAGAAGCCGGGATTCTCAAACAGGATCACCGGCTTCTCTTTTGGATTATACTTTTTACGATTTTGGATCGCATTCAGTCAGGCACCATATTTTTCTAATCGACCTGCATGAGCCATCGCTAATAACATCAGGTGCTTTGCAGGAAATTGACCCAATCCTCCTTTTAGGCATTCTGCTTCACCAAAGCTTTCCGATCCATCAAACCTGCAGCAATCGGCAGTCAATAAAACAGGAACTGGATGCCAACTGTGTGCCTTCTGTTTTGCAGGGGTACTATGATCACCAGTCACAATCACAACAGTCGGATTCAAAGCCATTATTTTTGGGATGGCTGTATCAACTTCTTCGGTCTTCTGAACTTTTGCGTCGAAGTTTCCATCTTCACCTGTGGAATCTGTATATTTAAAATGGACAAAGAAGAAATCGTAATCATTCCAGTTTGCTTCCAGGCATTTCATCTGGTCTTCCAATGTCGCTCCTGCATCCAGAACATCCATTCCGACAAGTTTAGCCAACCCGCGATACATCGGGTAAACTGCAATTGCTGCTGTTCTTGTTCCGTAAACTTCTTCATAGGTGGGGATTGATGGGCGTTTTGCAATCCCACGCATTGTCAGGAAGTTTGCAGGGGCATCATCTTTCAAGATTTCTTTTGCCTGTTTCAGAAATTCTTTACAAAGTTCTGCTGTCTTTTTAGAAGCATCATCACGAGGTTGAGGCTCAAGTGGCGGAACCCCGGTTTTTTGTGGATCGGTATCATTGATTTCCCCTGCAAGGCCTTTTCCACGAATGACGATAACCAACCGATATTCTTTCACATGCCTGACAAAGACTTCAACTCCAGGAATCTCGATCTTGTCCAGTTTTTCACACAATGCAGCACCGATTTCACTCGCAATACGGCCAGCACGACGATCCGAGATATTGCCATCGCTATCGAGAGTACAATAATTCCCTCGAATGGCAACATCATCAGGACCAAGATCAAAATCAACCCCCAACGCTTCCAGAACACCTCGACCGATATTATATTTCAATGGGTCATAACCAAATAATCCAAGATGCCCCGGACCGCTTCCCGGCGTGATTCCCGGCAGAACAGGTGTGCTTAATCCGAGAACCCCTTTCTTCGCCAATGCGTCCATATGTGGAGTATTGGCTGTTTCCAGTTCAGTTTTTCCACCTGGAGTTAAAGGCAAACCGCCCAAACCATCTGCGACCAATAATACAATTTTTGAGTCATTTTTACGTTGAAGTTTTCGCGTCAGATCATGAATGTCATACATATTGAATAACCTGTTTTTATTTTTTAAGGGTTTACTATTGAGTTAATTTTAAAATACTTAATTTCTGTTCTTGTTATAGAGAATGCTGTCTCGTATCGGCAAGTAATTCAGGCTTCAATTCATGGAGAATTCTACTTATTGACTCAGAATCGTATTAAATACTGAAATGGATTCTTCAGCCATCGCTTCCAGACTATACTGATTATGAACCGCCTGATGACCTGCCTCTGCAAACTGAGTTCTTTTTTGGGGATTAAGATACATCTCTTTTATCGCAGCAACCAGATTTTCAGGCTCGTTCGGTTGATATAGAATTCCTCCGCCCGTTTTTTCAACCATTTCCGGGAAAGCTCCATGTGAAGGTTGAACGACAGGAATTCCATTAGCCATCGCTTCAATCACCGAAATCCCTTTCGGTTCATGATAATCTGTCGGCAATGAAAACAAATCCAGGTTTTGCAGGAACTTCACTTTTTCCTGATGTGTTTTCGGACTCCCTTCGTATTCAATAAAATTTGATTGTGGATCATGTTTTTTGAGAAGATCTTCCAAATATTTCTGATTTCTTCGATCTAGATAACCTGCAATTTTCAAACAGGTATCAGGGAACTCTTTATGAAATATTTCAAAAGCTGACACCAGATTATGAAGCCCTTTTTCAGGACAGATTCTCGCAAGATACCCGACAGTGAATGAAGATTCAGAAGTCTCCGATGGTTTTCCATCATGCCCGGAAAGGTCAACCCCCAAAGAAAGCTGATGGATTTTCTTTTCATCAAGCCTGAGATATTCCTTCATATAATTTCGGTAATACTGGCTGTGGACCAGATAGGCATCATATTCCTTCACTTGTCGTTGTATCAGAGAAATTGCTTTATCTTTGTATGGTTCGATCAACTCATCGAGAAAAATATCTTCTCCTTGTAGAAGTGTAATAATCTTTCCTGAATAGTTTCGTTTGAGTGGCTTAAGAATTCCCACAAGAAGTGAGTTACTGAAACAGACAACATCAGGCTTCAAATCGCGGGAGATAAATTGAACAAGTTCATCAATTTCTTTTTTATTGGGTCCTGCTTCGCCTTCAAGCATTGCGAGTGTTAGTGGCCCCAGTTTTTTGGCATCGTTACTGATTCCCCACCGGGTTACAAAATCCAGAACGCGAGGATGGTCTAACCATTTTTTTGACCAGAGAGGCAGTTTTTGCCATAACGGAAACTGAAAATCAAGATAAACATTAATCCCACCCATATATACATGAGAGAGGCTTCGGTTTTCTTCATCCACACGAATGGGGGTATAAGTAGGAATCAAACTGAATTCAATGCCTTTTTGAATCAGCGACTTCGCCCACGTATTATCATGCATGCACGATCCACAAAACATTCCCGCACCTCCTGCGGTAATAA
>JAJRVU010000360.1 GCA_024277145.1 Planctomycetota bacterium
CAGTGATAAGCGGGAAGAAACTCATGAAGCTGGTCTTAGAGAAGGTGAACCACGTCTTTTTCATACCAATCAATTTATGATTGCAACAGATGGTGATGAAGCCCAGTTCGGAACGATCACTTCAAGTGATGAATTTTATTACGCCTGGAGGGATATCTATCCCGAAAAATATCGGGATTACAGTCCGCCATTAGGTAACGAACGTGAACAGGAAGTTTTAATCCAAGGATTGTTAGCTCCTGAAATTCTGCTGGATGTCATTCGGAACTGTACGCTCTTTATGGTCACAGGAAAACAGTTGATCAAAGTGGTTTGTCGTTATCAACAATATCGGGCAATGTTGAAAATCATCGAAAAGATGCGAAGAGGAACTTCTGCTAACGAACGGTCTGGTGTCATTTGGCATACTCAGGGATCAGGAAAATCCCTCACCATGGTTTTTGTTATCAGAAAAATGCGGTCCTGTGATGATCTTAAGGATTATAAAATCTGCTTGATCAATGACCGTAAAGACCTGGAAGAACAATTAGGGCAAACAGCCACCTTAACTGGTGAAGCGGTGACGTTCATCAATAGCAGTGAAGATTTAAAAACAAAGCTGGCAACGCCTACTTCTAATTTGAATATGGTCATGATTCATAAATTCTTTGAGAATCAAAATGAACTGCCTGATTATCTTGAAGGAGCTTTAGGAGAAAAAGAGCTTGTTCCTGAATTCAAGGAGATGGAAGTCGTCAATGATTCGGACAGGATCATCTGCATGATTGATGAAGCTCATCGTAGCCAGGGGGGAGATATGGGAGATAATATCTTCTCTGCCCTGCCCAATGCCACCCGATTGGCTTTTACGGGAACACCGTTGATCACAGATCGTCATACGAAAAAGACATGGGAGCGATTTGGTGGTTATATAGACAAATATCGTTTACAGGATGCTGTGGAAGATGGAGCGACTGTCCAGATTCTTTATGAAGGAAAGACCGCTGATACGGCTTTGAATGAAAAGCATGAATTTGATAACAAATTTGAAGATTTATTTGCTCATCGAACAGATGAAGAAATTCTTGCCATTAAGAAGAAGTATGGAGCGAGTGGGGATATTTTCGAAGCGGAAAAACGGATTGAAGCGATTTCTAATGATCTGGTGAACCATTACATCGAAAATATTCTACCAAATGGATTTAAAGCACAAGTGGTTTGTAATTCGAAGATGGCAGCGATTCATTATGAAACTTACATCAATAAAGCGATTGCTGCTGAATTGATAAAACGAAAAGAAGAAGAGAACCCAGATGAGGACTTGCTTAAACGAATTGCATTTTTAAAGTCTGTGGTTGTTGTTTCCTCTGATGGAACGAATGAAAAGGCAGTGGTGACCGAGTCTCGTAAACGTGCAAAAGAGGTTAATGCTGTTGAAAATTTCAAACGTCCCTTTAATTATGATGATCCTGCAAGATCATTGACAGGGATTGGCTTTCTGATTGTTTGTGACATGCTTCTGACTGGTTTTGATGCTCCCATTGAACAGGTGATGTATATCGACAAAATGGTGAAGGAACATAACCTTTTACAGACCATTGCTCGTGTGAATCGTGTCTATAAAGGTAAGAGCCGAGGTTATATTGTTGATTATGTGGGACTGACTGACCATTTAAAGGAAGCCTTATCGATCTATTCTGGTGATGATAAGGATGATGTTGAAAATTCGCTTAAAAATATTACGACCGAAATTCCCATATTGGAAAGCAGGTATCAACGATTAATTCATCTGTTTATTGATAATGGTGTCGCTGATATCGAAGAATTTGTCAATCAAAGCATTACTGGCACCCAAGCAAAATATGACATTCTGGAACTCGCTATTGAAAAGATGGAAGATGTGAAGCAACGTGCTATCTTTGAAGTTTACTTTAAGAAGTTTCTCCAAAGTATGGACATTGTTTTGCCCCATTCTGCTGCTAACAGGTATAAGATTCCATTACGTCATTTTGGGCATCTGTTGTCCAAGGTCAAACAGCGGTATAAAGACGATTCACTAAATATTGCAGGAGCAGGTGAAAAAGTCCGTAAGTTGATAAATGAGCATCTCATTAGCCTGGGGATCAATCCGAAAATCCCACCTGTGGAATTGTTTTCATCCAACTTCATTGAGGAACTCGATAAAAACAAAACCTCCAAATCCAAAGCGAGCGAAATGGAACATGCCATCCGTAAGCATTGCAAAGTGAAATTTGAAGAAGACCCCGCTTTTTATGCTAAGTTGAGTGAAAAATTGGAAGCATTAATACAGAAACATCATGACGATTGGGAACAACTCTGTTTTGATTTGTCTGATATCCGAGATGAAGCTAAAAAAGGTCGTAAAGATGAGATAGATGGAATCAACACAACACAAGCTCCATTTTACGGCTTGGTGGCTAAGATAGCATTTAGTGATAAAATTCCCGAAGAACATCAACCTTGCGTTAAGAAGCTCATTTATGACGTTGTGGAAGAGTTCCAGAAGACAATCGATATTATCAACTTCTGGAACAATGGATTCGAAGTAGATAAGTTAAAAGGCAGGCTTTCTGATTTGATGCTTTTCACAAATCTTGATCCTATTGTTGAAAATGCAGATCAGATTGTCAGCGATATTACTGCCCTGGCAAAAGTAAGACATCAGGACATAGTGGAATGAAAAGGCAATACAAAGATATCTCATACACGCTTAAACGCAGTCAGCGTAAGACAGGAAGCATCCATATCGAACGTGATGGTCAGGTCTCCATTCTTGTTCCCCGTAAACTTTCGGATGCTGAAGTTGATGAGATGATCGACAAGAAACTCGTCTGGATATACAAGAATCTGGCAGAGTGGTGTGATATGAATGCTACCAATGTAGAAAGAGAGTTTGTGAATGGCGAAGGATTCCTCTATATGGGACGTTCCTACAGGCTTAAACTGGTCGAAGTTCAGGATCAACCATTGGTCTTAAGAAACGGTTATTTCTGTCTTCAAACGGGATCAAATGGAAAGAAGCTGGATGCTCATGAAATCTTCAAGGATTTCTACCGTGATAAAGGTTTGAAGAAAATCAGTGAACGGGTCGAATTCTATTCCACACAGATGGGAGTGACCCCTAAAGGGATGAAGGTCCAGGAACTGCAACATCGATGGGCATCCTGTACGAAAGCAGGAATGTTGAACTTTCATTGGAAATGCATGATGGCACCATTAACGATACTGGATTATATCGTTGTCCATGAACTGGCTCATATCATCCATGCAAATCATACCGAAGCCTTCTGGAATGAAGTCGATAAAGTCCTACCTGATTATCTTGACCGTAAACAATGGCTGAGGGTCAACGGTGCGGGGATGGGGTTGTGAAATGTTATGGACCTTCCAATGAATAAATATTGTTGATTTTTAGACATTCCTGCATAGAATTGCTGAATACGAGTATTTCCTGTGTGTCACAACTCATGAAAGGAAGCTTATGCCTGTTACATTTCCAAAAATCCGTGTTGGCGAGCCTGTTCGCCATGAAACTCTTTCCGTATTTCCATTGTTCTCGGAGTCAATGAGTGAAGTCGATTACCTCTTATCTGATGCAGCTTTATCTGATGAGTCCATTTTAGTCGAGGAAATCGATGAAGGTGGTTCTGTCCCTGAGTTACTTGTCGAAAACAAAGGTGATTTACGTGTACTTTTCCTTGAAGGCGAAGAACTGTTAGGAGCAAAACAAAATCGAATTCTTAATACATCGGTTCTTGTTGCTGCGCATTCTAAGATTAGGATTCCTGTTTCCTGCGTTGAACAAGGAAGATGGGGTTATGAATCAAAGCATTTTAAGTCAAGTGGCTCCCATTCCCCTTTAAAGGTTCGGAGAGCATTAAAAGAATCAGTTGCAAGGTCTGTGAAAGAGGATATGGGGCATACTTCGGACCAACATGAAGTATGGAATGAGGTAGAAAGTCTTCATGCTGAATTTTCTGTCGATTCAAATACTAAAGCAATGTCTGATGCATTTGATGCTCATGAGGACAAAATCACTTTATATAAGGAAAAATTAACTTATATAGACGATGCAACAGGGATGGCTTTTGCAATAGGTAACAAAATTGTAGCTATGGAACTATTTGATAAATCTTCAACTTGTGAGAAAGTTTGGGAGCGGATTCTGTCAGGTGTTGTTTTTGATGCAATGGAAGCTAAAGAGACAGAAAAACATGCTTCGGTAAAAGATGTTGAAAAGCTAATTAAAGCTACTGATAAAATGAAATGGAAGCAATCCGAAGCTGTTGGTGAAGGTGATGAATTTCGTGCTGAATCCAAGAAAGGAAATCATGCATCTGCCCTGGCTTATGAAGAAACAATTGTGCATGAAAGTGTGGTTGCAGGAGTTTAATTGATTTATATGGTTGCAAACAGAGGCTCACGTGTACACCCGTGAGTCTCTATTTTTTTATACCCCACTCCTCCCCCTATTCTTCAGCATCTTCAGGACCATCCAAACCAGGCAGTTCAAGATTTTCAATGGCAGGGAGTGCTTTTCCAATAATTCCGCCTAGATCGCCATGCAATCCAGCAGTTTGTGTTATTGCCCGCTCTAATTGTTTTTCACGTTTAGCCCACATGTTTTTCATTGACCTCTTTTCCTTTTCAAGGTCTTCTTTCATTGTCACAAAAGCTTCTACAATTCCTTCAACTCTGTGACGAAATTCAGCACCCGAAAGATAATTGTAAAGTAATTCCATTTTCCCCTGCTGTCCATCAAGTGCCTGCTTAGCACGTGAGACTTCAATTAAACTTGAGCGAAGCGCTGTTGCTAGTCCGACCGTACAGGACCAGGAGGTTACCCAGATGCTATCGATGTTGGTAAAGGTAGAAACATCTTTTGGAAGTTCAATTGATATGATAACTGCAATTTCTGCTTTAGCTGCACGTTGGTCGTCTCGCAGTTTGGGTAACCATGTATCGCTCCAATTCTTTGTTCTTTTTGATTCCCACAGAATTGCCCCGCAGTGATTCCCAGATGAGTCGTAAACATTTTGAACAACATCTGCCCCATTAACCCCTTTGGGAACCTCATCAATGGAGTCATATGGAAATTCTCTTTTCAACAAATCCTCAAGTTGAATCTCAAGTATTTCGCCTTGAAGCTGCTGTGAACCTTGTTCTGATTTTCGTTTAAGATCATTAATCTGTTTGTTGAGATCATTGATTAGTTTATCTTTTTCCGCCTGCTTAAGCTGAGTTGCTTCATTTACTTCTTTTGTTGTTGCATCACGGATTTTATCACGTTCTTCGTCAAGTGTGCGACTGAGCGTAAGTTCAAATTCTTTCTTTTGATCTTCAAGTTCACGAGATTTCTTGCGGAGTTCAAGTTCCTGTTCTTGTGCTTCTTTCAGTTTTGCCTTTGCAGATTCGAGTTCGTCAGCTTTATCTTTTAATTCAACTGCAACTTCTTCTTTTGCTTTTTCCGCTGCCTCTTTAAGTAGCTTGTCTTTTTGATCGTCGAGACGAGATTTTAATTCTTTTTCTAAATTCTCTTTAGATTCTGCAATTTCTGACTCTCGTTTTTCAAGAAGCTCTTCCTTCTCTGCAAATTCATCTGCCAGTTTTTTTTGCTCTGAAATAAGTTTTTTACGCATCTGCTCTTCAAGCTGGGACGAAAGAGCTTCGCTTACTTCAATCTCGGTCTTACAACTTGGGCAGATGATTTTGTCACTCATGGTATTTTTTAATCCTAAAATATTTCCAGATCATTTTATTTTAATATCAAAATGCAATTTAATCTACAAACTGTAGCTAAAATCATCTCTTTGCTTTTTCACCTAACGATGAAACTATATCCAGTTCCTCATATTAATTCCAAATATCTCGAATCGGCTTCAGATTTTTCA
>JAJRVU010000361.1 GCA_024277145.1 Planctomycetota bacterium
ACCAGAGATAAACAAAGTCCCATTAATATTTCCGTGAAGTACTTTGAATTTTGAAGAATTGTTTTCCATCCGTCCGCCATCTCGCTGCCAATCACGAAAAACGGTATCAGTACAAAACAAATCAGCGATAATATTCCATAACCAATAATCCATGTTCTGGCACTTTGAGAAAACGGACGGCTGTAAGATTGTGAACGGGCTGGGTTCCTGGAAATTTTTGCGATCACAAATAGCAAAGGAACAATCACAGCGACCTCACAAAGCAATGGAAAAATCATCCTCTTCATAGTTTCAGAATGAAGCATCCCAGTTGATTGCGCATCAAATAACCAGACGGGCCAACTTGCAGGGTAATGCCACGACTTGTAGGTAAACCCCAATAATGAGGCTACCTGAAATTCTTGAAAGGCATATAAGAAGGTAACTGCAAAAACAAATAATACATGAGTTTGAGAAGCCTTTAAAACCCTCAAACATTTACGATAAGCATTCTGTTTTTTGGGAAATGAATTCCGATTGAGAAGTTCTTTGCAGTAAAGACCAGATTCACTCATCTCAGGAGGAGGTGAAAGATAAAAGATTATGACCGCTACTGGAAGCACTTTTATAAAAAGAAGCAAAAAGTATAACATCTCGTTTAGCCAGGACCATTGAACAAGATTCAGGCTGAAGTTTGCATAAGAATAACCAGCTAGCAATTCAGGGACAAAAACAGGAAAACATAGAATTCCCCAGATCCAGACTTTTTCTTTCCCTTTTAAGCGATTCATGAACCGGGAGAAATAAAAACCAATCGGAAGAACCAGAACAAGCAATAGCAGGCAACGAATCACCGAATAAATTGTCACTAGGTTGATGCTCATTTCAGGTACTCCGATCTGAGCCAATCAAGACATTCCCGGCGTGATTCAAGCAATCCATCAAATGGATAAGCATCCAAGGACCATTCACGAATCTTCAAAACATCTTCTGAAAGTTGGGAAGAATCCTTTATCTCTCCTAAAGGAATTTGACGGGCAGGGGAGTTCGCTAACAATAATTCCACTTCTTCCGAAAGTAGAAAGTCCATTAACCGTGCAGCCAATTCAGGTTTTCTCGTCCCTTTAATAATTGAAACCGTATTCGGGATACAAATTGTTTTTTTATCATTTGTTCTGATAGGCAACATTTCAACCGGATACCCATCATCCTGCGCAATGAAAAAATCATCGGTATCTGTCCACCCGACAGAACATGTACCAGCCGCAACAATATTTTTCACCATCGCATTGCCTGATAATTCTTTAATTCCTTTATCCCGTATCTCCCGGTGCCATTTTTTTAATTTGTCGCTCCCCCATTCCTTCCATAATAAACTGTAATGAGAAAGGGTAGTTCCATACATCGGCTTGGCAACCGCAACATTTTCGGGATGATTTTTAAACATCTCACTGATCGCTTCTTCAGTCACCTTCATTTTACCAGTAGTCATTTTGTCAGTGTTCACGATAAAAACTCTCAATCGGGCAGCAAAACCGACCCAGGTTCCATCAACAGCTTTGAACTTTGAAGGGAATCGATCAAGTTGATGCACCTGATAAGGTTGTAATAACCCCTGTCTCTGAAGCTCCAGAGTTCCCAGGAGTTGATTATTCCAAAAGAGATCACATCGCGGATTATCTTTTTCCCGGATGAGCAAATTTACTAACCCGAGAGATTTTGTTGCTTCTGTATCAGTTTTCAAATCAACTGAAATCCCAGTTCTCTCTTCAAAAAGACGGATAATCTTTTCAGAAAATATGGCATCGTGAGCACAATAAACAACAAGCCTTTTTTCGTCCGGGTCAGGTGCGATTGCTGAAAGGAGAAACCATGTAACCAGTACAAAAGGAATAGCTGCAAATATATATTGTTTGACACTGATGTGAGATTTGGTCATTGCAATGAATGGATTTCTGAATAGTTTGCTGTCTCAAAAATATCTTAAGATGACAATCAAGGAAGATAACAGAATATTATTTTTCAGAAGTTGGTTCGGTTTTATTAGACGGCCCTGGTTGAATACTGTCAAAATATTTTTTAACACCCTCATGATATCCGGGAGGTATCTGTTCTGAATTCAACGCTTCACTCACTCCCTGTTTAACTTGATTCACTGCTTCAACATATTCTTCACGCCCCTTATTGAGTTCACCAAGACCTTTAATTTTCATTGACATCAGCATTTTACCTGCGGTAACAGTTGTTCGTACTCGTTCTGTTTTAAAACCACTTTTGGATGAATTATCTTCGCCGGCAACACCACCTCTTCCCTGTCCCGGACCTCCCATTCCACCACCACCGCCATTTCCTGGCCCTAGTCCCCCCATACAGGTTCCTGCTTTGCATGCCTTGCAACCTTCTCCCTGGCACATTCCAGCTTCACACATTTTTGCATACAGCTCTGCATATTCCGCCATCCCCTCCATTCCCTCACTATTTTTGCCATCAAGCATATCCTGATTATTCAGTATTTTGGCCATCTGCAATGTCTTTAAAGCTTCTTCAAGTGCCTTTAAATCCTTTGCATTCAAAGCCAACTCATTCAGTTCCATCTCTAATAAATCTGCTGATTTACTTAAAGACTCAAGCGATTTTGAAGAATTCGAACCATCAGAAGCCATTCCTAGTTGTTTCTGGGCTCTTTTGACTGCTGCAGTTAATTGAGGAGAATCAAAATTTTCTTCTGCAAATTTTTTCAGATTTTGCAATTTCTTTTGCATCTTTTTCTTAAGCTCTGCCTGCTTAAGTGGGTCATCAGTTTTCGCCAGTTCCTTTAATTCTTCCTTCAAGCTGGCCAATTCATTTTTCAGCCCTTTGATGGAACCTTCTTTGAATTCTTTTTTCCATTGCTCCAGTTTTTTATTGGTTGTTCCAAACTGCTGAGACATCGGATTTTTTTTCAAAACACTCGAAAGTTTATTTGTATTCAACTTTCTGAATTTCTCCCCGAGCTGTTTTTGGTTCTGGGACAATTTTTTCAAGTTATATTTTCTTTTGCGATGCTGCATTTTATTAAAAGTTGCTTTAAGATCATCAATCGCTCGTTTCACTTCTTCAGACTGACGTTCCGCAGGCTTCTCGCTCATCAATTTTTCAATTCGCATCTCTGTCTGCTTTTGTGAAGCAAGAATTTTCTTTTCAGTTTCTTTCACCGCATTTGCTTTTGCCACTTTCCCAAAAGGATCAAACTGAGGTAAATAAAGTGCCCCCACTGCAAGAACAATAAGCATTCCTACAACATGACCAAATTGTCGTCCTCCCTGCATCGGAACCACAAGAGCAGGTTTAATATTTTCTGCTTTGTTTTCTGCATCTCGAATAACAATTGATTGATATTCACCAGGTGTCTTTTCAATATCGGTTACTGTCAGGAACAAATCTTTTGTATCACCGAAATCATCAGCAACGCGCGCTGCATCTAAAGTGACTGGCCGGTGATGAACAATTAGCGCAACGAGCAGAGCTGCAACGGGAATAATGCTCAAAGTAAGTGGTACAAATATATTGGGAACCAATCCGGTCATTCGGCTAATAAGTAGAATTGATGCATAGGCAATACCCAGAAACATCACTGCCAGATACCACCCCTTTGCATAGGATACCATATGTAATCGATTACGAACTTGCTTAAGCAATGATCGAGTTTTTTTTGCAACCACTTTTAACTCTCCCTATTATAGCCATCAATCAAGTATCCGAAGATAATAACAGCTTCCCTGATCAATTATTAACATCTGTTTCTATTATCATTCTTCTCTGGAGCAGAGCAAGCCTGTTAGTGGTATATTTCCAGCATATATCTAAAATATTTTTTCCAGGCATTCAGCATTTCTGATGTCCTAACAGGCACTGCAGCCAATATATCAGAATTATGCTCAATCCAAAGATTTTTCCGTGCTTTTACCATCTGGGGCTAAACATTAATTTGTATATCATTCTGACATACGCTGTTTAATGCGAAATCTATGGTCTTTTCAGGAAGATTCCTGAGATTTTCTGAGTGGTATCTGACTGCAAAGATTTGCCCGATCCATCTGGGTATTTCTAAAAAGAGATGAATAGAGAGCATGGTGATGCTCCGTCATAAGAATATTTCGACGAGCCATCACAATCTCTGCTGTTTTTAAATACCGTTCCAGTGGCCAGGCATCCTGCAATCGCCCGTGCCAGAATCGTGAAAAAGCGGGAATCTCTTTGGGAAAGAGTTCTCCTCCCGGAAGCATCATCGCAAAAGGTCCTACATTTGTTCCGGTATTAAACAGACTCCCCAAAGCTGTCTTTGCGTGGTCACCAATGAAGCATCCAACTTTAGAAAGCCCCGTCTTAACATAACGGCTTTCAACAGGAACGGAGACCGAAGAATAATCATTCTTTAAATCGCTGTTTGTGGTCATTGCTCCTAAATTCACCCAAGGGCAAATATAACTATGACCAAGAAAGCCAGTGTGATATTTATTTGCATGGGAATGAAATATCGTTGCTTCAATCTCGCCACCTAATCTGCACGCAGGACCAGCAGAAACGCCGGACTTGATAAAAGCTCGAATAATTTCTGTTCCCGAACCAATATAGCATGGACCTGAAATTTTCGTAAAAGCAGAAATATGCACATCCGCTTCAATGAAGACAGGACCATTCGTCACATCAAATAGAACATAAGGATCAATTCGTGCTGATTCACTGACCCATAAATCAGATGCATGTCCAATCACTTCGTATTTAGCGGATTGTTTTGAAGATTGCTTTTGAGTTTCCTGCTGAATCAATTCAAAATCTTTAATAATCTGTTGAGAATTCTGTTCGATAATATCCCAGGGACGTTCCAGGACAGTTCCTTCAACAGAAACAAATCTTCGAGTTTTTGCAATCCGAGCCAAACCTTCTGACCAGGAACCGGTCGAAAGCAAAACTTCTTCATCAGGATGAAGCGTTACATAAACCGGAAGTTCATCACAAACACCAATCTCATCCGAATCAATATCAATTAATGAATCAGAGCAGGGGATCCAGCGACTGTTAATGAGGAGTGTACTATTCTTGGACAGCCATTGGTAATCATTCACCTTCGCATCAGGTTGCTCAACGGAATATACGTTTTTAATTTGTTCCCGTGTAAAGCATCCCCATTCCGAAACCGAATTTGCATTAAGAATTCGTTCTCGTTGCGTGAAAAACCCACAGCGAATTTCGCACAATGGTCTTGTTAAAGCAATAGGACCAAATTGCTCAGCAGAAACATCTTCGTAGAATGCTATCCGCATTAAGTATTATCCATCTCAAACAACAGGACAAAAACCGATTCTATCAACATTTATTCAAACAATCACAATATCGCGAATAATATCTCTTAAACTTCATTTTGGATAGACGAATCACACGGCAATAAACTGTTTTTTACGTGTAAAATCACACTATATTATAAATATCCATGAGTTAAGAACATCTGCCAGCCTAAACTATGAGTGGCGCATAAAAAAACTCAACAAGGAACGGTTAAGAATTCCCAGTTGAGTTTTAATATTTTAAATATTGAATTCTGATTATTTCTTGGCAGCCTCTTTAACAGCTGGACGATAAAGAGCAGAATTAAATTCTCTTAAACGCTCGAATTCATCAGACACACCAAGCATTGTTTCAGCAGCACCCAGTAACAGAAAGCCATCGCCCGCAATTTGTTTGCGAAATCGATTCACAATATCTGCCTTGGTTTCATTTCGGAAATAGATCAATACATTCCTGCATAAAATCAAATCAAACTGTCCCAAATGCATAAAATCTTCAAGCAGATTTAGCTGCTTATATTTAATCGGCTTTTGAAGACGTTCCTTAATTTTCCATCCATTCTCCACGTGATCAAAGCATGACATCAATTTTTGAACAGGCAATCCTCGCTGAACTTCAAACTGAGTGTAAATTCCATTCCTGGCTGTTTCCAATGCCTTTTCTGAAATATCTGTACCGACAATTTCAAACATCCAGCTGGTAAGGAACGGAAACTGATCATAAAGATGCATTGTGAGTGAATATGGTTCCTGACCAGTCGAAGCTGCAGCACACCAGATTCGTAAACGTTTTATGCTGGAACGAGCTTCTATTATTTCTTTAAGCAATGAAGTTATTTCATCAAACGGTTTTTTATCCCGAAAGAATGACGTTTCATTTGTTGTCATTGCTTCAGTGACTGCGAATTCAATTCGTTTATCTTTTCCTAAACGAAGGCAATTAACCAATTCATGGATATCACTGAAACCCAGGCTTTGCGCTAACGGAATCAAACGAGCCTCAAGCAAGTATTCTTTACCTGCTCCTAATGAAAGACCGGATCGTTGTAATAGGAAATTACTTAAATATTCATAATCTGCTGGGTTCATGCTCGACATTTCTCCATAGAACATAAGCGACGTACTTCAGATGCAATTTTATCTAAAGGTAATACCATATCTGCCAATCCTTCTTCGACGACAGCACGTGGCATTCCCCACACTACACATGTTTCTTGATTCTGAGCAATCACAAAACCATTGTTTCTAACAATTTCTCGCGTCCCTTCAATACCATCGTCTCCCATACCTGTCAGCATAACGGATAAAAGATTTTCACCGCATAATTTTGTTGCAGATTCAAATAATGGATTGACTGATGGACGGCAAAAATGCTCAGGTTCGTTTTGATTCAATTTTGTAAATATCTGGCCTTTTATTCGGACCAACTCCATGTGATATTCACCGGGTGCAACATAAGTGTGATTATTTTCAATCAAACCACCATCTACTGCTTCGCTACAGGGACGGCCCGTGTCCTGCATAATGTGCTTTGCTAACATTGGAGTAAATGTTGCAGGCATATGCTGTACAATAAATATCGGTGTTTCAAAATTAGAAGGCAATCCCGCCAAGACCGTTGTCAACGCTTTTGGCCCACCGGTACTCGCACCAATAACCACAATTTCAGGCTTGCAAATAAACTGCCTGATCTTTTTTTCAACAACTTTTTTTGATTTTTCGGCAACAGGCTTTGAAGAAGTTGAAACCCCTATTCTACCAGATGATACGCTAGATGTGACTCCAAGAGAAATAACAATTGGAACAAGTTGTTCGACAAGAATTTTAATACTTTCAGTATGCGAACTGGCAACAGGTTTGCCAATGCAATCTGCAGCCCCCATTGCCATTGCCTTAACAGCAACTTCACCACCTTTTTGGGTCAGGCTGCTAGCCATCACAACTTTAATTTTAGGATATTCAGCTTGAATTCTCTCAAGAGTTTCCAAACCATCCATCACAGGCATTTCAACATCTAACAAAACAACATCGGTTTCACCAGTTTTGAGCCAATCCATCAGGAATTGTCCATGCATAAACGCTCCCACGACTTTAATTTGTGGATCCGTTTCCAATGCACGAGTCAACAAACCTCTTACGATTGCTGAATCATCGACGACAACTACTTTGACTTGATTGCTCAAATGACACCTGTCTCAATTAATTTTTCACGAACAATATCTGTAGTAAATGGCTTCATGATATATTCATTGGCCCCCGCTGACATTGCTTCAATAATTCGAGGCATGTCATTTTCAGTGGTACACATCACAACGACGGGCTGTTTTTCCCGATCTTCTTCCCTAAGTTTTTTCAGGAAGGTCAGACCATCCATAATAGGCATATTCCAGTCTAAAAGGATCACATCTATATCAAGGGTCTCTCGACATACATCCAAAGCTTTCTGACCATTTTCTGCTTCTAATGGCTCTAAACCAATTTCTCTAGCCATCCGTGTCCCAACCAGCCTCACTGCTCGAGAATCATCAACCAACAGAATTTTTTTCATAAATTTCACTCCGGCCTATAAAACATCTACTTACTCAAACAAGTGTTAACATTTCCACTATCACAAAGATGCAACGACTTTAATCAATTGCATTTTTGATTTTTGATTGATTACATTGTTCTCAGTTTCTTCAAGAAATCATCAGCTATCAAATCAAGCCTATTAGATTCTTCAGAAAGCCCATCCGCCGCCGCCAGAATATCACCAGCTCCTCTGCCTGCTTCTTCAGCAGCTCGGGAAACACCGGTAATATTTTCTGTCACTTCCATTGTTCCACGAGCAGCTTCATTAACATTTCGTGAAATTTCGTTGGTCGCTGCAGTCTGTTCTTCAACAGCACTGGCGATTGTTGTTGAAATCTCGTTGATTGTTCCAATTCTTTCACGAATGGATTGCAACGCATCATTAGCACCACCCGTTGCAGATTGGATTGCTGAAATTTTCTTACTAATCTCTTCCGTTGCTTTTGCGGTCTGGCGAGCCAATTCTTTCACTTCATTGGCAACAACAGCAAAACCTTTGCCTGCTTCACCAGCTCTGGCAGCTTCAATAGTTGCATTAAGAGCAAGAAGATTAGTCTGTTGAGCTATTGAAGTAATCACTTTGACCACTTGTCCGATTTCTTCACTGGAAACCTGAAGCTCTTCAATTGTAACATTTGTTTTATCTGCTTCTTGAACAGCCTGTGATGTCATATCAGATTGTTCCATTACCCGTCGGGCAATTTCACTAATTGAAGCAGTCAATTCTTCTGCAGCTGAAGAAACTGTTTCTACGTTCTTTGTTGCTTCTTCACTGGCAGATGCAACGACCTGACTTTGCCGTGCGGTCGTTTCTGATGTGTCTGCCAAAGATTTTGAACTCGCTTGCATTTCTGTCGCGGCAGCGGTCACAATTTGAACAACACCTTTGACATCTCGTTCAAAATCATCTGCTACTTTCACTTTGCCAGTTGCAACTGCCCACGTTACCATTGGACCAAGATATTCACCTTTTTTGTTCATCATGGCATTAACTAACAAGTCAAGGTAGTCGTCTCCCAATTGAATTCTCGCTTGGTGAGGAAGATTTGCAGGATCAGAAAGCAATTTCCGTTGGTGTTCTGGGGCTTTATGGAAAACATCAATATTCGTTCCAATCAAATCATCAACCGAGACAGGAAGCAAATGCTGTAACGTTTTTAACGTTTTATAAGATTCAGGATTCTGGTAAGTAATTTCCAGATTCTTATTGGCAACAATTGCATTGATGGGCATATTATCAACCATCGTTTGAAGTATTTCCTGCTGCTCTTCCATCTTCACTTTCTCGGTCACCACACTCCAGGTCACCATCGGTCCCAGATATTCACCGTCAGAACTTATATTGGCAGTCACTAATAAATCAAGGTAATCTTCACCTAGCTGAATTGTCGCTTGGTGAGGAAGATTTGCAGGATCAGAAAGCAGTTTCCGCTGATGTTCGGGAGTTTTATGGAAGACATCAATATTTGTTCCAATCAGGTCATCCACTGAAACAGGTAGTAAATGTTGTAAAGTTTTTAATGTTTTATAAGATTCAGGATTCTGATAAGTGATTTCTAAATCCCTGTTCGCAACAATCGCATTGATAGGCATATTGTTGACCATGTTCTGCAATAATTCCAATTGATCCGTCTCGGTCTTATCCTGAGTAATATCAAGCCATGTATGAAGGGAACCACTACCATCACCAAGAGGAGATGCCGTAATCCGATACCAGCTTTCGCCCACATGAACTTTAGCTTCACCGTTGCCTGACACAATAACTGCTGAAGCATCAGGAATTGCAGTGGCTAGAATTGAAACAGATTGACCAACGAGCCCTTCAGGCCCAAATCCTAAATCAGTTTCGTGCCCCCTGAAAATATCATGACCTTTTTTATTCAGGTAACTTACGGTCCCATCAGTCCCAACCAGATATTGAGTATATGGTGAACTTTCAACAATCTGGTAGTATTCAACACCTGTTTTATCAGATCCACCAACTGCACCAGCAGCTCCATTATTAGTTACTGATTCAATTGACATATCGTTTCTCTCCATATGATTAGACTGGTTATCCTCAACAGATGAGGGGGCTTCTGTTTTCATTTCCTGACTCGATGCCAGGTTTCCAATTGACTCGTTTTTATTTTCAACAGATGCAAGAGCTGGTTTTTTACAACCACTCAGCATAATCTCAGCAACTGCCGTCAAGGCATCTGTCCAAATGACCTCTAATTCTTCGGTCCACTCTTCTTCCAGCAATTCACCCATTACCGAGATCAAGGTTGTTGCAACCGCACCATATTGTTCTTCAACAACCCCATATTCTTCATGCCTTTGACCCATCGTTTGCAGATAGGGAGCCAAATCTTCATTATCGAGTGATTTGACAATCATTTGTAATGAGGCAATTAATTTTGTTCTCTGATCTTTTAATTCCACATTTTGAAACAGTGGCAATACATCAGGATAGTCCTGGAATAGCTTGTTATAAAACTTTTCGGACAGTTCATCTGCCATCGGAACCAGCAGACCAAACGATCGCCTGAGTTCCTCAACATTTAACCCCATTATCACCTCACATTTATTTTATAAATAAACTAGAACAAAATGTATCTACAGATGCACGACCTAAACAAAATCCAAAACAGCATCAACATCTAATATTATTAAAAGCCTGTCTTCCAACTGAGAGACCCCAACTGTGACACTCTTCCATGTAGGATCCAAAGTCGATGGCACCGCCTCAATTTTTTCAGATGGGATATTCATGACATCACCCACTTCGTCAACAAGTAAGCTGAATGACTCACCATCACCGATAACGACGACATTCATATACTCATCTTCAGGTCCTTTATCTGCCAATCCCATCCGTTTTCTTAAATTAACTGCGGTCACAATCTGACCTCGCAAATTCAACAATCCGGCTATTTCATTACGTGACCTCGGTGTATTCGCAATGGTCTGTGGATTAAGCACTTCCTGTACTGACCTGACTGGAATTCCTAACAATTGACCATCCAGCAAGAATGATACATATTGATTCTGGTATGCAAGATGACTATCACTATGACCTGTTGTACGAGTTGACGATGTAGCTACCTGACTCATGCGGATGCCCCCACTGTTTTTACTCTGTCATTAACTTCCTGAATTGCTCCGACAAGTTGCTTCGCGTTAAACTTGACCAGATGACGATCAAAGCCAGCAGCAAGTGCACGAGCTTCATGGTTCCCGTTAACATTCCCTGAAAGACTGATTAAGGAAACATTTTCATAACCTGTTTTAGATTTGACTGTTGCAAGAAATTCTTCCAATCCTTCTCCTAAAGAATCAACATCCGCTATAATCGTCTGGAATTGATCGTCCTTATCCAGGCATAGCACTGCTTCATCAATTGTTGCAACGGTTTTCACGGAGTAACCATCCGATTCAATGGTTGTTGCCACAAGATGCCTGAAGAACAAAGATTCATCAATGACAAGAACGTGACTACTCTTCACTTCGGAAGTCTGGCTAAACCAGTCCGGATTTGCCTTGATGACATAATGTTGCGTATCAATTACTTCAACAGCTTTTTCACCAATAATGGCTGAACCAAGTACGCCGGGACGATTCGATTGCATTTGAATGGAAAGTTCCTCTTCAATAATATCCTGAATTTCTTCCACCATCAGCCCCATTGACTGAACGCCTTCTGAGAAGACAATCACAGGCTGCGGATCAGGAACTTCTCCTGTCCAACTCGCTCCATCTGCACCCAGAAGAGGAATTAAACCTCCCTGATACTGAACGACAGATTGACCACCACTCGTTTCAATTTTATCTTGAGGAATTTCTTCCAACCGGGATATCAAACTGAGGGGAACAGACATCATCGATCCATTACCAACATCAAACATCAACATTCTTGTCAGTTCTATACCACTTGTAGTTTTTTCAGAATCATCAATAGAAGAAGCAGTGGAATCAGTCACAAACTGGGCAGCAATTCCAGCAAGGTCAAGAATCATAATGACCTGACCATCACCAAGGATTGTTGTTCCCTGATATATTTCAACATCCTTCAGGAGAGAGCCCATTGGTTTCACAACAATTTCTTCAGTGTCAAACACTTCGTTCACAACAAGACCAAATTGTTGATCACCGACTTGCACAACAGCAATATTTACATCGATCTCTTCACGATTTTCCAAATCCTCAAGACCAAGCACATCATTCAAGTAAACCAAAGGAAGCAACTTGTCTCTTAAACGGAAGACTTCTTTATCATGTATTCGTTCAATTCGACTGCGATCTTCTGCAGCAACACGCACCAGTTCCATCACTCCTAACTGGGGAATTGCAAAGATCTCTCCACCACTTTTCACAATCAAGGCAGAAACAATCGCAAGCGTTAAAGGAATTTTAATCCGAACTGTGGTCCCAGCACCCATCTCAGATTGAAGCTCAACAGCACCACCGATCTGCTCAATCTGCGTTTTAACAACATCCATCCCGACACCACGCCCGGAAACGGAACTCACTTGCTCACTGGTCGACAAACCAGCATTAAAAATAAGGTTAAGCACCTCATTTTGTCGCATACTTCCAGCTTCCTGCTCGGAAACAACGCCATTAGCAATCGCTTTAGCAAGAACTTTTTCTGTATTAATTCCCGCACCATCATCCTGGATCTCGATAATGACATGCCCACCTTCATGAAAGGCATCCAACTTGAGTAAACCCGCTTCATTTTTACCAAGAGATTTCCGCATTTCGGGTGATTCGATTCCATGATCTGCAGAATTACGAACCATATGTGTCAGTGGATCACGAATTGCTTCCAGAACTGTTCGATCTAGTTCCGTATCAGCTCCATTCATTTCCAATTCAATTTTATGCCCGGTCACCTGAGACAGATCACGAACCAGACGAGGAAGTTTATTCCATGCATTACCGATCGGTTGCATGCGTGTCTTCATCACGCCTTCCTGCAAATCTGTTGTCACGCGATTCAAATGTGTGATTGGGGCAGCGTAGCGTGATTCTTCATCCAGCCTGGAAAGTTGAATTAATTGATTTCTTGTCAGTACCAATTCACCAACAAGGTTCATCAATGTATCAAGAACATTAACATTAACCCTGATTGTTAAATCAGCAACCACCGAATGTCCAGCTCCAGCCTCTTTTTCGCCACTGGCATTTTTCGTTGCACTTTGAGAAGGTTTATTAACGACAGGTGCAACCGTTTTCTTTTCTTCGATTACCGGAGTTGCAACTTCTGGCACCGCAACTGGAGCTTCTGCCTCAACGGGCGATGCCTCTTTTGCAGCTTTCTCTTCCTCAATCCGGGCGAGTGTTGCAAGTCGGGCAGCTTCTATCTGGGCATCAAGATCATCCGCAGCAACCTCTTCAGTAACTCCTCCGGAATTTGCCAATGCATCAAGGCGTTCTATCAATTCAGAAGAATCAACATCAGGCTCAGCAGATGTCGCCTCAAGCCCTTCCATAAGTTCCTTAACGCGGTCAATACCTTCAAGCACTAATGATATGGAATCGGGAACAATCTCCAGTTCCCTGTCGCGCATCTTACCTAGCACGTTTTCTGTAGAGTGGGAAACCTTGCCAATTTTTTCCAGCCCAATGAAGCCACAAGTTCCCTTCACTGTATGAATTGCACGAAAAATACTCGCAATCAATTCTTCAGAGGAAGGATCCTTCTCCAATAAGACAATTTCATTATCAAGCCGGGCCATCATTTCCCAGCTTTCCGCTAGAAACTCCTGAAGAAGTTCATCGTCCATGCATCTATTCCCTGACTATCCTGACAGAATCAGCTTGACCGTAAGCCGACCATTATTATTCATTTTGCAAGCATTAATTTGAATTTAAATAAGCTATAACTGCCTATAATAAAAACTGTTATGACATTCTCTAAGGCTAAGAAAGTTTAATTTAAGACATCTCTTCCGACGCAAATTGATGTGCAATTAGTTACTTTTATCGTCTTTTCCACCCCATTTATTTAAGCCGGGTAAGTTAAAACCACATTAAGTGAGACTGTTTAAGGCAATTCCCTGTATGTAGTTCAATAATAATCATGCCTGTAGATGTTTTTGTTTTTTTATTTTAGAAATCCCAAGCCACATTTCGAAAACAACCATAGCTCCAACCCACTTAACTAGCCCAATCCATAGTAGATTTGGACCAATTTGTCACATTTCAAGAACGAGAATACTGTACATATTACTACCGTTCGTATAATCAGCGCCAAATAAACGGACAATAAAAGCAAGCGGGATCGCTATTGGTTGTGTGTTTGAAGCCAGATCAGTAAAATGTTCGGTATTAAGAGGCAAAAGGCCTATAGTAATGCCTTTTCCGAATCAAACATGATATTTTCCAAACAGGTCGCGTGTACATAAAGTCATTACACAAGATTCACCTGTAATTTCACTCGATTTTCTATTTATTAAGGAGTCTGCACTGTGGCAACGGTCAAAGTGGGGATTAACGGCTTCGGTCGTATTGGTCGTATTACATTTCGTGCACTCATGGCACGATCGGATGAATTTGAAGTACTCGCTATTAACGACTTGGGTGACCCTGTCGACCTAGCCAACCTCTTAAAGTACGATAGTGTGCAGGGAAGGTATCCCGGATCAGTTGAGGTTGATGGAAACACCTTAATTGTTGATGGAAAAAAAATTAGAATTTGCGCAGAAAGAAATCCTGCCAATCTTCCCTGGGGAGAAC
>JAJRVU010000362.1 GCA_024277145.1 Planctomycetota bacterium
CACATGCCGGTATCGATGTTCTGTTTGGGTAATGGCCTTAAATTGTCTGGTGGATTTCCAACCCGGTTAAACTGGGTGAAAACCAGATTCCAGATTTCGACTTCTTTATTGGAATGATCCGGATGAAAGAAGATTTCGCTGCAAGGGCCACAAACTCCATCAGGTCCTTTGCTAGGAGCACTAGCTGGCCAGAAATTTTCATCTTCTTCTTCTCTCGAAATTCGACTGGAATCAAGTTTAATTTCATCATGCCAGATGTTGTATGCTTCGTCATCATCTTTATAAACAGTGACAGAAAGTTTATCAGGATCTAATCCGAGCCATTTTTTGTCAGTCAGGAATTCCCATGCCCAGTGAATACTTTCTTTTTTGAAGTAGTCTCCAAACGAAAAGTTCCCGAGCATTTCAAAGAAAGTGTGGTGGTAGGCGGTTACTCCGACGTTTGTAATATCGCCCGTCCGTAAACATTTTTGAGCCGTCGTTGCACGAGTAAAATCGAGTTTTCCGATTCCCATAAACTGGCTTTTGAATTGGTTCATACCAGCAGGGGTGAAGAGGACGGTTGGATCATCTTTCGGAATCAGGACATCGCTTGGCCTGCGGATGCAGCCTTTGCCTTCGAAGAACGTTAAATACATCTCGCGCAGTTCGTCTGTTTTCATCTTGAAATCATCTGTTTGTTTAAGGATAAAGAAACGGGAAGCCTGAAAGCTTTCCCAGGCCGTTATTTGTGAATCGTAATAGGAGACCGGTCATATCGTTTGATATTAACATCTCCCGGACTCTTTTTTAAGGCGGCGTGGAATTCGGCAGGAGTTTGAACCGCAGTCTCATTCACATGGGTGATAAAATCACCTGTTTGTATTCCGGACTGCTCAGCAGCACTTTTCGGAATGACATTTGTTACGAGAACTGCCTTATGGATTCGGATAGGAAAGGATAAAAACCGTTCCCGTCCGGTCGGGTAGTCGATGTCGAGTCCACGCCAGTTTGAATATCGCTTTCGAGAAGCAATGATTCTCTGGTCGTTTTGAACAGGCCATTTTCCTAGATTTACAGCAAGAATCAACTCCTGCTGGCTCGACTCTCTCCAAATCTTCAATTTCGCTTCTGCATTGGGCCCTAATGCCTCAATTTCACGTATAAGATCATATCGGCTTTTAACGGTGACTTTATTGACTGCCAGAATTAAATCTCCATTTTTTACGCCACCCTGTTCAGCAGGGGAGTTTGGGAAAACTTCAATGGATAAAGCAGCTGTCAATTGGTTGAATTTGCCCGTAAATGTTTTCATTTTTTTAGGAAGGACATCTTTAGGTCGCAAACCCAGAAAGCCATATTCAGGCTCGAACCCTTGCGCCAAAGATCGGATAATTCTTTGAGTCGCCTGATTTACGGGAATTGCATACCCTGCAGAAGTTTCATAACCAGACAAAGCAGCCAGAGAAGTGGTCAGTCCGACCAGTTTTCCTTCAAAATTAATTAATGCGCCTCCGCTGGTTCCCAAGTTTAACCGGGTATCAACCTGAAGTAGTGTTCCATAATGATGGATTGTACTGTTTTGTTTTTTTTCCAAATTCGCTGATGAACTGGAAGGGTGAGGGCGACGGGAAATATTGCTGATCATTCCCCAACTGGCACTGGCTGATCCATCCCTTGCAATTGCATAAGGATTTCCTAATGCGATTACAAGCTGACCTTTTTGATATTTATCATTAGTGGAAAATGAAATTGCGGGAAGATCTTTTGATGTTAACCCCAACTGTTCGTAATCAATGGATAAAATTGCGAGGTCACTATGCGGATCCGCAGCTATGATTTTTGCTTCATATCCTGCACGGTTCGGTAAACGGACATAAAGTTTGATTTTTTGTTTTTTTGCTTTTTCGCCTTCAACAACCCCGCCATAAACAACGTGGTAGTTCGTCAATATCAATCGTTGATCTGGTTCCAGTGGGTGAGAAATAATGATGCCCGTTCCAAAATCATTCGGGATGAAATCAGGGCTGTTCGGATCCTGATTGGATCGTTTGCTATCCAGATCAGATAGATTAATTCCAAAAGGGTTTAGCTCCGATTCTTCCCGGTTGGAAGATTCCAGATGGATACGAGCAATACTGACAACACTTTTTTCAGCGATAGCAATAGCGTTGATCAGCGACTTTTCCAGATTCACTGTTGCTGTCAAAGCAGTCGGTTCTTCAGCAACTGCAATTTCACTCCAAAGAAGCGATGCACAAAATAAGATGAATTGAAATTGAAGGTTTTTCATGGGATCAGTATTAGAGCGAGTATCATATGCATGTTGCAGGTTAGATCTTGAAATAAAGTTTCCATGGTATCCAGCGACGCTACAGTTAAATGCAACCTGCACTGGTCAATAAATAGAGAGCCAGAGAGACTCCGAATTTGCTACTGAAATCCTGCGAAGTTCTGCCAGATTTTAATGATTGCAGAAAGATGGCAAAAGCAGGAATTAAACAGTTTCAGGTCGTGACTTACAAAACTATCCTATCCATCAAGTTCTCCACACGTAACCCCAAATCAGGAATTTCGGAGAGTTCCTGACTGGTGGTCAAATGTGATCTTTATACCGTGTGTTCAGAATATTATTTCTCTTCGACTTCAACCTGTTCCGGGGCAATTTGAACCCCCATGCCCTTTGCCTGAAGGACTTTTTCCTTGATTTCCTTAACCATATCCTGATTTTCAACAAGGAACTGGCGAGCTTTTTCACGCCCCTGGCCAAGACGGGTTTTGCCATAGCTGAACCAGCTACCACTTTTATCAACAATTTTTTCTGTGACAGCCAGATCAATCAAATCTGCTTCCATACTGATACCACAAGCGCTTAACATATCAAATTCAGCAATACGGAATGGAGGAGCCACTTTGTTTTTGACGATTTTGGCTTTCATTCTGATGCCAATTGTTTCATCACCATCCTTGAGAGTGGCGATTCGACGGACATCTATCCTGCATGAGGTATAAAATTTCAACGCTCGTCCACCAGGAGTTGTTTCCGGGCTTCCAAACATCACTCCGATTTTTTCACGAATCTGGTTGATGAAGATAACGGTCGTTTTTGATCTTGCGATAGCACCTGTTAATTTACGCATCGCCTGGCTCATCATTCTTGCCTGTCGCCCGACATGAGTATCTCCAATTTCTCCATCCAGTTCCGCCTTGGGAACCAAAGCAGCAACCGAGTCAATGACAATGACATCAACAGCATTAGATTTGATCAGCATTTCAGCAATCTGGAGTCCTTCTTCACCGTAGGAAGGCTGACTGACCAGAAGGTTTTCCAGGTTTACGCCTAGTCTTTTTGCCCAGGATGGATCCAGCGCGTGTTCTGCATCAATAAAAGCAGCAACTCCCCCATCTTTTTGTGCGCTGGCAACCACATGCAGGGCCAAAGTTGTTTTACCACTTGATTCAGGTCCGAATAGTTCAATAATCCGGCCACGTGGTAAACCGCTTCCACCTAATGCAAAGTCGAGAGAAAGGGCACCCGTTGAAATTCCCTGAACAACTTGTGCATTATCACCAACCAGTTTCATGATAGCACCTTCGCCAAACGATTTCTCAATTTGACCAATTGCATTTTCAAGCATGGAACCGCTATCTGAACCGCCGGTATTGGAATCTGCTTTTTTACGTCCTCGTCTTGCTGCTGCTTTTGCTGCCATTTTTATGATCCTTTATTATTGTGAATTTGATTTCAATGATTATGTGGAATATTGCGATTCAGATTTGGTTTGTTAACTCTAATTGATTTGCTTGAAATATCAGTAGTGTTATTTTGGGCGAAATAGGAATAATATTAAAAAGAAAGTTGATTACTTCATCATATGGTTTTGGGATTAATCAGCCGGAATTACTTTTTTTCCAGAATCATTTCCATGTCTCGGATTATCCTAACAGACTAAATGAAGATACGCAAGTATATATGTGAACCTATGTACTGATTAGTCAGGAATTCTATAAAACAGAGGTAAATTACAGGTTATCTTTTTCAAGAAGCATTCTGAGGTAAGAACGACGTTCCTGTTGTCCCAGATTCAAATGCCCAGCGAGATGCAAAATCGCATTCTGGGCTTCTTCTCGATATTTTTCCTCAGCAATCGTTTCTATTTCGAGAAATTTCCCGAGTCCTTTGACTTCATCCAGACAGATTTCCATCGAGAAACTTTCCCATTCAAAATGATAAACTGTTCGGGTTTTTTCAACAGATCGGACTTTTTTAAAATCAAGGAGTTCCAGAATGGTCGACATTCCTTCGCTTTCGTCTGCAGGGTTTCCTACGGGAAGTTCAATTTCCCTTCTGGTTTTCGTCTGCTTGCCAAGGACAGGACCTTTATAAGTGATGTAAGATTGATCATCAATGACGCGAATTCTTAATGCTTCGTCTGTCTCTGCAAAATTACGAACAGGGTGATTGAAGTAGAGATCTTTTTGTTGAACCGGGATATGAGGATGCGAATTTTGAGAAGCGAGAAATTCCAGCACCGCCTCGGAATCAGGTAAAGGAAATTTGAGTTCGATTTCCAGAGTCATCTGAAAGAAACCTTGTTTAAGACCAAGCAAAACTAGAAGCGGGGATAATATTTATATAATGAATTCTGAGCTATAGGGCAGCTACACAAACTTTTTTAAGATGGTCCCATGTATAAATTCCTGTGTGATGTCCATCAGACCAATGAAATTTAAGGGCATAATTTCCTGAAAAGCCCATTTCTTTCGGAAAAATATCTTCAGGAATTGTTGACGGGTCAAGCATTTTTTTCCCCGTGAATTCATTGATACAAGTTGCACAGGGGCATAAGTTTCTCAGATCAAAAAAACGAATTTTTTTAATCAGGGTTTCATCCCATTCGAACTCAACCACTTTTTCATCTTTGAAAAGTCGAATATTTTTTGGGGGGGTCAAATGGGTTTCCTCAATAAGATTAATTCAGATCATAACTTAAAACAGATCACTACCTGAAAAATATTGCTTACACGATTTTTAACAATCTAATCCTTGCCGATGTGCTGGATTAATGGGTAAGCGAGATCAAAATTGAATTTTGGGCTATTGTTAAGGTCATGGCAACGGTAGCAGACATCTTTAGCCATTGTTTTATCCAAATGCATATGTTTTCTCTGGGCGAGGATATCATCCATCGAGACTTTTTTCTGATCTTTTTTCCAGATCTTTTCCAGATCAACATGCTTATTGCCCGGGCCGTGGCAGTTTTCACACTGGTTCCCTTTAAGGTACGGAGATTTTTCTGCGTTTTTGAACCCACTATCATACGGATACATTTCCTGCGCTTCCCAGCCTGTCGTGTGGCAGGAAAGGCATTCCGGGTCGTGAATACGTGGTATCCATTCCTGGGGCTTTTTGTTTCCATGATCATGTTCAGGAAGCGGGCCTTCTTCCAGTGTGAGATAGGCGCGTGCGTGGCGTGTTGTTTTCCATTTATTATAAGCTTTTTTATGGCATTGCCTGCATTCGTTTACGCCAACAAAAGTTGAACCACTGGGATGAAATGCTTCCGGGAGAGATCCAAAGACTTCATCCGCAGATTCTTTGAGAATGTTTTGATAGGCTTGCATGTGATCTTGCATTCTCTTTGTTTCAGTGAACCTTTGATTATCCAGGTCAACCAATTCAAATTGATAAGGCTTTTCTTTTACATCGTAGTAGCCAACAACTCCTGCATATTTTCCTTTATGACCAACATTCAGTAGAAGGGAATTTCCTTCCATTATCATTTTGTCGTCCGGGTCTTCTGCACCACCTGCAGAGAGTACAATGTTCAATTCCGGGAATTGTTTAATGTACTCCTTCGATTCATCCATGCTTGCATGTGAAAGCAGAACCAGTAGATCAGGTTTGAGTTCTTTAAGTTTTTCCAGTGAAGCTTTAATGGCTTCCACCGGATCACTGATTTTAATATCTGTCTGGGATTCTTCGGGAAAATATTCTTTCTGTAAGCTTTTACCGAGAACTGCTGTGACACCGATTTTCAAACCGTTTTTTTCAATAATCTGAAATCGACGAGGCCCCATAATGGGGTCGTCAAACATTGTTACATTTGCGCAAAGGAAATAAGGTTTTGAAGCACTGTCATCCGGTGGAAGGTTTTCTAAAGTGAGCAGTTCTTAAGAAGCAAAAGAGAGTGCTTCAACGCCGAATGCAACGGCAAAGTATTCCAGATCTTTTAATGCAGCAAGAGTTGTGGTGAGTTTCAGTTTACTTTGAACACGATCCTGTCTCATTTCGTGCGATAGCCCACCCAAATCAAGGGCAACAACTTCCCAATTCTTTTTTTTCAGCTTCTGGAAAAGGTCATCTCTTCTTCCGATTCCTCCAGACTGGGTATCAGAACAACCACACGGTTCCATATATCCATGCTGTTCCCCAGTAAAGACAAATGCGATTTTGGGAGTTTTCCAATCTTTTAAGAGTGGTTCCAATTCTTGTTTTTGACGGGAAGCATTTTGGTGTTCGTTTTCAGCACTCGAAGATTGTGGCGTTTCTGAATTATTGCCAGATTGAGACATCCATCCTGCGTAGTAGGCGACTACGCCTAGAAAAAGGAGACACACTGCAACTGCAGTCAGACCACGAATTGACATCTTCTGCTATCCTCCGTTAACCATCATTAATAAGGAGTCCTACTCCTTAAATTTTCATTCTGGCACAGAAATTCAACAAGTTCCTGTGCTGGCCCGACCTGATAATTTCGAGAATATAGCAGAGAGCCAGCCACAATGTAATATAGAGTCATCAGAAATAAATTAAGAAGAGGATTGCTATTCAGAAATTCTCTTTAGCCTGACAAATAGACCGGAAATTATGTAAAAGAATCCTGTTGAATAGGGCGAAAAAGATACATTTCAATTCTGAACCTGTTCCCTGATCTGAACTCCAAGCAATGGGGAAATATCACAAATCTGATATGGATAAAATGTTCAGTATTGCTTCATTCCGGAATAAGAGCGAGTTATAAAACAATCAGATTGAAACAAAGCTCACTCGAAAATCAATAAATTTCATTTTGGGATGATTTGTTGTAAAACGGATTTTAACAGCATTTTTAATAATTACGCTTTTAGGTGGTGAACCTGGTTTAACTTCAAACTTGATTTCAAATCGTTGAGTTTTGACGAGTACTTTCTTTTTTTTACCTTCTTTTTTCTCTTGATCTTCTGGCTCTTTTTCGGGAGATGGTTTTGTTATATCTTTTATCACTGATGCTACACTCTTCAACGGATCAGGACTGTCTTTTAAGGAGTTGTTTTCCTTAAGAAAAGATTTGCCCGAGTCAGCCTCTTGGTCAAGCGATTTTGTTATGGATACATTAACAAATTCCAGATCGCTTTCAATATTTGTGACTTTAAACTCTTCGTTCATCCCCAGAACATACATGGGCATGGAAATACTTTTTCCTTCGCTTGCAGAAAATGTTCCCATTTTAAGTAAGTAATGCTCAGGAAACCATTTGGCGCCTTCCTGATTTGTTCGGATAATTCGTATTGGACCAAACCGGTTTCCGATTAAAATGACCCGGATTCCCGTCTCCTGATCATTGACGTTCATCTTAAGCATTAAATATTCTTTAATCGCACCTACTGTAATCTCGGGCGAAATTTTCAGGTGAACAGAATACCCTTTCATTGCATCAAGCTTGGTCAATTCCTCTTCGGTAAGAGGTTTAATATCAGCTTTAATATTTTCATTGGATATTTTGTGTTCAAGGAATTCCAGTGTCCCATTTGTTCGAGTAAAAATTTTGCCGGTAAATTCAGATTCGTTACCCTCTTGAATAAGACCAAACTTCCATTGACCCTTCGGCTCAAAGTGAAGGAAGGGTTCAACACTACCCGATATCACCAGTTTGACTTCTTTGTATTCAGGGTCATTAGTTTTTATTCTGGCTGTATGCCTGAAAATTTTAGAGGCTTTTTTGGCTTCCCATGTGACTTTGATTTTTCCTGTTTTGCCTGGAAGAATTTCTTTTTGTTCCAGCTCACTTAAAGTACATTGGCAGGTGGTTTTTCCACGAGCTAATTGAAGAGGTACCTCGCCTTCATTTTTAATAATAAACTCATGAGTTTTTACTTCCTTCACACCCATGATGCCAAACTGATATTCTGATTCTTCAATGACTAATTTTGGGTAGGGTCCTGATTTTGAAATTTCAGGTTCAGGGTCCAAGCCATCATCTTTTTTATCACCTTCTGATAGAATCGTTTTATCATGTGAATCAGCAGGTTTTTGTTTTACCTCGTCATCAGTGAAAAGCCAGATTCCTCCACCAATGATAATGACTGCGAAGATTATTGTTATGAAAATTGATTTGAGATTCATGAGTTCCAGATTCCAATGCTGAGTCAGTTCGATATAAAAAAATAAAAAAGCATAATAACGATGTACAGGTTCATTTGTAAATCAAGTCTGAGTGAATAATGATAACTCTCTTTAATTCCAGAATTGTGATTGGAATTAAATCTTAAAAAATTAATTAGTGGTGTAAATAGAGAATATCATATTCCAGCTACTCTGTTCTACGAACGGTTTAGCCTGTATTGTGAATTATTTTTGATTGTTACTCAATTTATTTGAGAAAGAAATTTCTTAATTTCTTCAGTAAGGTATTTGTCAACATGCCCTTTATCATGGTTGATTTTGTCCAGATTCAGTGCTTTTGTTGCATATTTACGGGAATTCTTCTGTGTTTCCTGATCTTTATCTAATTGACAGGTTCTCACAAGGTCAACCAGAATCTGGATTTCTGTAGGGTATCGAAGGATTGCTTTTTCAAGATATTCTTCCGAGAGCTTCAAATCTTCTACGGAATTGCTTGTTTCAAATCGTTCTCGATACCGAATTCCAGCCAGATGATACCCCTTGCTGTCGAGAGGATTCTTTTTAATGGCAGTTTTCAGGGACTGTATGGATTTATCAATTAACTCAAATGATTCCTTCTTCCCCTGGATCCATTGCTGATAATAGAGCTGACTCAAACGATTGAATGGGGCAGGGGAAAGAGTGTCCTGATTACCAGCCTCTCGATACATTTTTTCAGCTTTCCGATAATTGTTACGGGTTTGAATTTCATTGTCTCCGGCTTCAAGAAGACGGGTTGAATTCATGACCGGGAGGAAGCCCGTCATTAACCCGAGAAGGAACAACAACCCCAAGGCTGATATCAGAAACATGTTTTTAGAAGGTTCTGATGGAGTTTGTTGATTACCATCAACCTGGTAAAAATTGAAAAGAAGAAAAATGATTCCAATGATCGCTGGCATTTCAATCCCTCCTGCACCTAACAGGTGAATCAGGATTGCACAAATTCCAGCTAAAATAACAGGACGGGAAACAGAAATCCTGATGGAATGAGAATGGATGATAAAGGCGATTGAAGCTGATAATAATCCAACCACTAAAATGCGAGTATCCAGTATGGATTGAAAAGAAAACAGTATAATGAAGGCAATCAAATGGAAAGAAAAAACCGTCCAGAATAATCGGAAAGAAGAGATTTCTATTTCACTGTTTTGACTGGAATTGTCCTTGTTATTGGTATTGCCGATTTGTTCTTTAGAGAAAATTCTTTTGAATAACCAGAACAGCACAAAACAAGAAATTCCTAACAAACCAATCAGCGAGATCATTCCTCCGTTGGCCCAGACATCCAGAAAAAGATTATGTGGATCCCCAATCTCTTCACTTGATTCGGGCAATTTGTATTCAAGATAATGCTGTCTGAAATTTCCGGGACCGGTTCCCCATAGGGGAGATTCTTCCAGAACACTCCATGTTCCCTGCCAGAATTGAAGTCGATATTCAAAAGATTTAGAGGCTTGTGAAATGACTTCCCGATCAAATCCCCCTGTAAATTGCGCAACCGTAAATAAACCAATGAGAAGAATAAAAATGCCAGCAATTCCTATCACAATATTTTTGAATGAGAGTTTTTTAAAATAGAATTCCTTTGATAAGATAGCCCAGAGAGACAAGCCGGAAATTAACCCGACTGCTGCTGTTCTACTTTTGGTTAAAATCAGGCAGAAGAAAATCAACAGGGACAGGGCAAGAAAAAACCAGCCTGTTTTACTTTTTCGATATTGATTAAGAAACCCTTGAAAACAAAGGAAGAAGCCGATTAAAAGAACCGCTGCAAAGCTGTTAGCCAGAGCAAAAAAACCAAGTGGTTCCGTGCTTCCTGTGAGCCGATCTTCCCACATTCGCCGAGCAGGTTGTTCGAGAGGGGCTCCCATTTGTGATAACGCAAGAACCGTTTTATGATATTGCTCTGCAGTAGATGGATTTTGCGGATCAAGCTGATCCAATTGACTGCGTAATTGCTCGTAATCTCTGACAGACTGAGGAAAGCTGATGTAATGCTGATGAAGTCCTAATAGAGCTAATGAACTGACAGATGAAATGAACAGGATTCTCAAGAAATTCCATGTTCGGTCTGAATTGAGAAAAATACGAAACAGGATCCAGCTTGCTCCCAAACCAATCCATTCCCACATGACATTGAAAGAGGCTCTCTGATTTCCCTGCTGAGAAAATAGGTAGAGAGCAGATATCACATGCCCGCCTACCAGAAGTAATACAAAAATATCCGATGTCCGACTCGTTCCATTTATTTTGAACAGGTTCAAAATTTCGCGAGAATAAAAAAAGGAAGCAAAAACGATCAATCCAATCCAGAGCAGTGGCACCCATAGACGATTTCCCAATTCAACAGATTCCGTCATGATCAGAAACTGGACCAGGAAGAGGGAAACAACTAAAGTTGAAAACAGGAATGGAAGGGAGCGGTAATTGGTTCTTGTCGCGCTGGTTTTAGTATTGTTCGTTTTGGAAACTTGTGACCCTGAAGATTCCTTTTTCCGATTCGAGGATTTTTTTTTCCTGGATGACGAATTCATGTTTCTATTCAGTATTCGGAAGGTCAAAGGGATGTCTGGGAATTGTATTGAAAGTTTCCGGTGAATCCAATTTTAATGAAAGATGATTCAGGAATCAGGATCTGTTTTTCGTCCGACAGTTTCCAGGATGGCAACAATCATTAATACGCAGAAGATTAATGCAATAATCATACAGGCTCCGGTCCATCCTTCAACCTGATAAAGGAGAAGGGCTCCAATTCCGGTTGTTAAAGTTGCAAAATGGACTGTCATCACTGCATGGCGAGAAGTGAGCCCCATTTCGACAAGCCGGTGAGAGAAGTGGCTTTTGTCTGGTTTGAACGGGCTTCTTTTTTCCAGCAGTCGGATGAGAATCACTGAAATTGTATCATAAAGTGGTATTGCAAGGATGCATAATGGAGCAAGGATCACATGTCTGCTTCCGGTTGATGAATCGTAAAAAGTTCCCAGAATGGTCATACTCGCCATGATCAACCCAATAAAGTAACTTCCGGTATCCCCCATGAAAATTGATGCAGGAGGTTTATTGTGGCAGAGAAACCCCATTAATGATCCAGATAAAATCAGTAACACTCCAGCAACTAGCCAATGCGGTTCACTTGTGGCAGTAAGCATGATGATGGCAAAAATGGATGCAGAAATTAAGGCAATTCCCGATGAGAGGGAATCCATGTTATCAAGAAAATTGAAAGAGTTGATTAGTCCTAAAATCCAGAAGACAGAAATGATCGCTCCGATAAAAGCATATGAAGAAAAAATAGTTGCTCGCACGCCGAAGAAAACCAGCCCGATCACCACGCCAACTTGAATCAGTAAACGGGGCAGCCAGGGCAAATTCTTAATGTCATCAATTAAACCCATCAGGGAAAGAATTGTTCCAGCCCCCAGAATCATCCACATCGTTCCAGCGCGATAAGCAACTCCATCCAGATGTTTCACCAACTCAGCAGGAAACCATGAGGGTGGGGTTTCCATCCCGGAAAGGATCCACGCTGCAAGTTGTGCAACTGCTATGGGGATGACAACTCCTGCCCAGATTCCAATTCCGCCTCCGAGTGGGGTAGGTGTTACATGAACTTTTCGGGAAGCAGGATGATCCATCAAACCGATTAACGGAGAGATTTTTTTCATCAGGCCGGTCACGATTACCGAAACCAGAAAAGAGGGAATGAGGCAGGCAAATACAAAAAATATCATGGATTGTTGGCTCTAAAGCGTATTACGCTTTTCTGTGGCCGTGAAGGACGCGTTTTAATCTATAAAAACCGTACTCCCACGAGCCAGATCGACTACATTAAAAAGTAAACTGCTCTAACGTTGAATTCAAAATATGAATTATTCAGTTTTGCTACTTGCTTGAAAAATCTGGAAACTTATTATCAATGCAGAAAACGGCTGCAATCAGGTTTTGAAGCTGGTTCCAGTTTGACAAACCCAGTTTGACAAATAACGGGGGGAAGATGAAAGGGTTGAATGGTTTATTCGCCCTGAATTTATCAAGATGCGGAGAGATAGCCCTTACAATTCCCCTTCGGTTCCCTCATTTGATTAGGAATATCGTTTCTACGGGGATTTAAGACCAATTTCTGAGGGAGGGTATCGGAAGTTGACTGGTTTGATATCCATTTCGACCGTTGATTTTGCGACAAACCAAAGCAGAATTGGGACTGCCAGCCAGAGAATCCAATGTTTCCAGCCGGGATTCCATATTGAAGATTCAGCCGGGATACTGTTTTTCGGAATCTGTATTGGTTGGTTGGGAGTTCTGATAATCATGAGATGGGTCATAACAATTCCAGTCAGGCAGAGTGTCAGGTTCGGGATATGAACAGACGGATTCAACAAATAAAGGAGCAGGAATGTTGAATTGACAAGAATGCCGAGGAGTTGAGCTTTCCCCAATCTGTCAGCAGGGATGATTCCCAGTTTTTTCTTTCTTGCAAGAAAAATAGTATAGGCCAAGAGTGCCATTAAAATGATAGCGAGAAATAACCCCCAATTATGGATTGAAGAACCAAAAAGCGTTGGTGGTATCTGGCCAGCCCTGATTCGGTTATTTAAAATCGGTTTAAAGTTAAAACAGATCAGCGGGCCGAACAGAAAAAAGAGCGAAAAATCTTCAAGGTGAGTTTCTGATCTGTCATCTTGCGTTGGTGACAGATTTCGATTGATCAATCGAAGCAATCCATATCCAATCCCAAGACCCAAAGAAGCACCCAGAAATTGTTTCATTAAGGTCCAGAAACCAAAATTCTGTAATATTGGACACAGTTTGAAAAGTTCTGAATTCGCGCGAGCGTGCATAAGGAAATAAGCACCGACAGTGAATCCAATTCCGCCGGAAAGTAATCCATAAAACAGAAGCATTAAAGTTGCCCGGTTTTTTTGTTTGAGAAGATAGAAGATCAACGCAATCTGGATTCCAACCACACCCGCCCAGGATTCCGCGCGGTGTGGACCCATTCGAAAACCAAAAACTTTAAGGATGACAAACATTCCTGCAAACCATCCAATCGAGAGAATCAATATTAAAGACGATGCATCTCGCCAACGTGGAATCATGATATAAAGAAGGAAACTGATGACAACAGAAGTTGCAGCACAGGACCAGATAGTGTCGTAAAGCCAGAAAGTACTTCCTGTTTGATGAAGCCAGAATTGATTTGCTTCCGTCTGGAGAATCTCGCCACCGTTGTATATTTCGAGGCTTTCAGAAAATAATCCTGAGTAAAGCAGTGTCAGCCAGCTTAAATAGATGATGATTAACGGGCCGGTGATTTGCTTCAGGAAAGAGCCCGACTTTGTTAATGCCAGTCCAAGAATTCCGCTTCCGATGCCACCATACAAAGCGCCAACCAGAAACAAGGAACTGTATCCATAAAGACTGTTGAAGACGGTTCCTCCTACAGAGTAACTGACAATCGTACTGTAACTGGTTTGGCCAGCAATTCCGAATCCTATTGCAGAAATAAACCCGAGGATGGCAGCACGCCTCCCCCAGTCTGAACGCCTTGAGCAGATGGCCAGGGTGATGCCGAACATGGCTCCGGGAATCATTGCTCCACGGGAGTGGCCAAAGATACCTTCAAATCCCCAGCCTGTTATCATGATGAGAACAGAAGCTGACAGAAATCCAATAGAAGACCAAACAGAAAAAACGTTTGTCTTTTCTGCTCGAGAAACTTCGTCTGAAAAATCCTCAGCGTTATCAAGCATGGTACACGTTGATTTTATCAATTAAGGATAATTGGCCCCGATGATATTATCGAATACTCCCGCTAACACTATTAACAGGAATAACTTAGACAGGGTATCCATCAAGTTGATGCATGTAAATTGTCAATACTGAATTATAATCGGAATGAAAGAACTATTTCCGGTGAAAGATGATGACTTCTTCCTGTTTAGATGAATGAAGGATGACCAGTGGTTTTCCGGAGAAATGTAGAAAAAGGGCGACCTGTTCAGTCCAGCTTTTCGATGAGTTCATCCGTGATTCTAATCAACAGGTTTCCTGTGTAATCACTTCCGATCGAACTGACGGGGGGGGCTTTATGAAGGATGAATATGTTGGAATTGATGACCATCCATGTGTAATGAAGAGGTCTGTTTTTGCTAATGTCAACTTTCTCCAACATGACATCATTGAGTTCAAAAATTCCTTTTAGCGTTCCTGCCCCATGAAGTTGAATTTGATTCGAGTTGATTTTCCTGAATTCAACCATTCTTAAATAACCTGACCGTTTAAAAACCAAAATCCATTTTCCTTGAAAGTAGTCCAATTCATTTTTTTCTGAGACAGGATTAGCTTTAGAAGTTACAGGAAGGTTAGCTCTTATTCTTAACTGGTGTTCAAGACGGCTTACCAGTTTTTTATCCAGGCGAACCAGCCAATCCGTTTCTGCTTTTGTCCCTCCCGGCACTTTAGTACTGGTGATGGACATCACTAGATTTTTATTGAGAACTACGAATCGGACATTGACTTGAGATTGTTTTTGATCCTTGCTTTTATTGCCAGAAGCTTTAAATTCATATCCTTGCTGAACATATTCGCCATCATGGATTTCACTGCCGGAAAGCTTGTAAGTTTTAGTATCACTTGTTTCAATTTTATAGATGGTTTGTTTTCCAGATTTGGAATCGGTTCTTATCCATGTTCCTGCGATATTAAACTTGGGGATATTTTTATCCAGATCATCAATGTTTTTTTCTCCTTCATTTTTTAAAGGGGGCAGTCCCAAAGTTGCTAATGGAAAGGCATCTTTCTCCATCACATTTTTGGTTCCGCGCAGCTTTGGCCATTGATCTGTTTCCGTCCAGTAGGAATAAAATTTCTTTCTTAATTCAGGATCGGTAATTTTGAAAACGTTTCGCCTTTCCCGATCGGAAAGCCAGCGGTAAGCTCCGTCATAAGCCTCTTCATCCCCATTTTGTGTAAGAATCCGACCTGTACCATATTGAACGTATAAATGCTTCTGTAATTTTATTTGGGTGATTTTATAACGGGTAAATTTTAAAACTTCCTTCGCATATTTTTGTGCAACTTCTTTTGTCTGTTTTTTGAGCTGTTCTTTTTGAGAATCTGATAACTCTTTATTCTTGAATTCTTTTTTTAATTCATCAATTCTGGATCTCAGTTTAAACAGGATTTTTAATTTGGGGTGTTGCTTCTCGGATTTGTTTTCTGCAAGAAATTTGACCAGAAACTCAATTCCTGCTTTGACCTCTTCGTCAGTAGGTTTAAGACTTTCTTTGTGCATTTCGTAATATTTTTCCAGCGTGGGGACCAGAAAAAGCTGATGCAGTTCTTCGATGATGGGGGAATTTCCGCTTGAATCGAGTTGGTTTTGATACACCTTTTCCTGGCCGACGGTTCCGATTTCTTTTCCACTCTTACGGATATCATCCGGTTCTTCTGCATACGTAAGTTGATTGGAGAAAAGCGTGACCCAGCAGATGATAATGGCGTGAATCAAGTTGGGAATTGACTGTTTCATTGTTGAGTCCGTGATATCTATAAAAACCTGTTCGCACTGGTTTTAAGTAAATCATCCATGATGAAAGTCTGCAATGATAATAGCATAAATGGAAACAGGGTATTAAACAAGGAAATTGTGTCCGGGAATAAAAAAGACTGAAACCCTGCAAAATTGAGAGTTCCAGTCTAATGTTAATCTGTTGAGCAGTATTTCATTATGATCAACAAAATTCTTAATCAGTCTTATTGAGCAAGCTTGTCAATCTTTTTCTGTGAAAGAGCTGACTGGTAAATTCTTAAATCGCTTATTTTACCGTTGAAGTAATCATGTGATCCAAACCCGATTTTCAGGGGGCGAGTATTGGAAATGTCAAAATCTTGCGGATTAAATTTTGAAGATTCAGCCACTTTCTTTCCATCGACATAAAGTTCCAGACGGTTTCCTGCTTTTTGTGCAACAATATGCCGCCAGCCTGGTTTTAATGCAGTATCGTAAGTGACATTTTTTCCTGCTTCCAATGAATAGACTTTTCCTGAAGGGAGAACACCAGAATAGAGTTTCCCTTTGAAAACTGCCATGTTCCACGATCTACGATATCGAACATCTTTTGTCGTGTCGAGTTGTCCCGTGTCAGTCCAGTTATTCGTTCCATCAAATCGAAAAACTTTTGCCAGAGGTAATGTTCCACCGTAAAGTTTACCATTATAAACACCAAGACCCATCACTTCTTTTTCCTGATCAAATCGTCCCAGATTGGTCCATTTGTTTTCTGCTTCGTAGCGATAGACGCTTCCATCAGGCCATGTGCTGACATGCAATTTTCCTTCATAAGTTGCAAAGGCGTATGTTTGCGTCACTCCTTCAAGCTTTCCGACTGTTTTCCAGGTTTCTCCGCCGTCATATCGATAGATGGCTCCTTCATCGTAACCGGTTGCATAAATGTTTCCGTTGAAAACAGTCATGGACTCCATCCGCTTCCCATTAGGAGACCCGCAGTTGGTCCAGTTTGTTCCCCCTTCATAACGGTGAAATCCGGGTGAATAAATTTCGGAAACATAAAGTTTGTTTCGGAAAACGACCATGCCATTAAGACCTTGACCTTGCCCCGGTTTTCCACAGGGGATCCATTTTTTATTTCCTGCATATCGGAAGACGTGCCCGCCACGCGTATCATTTTTTGATTCAGCCAGTGAGGAACCACGCAAACGATATTTTGTGACCCCTGCATAAAGTTCGCCGTTATATACAGCTAAACAGGAAACCGCGTTACTGGGAAAAGGAGATCCGCAATCAATCCATTTTTCATTTCCTGCATATTTAAAAACCCGACCCGCATCTTCAGGAGCCGGCTCGCAAGTCCCTGCATAAAGTTCATTCTTAAAAACACAAATAGAGAATGGAATGATGCTGTTGCCCGGTTGACCGCAGTCAGTCCATTTCTCATCAATTTTTGCATTGTCAATTCCAAAGCTGAGATGTCTGTAGTTGGCCTGGCTACTTGTGGAACCTGCATGGTTTTTGATGGTTAAAGTGAAGCCTTTGCGAGTGACCGGATCAAACTTGCTTAAAATGTCACCGAGTGAATCATCCAGATTTTCATCGGTATGAATCCATGTTGATATTGCAAAATCTTTTGTTCCAAATTTTAAAGCGTTTTGATGTGGAACAGAGAGGTAGGAATTTCTTCCATTGAAGCCAGCAGATTTCCCGGTTCTTCCGGCCACATTCAAGTCTGTATTGTGATTGACACCGTTTAAATGATTGGTCGATTCGTCATTGCTGTTGCCATTCAATTTCCAGTGACCGATCAGGTTGGAATCTGCTTCAACCTGGAGGCCAGTATTCAAAATATAAATCATCAAAATCAGGATTAAATATCTCGAGCGCTCGTTCATGGTTTCTCTCCGGTATGGGGGGAGTTTTGATATTGGCCATTCAGTTTCAACAATACTGAATGGAGATGCAAGTACCTGTAAGTTCAACAATCATCATTTGTTTTGAAAGATATCTGGAAGGTAAATCTTTAATCTATTTATCAGGAGTAATACGTTTTTGCAAAAATGGCCTGAAAGTGTCGCGATAACTGCCGAATTTGTAATAATTGCGACACTCTAACAAATGTCGTGATAGTGGAAATGACAGTCCTTAATTTCTATAACCTGTTATATGGAAGCATGTTGTGGATGATTACTTGAGTAAAGAGGGTTCAATTGGCATAGGTTTTGCGTATTATGAATGCATGCGGAGACCGTTGTTTACAGGTCTTAAAACAAGCGAGGATGAAAAGGACAATATCATGCAATTCAGAATATCACCCATAGTTCTTCGACGTATGGTTGCAGCAGAAGGTTATATGGAACTAGGCTTGCCAGCCAGAGCATATGAAGAGTTGTGTGCCATTGAAAATTCAGGACCCTATGCACCTATCGTAGCATTTATGAAGGGGCAATCCTTGAAACTGCAAAGCCGATTTGAAGATGCTATTGAGCCATTACAGGAAGCTGCTCAATCTATTCCTGCTCCCCACAATCGGGATGCATGGTTATTATTGGGAGAATGTTTTCGACATGGCGGAAAACCAGAATTGGCAGATGTTGTTGAAATGTTCGCTGATAATCCTCCTGATACAATGCAGGACATTGAACCAATCCTTGAGATTTCCAATTCACTGAAACTCGCAGGAGTCTCTCCATTACAAAGAGATGAAATCATGTTGTTAATGGAACTGGAACTTGGTTTCGATGAAGAAATGGAAGGTCTGGATATCGATGGTCCAGATTTTGAAGATGAAGAGGAGTACATGGGCGGTTCAGATTTTGATGATCTGAACTTTGAATAGGAAGTCTATCCCCATTTTATAATAAAAAGCCTGGTCATCAGTGTGATGGTCAGGCTTTTCTTTTTTGGTTGATGACGTTTGGTGTATCAGGTTTTAACCTGCTTAATATGGCTGCAAAGGTATCATTATCTGTCAAACCGAGGAATATCTATACCTGATGGACAGCAGAATACCATGCTATTAAGGGGATATCGGCTAAGTTGAATACTGAATTGGGTTTTCTACAACTAATCGTCTCAATTTTTCTTGCCAAAGCCTGTTCAATTGTTAATAATGGACTCGTTAAATAACCTACCTGAACACCTTTCTTCAGTTACTATTCATCAGAAGCTATAGACAGATGTCTGTGTCATTATGGTGAACATAGGGCCAATACTGACGACTAGCGTGCCTACCTAAGTAATATATAGGCAACTTGGATTGCCTGTTATTGAACTTCCTTAATGTTTTCGTGCATCTATAGAGTCAATCCGTGTCTTAATTGACGCATGATCATTGTTGCCGAAAATATAGCATTTGGATTTCTATTGAAAGTTGACTGAGACGATGGCCCTGAACCGTAAAATATTTCCCGCTGAAAATGATGAGGATATTCTCGTTGTTAAACCCCAGGGGGATTCCACCAGTATTCGGTATCAGGATCTTCATTTGGAAGCCAATGCAGCCTTGCGAGATCTTTCCGATCCTTCTATTAAACATGTCATTGTCGATTTGGCCGAAGTGAAATTCGTCAGTTCGATTGTGATTGGTGCGCTTGTTCGGATGACGCGTCAAGCCACGAACCAGGGTGGAAGAGCAAGATTCTGTAATGGAAATAATGCAACAAAATCAGCTATTGAAACCATGGGCCTGTTCAAATTATGGCCTTACTGCGACACACGAGAAATTGCGTTGCAGGAAATTCGGGAAACGGAATAGTTGAAATTGAAATCAAGGTTTCAATCCGAACTAATATGCATTAAAAGAGTGAGATTGATTTCTGACTACACAAATCAATCAGGTGGAGAAGCCTACCCTACTTATTTAAATGTCTCTTCTCCACAAAAAGGGTCTTCGTTTATTAACTTCTGAACACTCTCTGGTGTGCTTCCTACATCCACATTCACGCAGAAGTTGTAATCTGAATCATACATGACCATTGGAGCGTCATTGCTCATCGCATAATCGCAACAAAATTGCAACTCGTGGTCCATCCAGGTTCTCCCGTTGGATGTATATGTATCCAATGGGCTTCACTCGTCAATTCTACTAAGACTCGCCAGCTATCATTACTGGTACTGTACTGACCGAATGACATTAGCTTTGAAACTTCGTCATAAGGCTTTTCCAACACACGCGACAGGGATGTAATCAACTCGTCTCCAAATTTTTGTTTGTCCGCACGTGCGGCAGCTAACGTTCTACTCATATTCTGTTTTCTTTTAATAAATTCGAGAAACTCTAACTAGAAGCCTGCCTCGTCTCAGAATTTGCATTTATTACTACGCATGGCAAATAAAGGACTACTCATATTCTGTGTTCCTTGAATAATTTTGGGAAACTCTTGTGTGAAGCCTATCCTCCTTCTTCCAGTGCCTCTAATTCACAGATTTATATTATATATTTGTTCTTGTTGGAAAAGATGAATTCATGGTAACAATACAAGTATTGATTTTAAATTAAATTCAGGGTCTGTTATGGAATAACTCTTTTGTTTCTGATAATTATTGTACTATTAAACGATACATTATTGAGAACCTCAAATTTATTATTAAATGGGTTAAGTTATGAAAATGAAACAACAACCCCGAAAAAATCAAAACATATCCATAGTCACATTAGTTATGACTGCGGTCTGGTTGCTGGCGATAAGTTCGGGGCAATGTGATGAAACACCTGCAATAAAAATAGGGGCAGCCAGTAAGGTAATTAATAACCGAATTGGGAGTTGGGTGCAGGGAGCAGGTGTTCCTCGTAAAGCGACAGTGCAACGCGACGATCTCGAAGCGAACGGACTTTATTTGTCTGATGGAAAAACGCAAATATTAATTGTCAGTTGTGATCTCGTTGGTTTGAATTCAGGACATGCAAAAATTATTCGGGAAGCAATGGGAGAAGCAACAGGGATTCCCCCACGAAATATTCTGATCACCTGCACGCACACGCATGGCGGTCCCTCGTTGATCAAAACCAACTATTTGATGCCTATCGATATTGCTTATGTGGAGCAGTTGCAAACCTGGCTTGTGGAACTTGCGAAAGATGCAGTTCAATCTGCTCAACCGGGGAAAATTGGCTGGGGAAAAGGAAAAGCACAAATCGGTTACAATCGAAGGCTCTGCTGGGCGGATGGCACTCATACCATGCATGGGAATTCATCACGGAAAGATTTTGCAGGATTGGAAGGCCCTGATGATCCTCAGCATCTGGCGATTTTTGCAAAAGATTCCAAAGGTAAATTGATTGCAGTTTTACATCACAATACAACACACCCCACAATATTTTATGCAGCTGGGGTTTATTCCGCAGACTTTCCAGGAGAGGCTCGAAAAATTCTTCGGAAGGAATTCGGGGAAATTCCCGTTTTGTATTTGAATGGCGCACAGGGTGATATCAATATTGCTAACATGCTCGAACGTCGTAAGGAATCGAAAGAGGAGCAGCTTGAACGAATTGCTAGTATGACTGCTGATGAAACATTACGACTTTATAAAAATATCACATATCATGAACGCCCTGTTCTTGGTCACTTGCACAAAGATCTGAAAGTCAAAGTTCGATTACCCAAACCGGAAAGGCTTGTAGAAGCAAGGAAAGTATTAAAACGGATTGATGCGGGTGAAAAAATACGTGGGATGAAAATGATAATGGCTTTCGGAGCAGTGCATTTGCAAAAAGTGTACGGCGAAAATCCGGTTGATATCCTGCCGATTCATACGATACGTATTGGAGACGTTGCGTTGGTATCACAGCCTTGTGAGTTGTACTGTCAATTCGGGTTGGACATTAAACATCGAAGTCCTGCATTAATCACTGCAGTTGTTGGTTTGGCAGATGGTTATGGTGGTTACTGTCCGACAATCTACGGCATCCTCGGCGGAGGATATTCCGGTCGCCCGATTTACTGGACACGTCTGGAATCTCATGCGGGTTATAAAATGGTGGAAAGTGCAGGGCGAATGTTGAACGGTTTGTGGCAAGACAATTCTGGGGAATCTACAACTAATATTGATAGGAAATGACATTTTCTATACTTTATCACTTATAGATGACAATGCTATAAAAATGATTATTAATATTATGAAGGATGAATAAATGCCGATTAGTCACTCAGGGAATCCGCAGAAGGCAACGAAAATCACAATTCAGATAATTGTGCTTGGCCTCATCTCGGGAGTACTCATCTTTGGGGTGATTGCTTTTATTATTTCCAAAGATAAAGTTCCGGCAGGAAACTCCGTGATGACATATCTTGCAGTAGGAGGGTGTGCAATGATGTTGTTCATGAGTGGAGTCGTTTCCAGGATTGTTGCGAGTGCTGCCATCAAGCAAGCAAAAAATAAACTTTCTTTTGCTGATGATATTCTGGCTGAAGAACAGAAACAAACCTTGCTCAATATTTATCAGATTAAAACGATTATTGAGTATGCCATGTTGGAAGGTCCTGTGTTTCTTGCCTTGGTCAGTTACATGGCTGAAAAAAATATGATGTCAATAGTTGCAGCTATCATGTTGCTTACCGTTATGCTCTTGAAGTTCCCGTTTAGTTCACGAATTGATAGCTGGATAGAATATGAACTCGAAATGATTCCAATGAATCGCGAGTGAATTTGTTTTCAAATTCTTTAATTCCTGTTCCTCTCCCACACGGGAAGAAATTTCGCCATTTCAGTTTTCGGCATCTGGCTGAACTTGTAATAATCATGTGCACCGAAGGTAACTAGCATAAGAATTGTGACCACTGTTACTGCCAAAAGTGTTTTTGTGGTTGGCTTGCGTCTGTTTTTTTGGAATCCTTTCCATGTGCCTATGATGCAGCAGACTGGAATCCAGAATCCGAGTGGCGGCCCGATCATTCCGGGGGCGATTAAAAAGACAATAAATACAAGTGGAATTGCTATGTAAATTGGTGGGATTCCTGACAGCGAAATTCCTGTCCATGTGCGGATAAATGACAGGACGAGAAACCAGCAAGGAATAATAATAACCCATGAAGCCGTCGGCGGGAAATCCAGCCACAATGCATCATAAACACAGTTGCCGCAAGCAATCACGCTAATGTTTGTCATTTCTGATTCTCATTTAAACAAATCGACAAAATTAAATGGTCTTCATTTTACCTGCACGTATTAGACTCAGGATAAGTGATACGAAAATTGGAGGGGATATTAGAATCATTAATCGTATTGGATCGGGATATTCACCTTGCCAGTTAACCATGAGATCACTGAAATGGACTATCATAGCCCACAACGGGAAGCTCAGGAAAAAGATGATAGCCAATGTTGAAGCAAATCCGTATTTTCCTTTCGGCGCATAAGTTGCCCAGGCAGTGAAGGCAAGAAACGTACAGGCACCTATTCTCGCTTGCATTTTTGTCAAGGAATTCCAATCTACTTCTAAGCAGTAAATGGCTCTTTTCATTGAATACGCACCATGCCAGTTTTCTGCGCGTTCCATATCAAAATGAACAGGAAGCATCATTGGAAACAATATAAATACGCCGAGGACAGCTGCGAAATACCCAATGACGATATTGACTGCAGTCCATTTAAGGCCACGTTTGATATTCCATCCCCGTTCTGTTGTTTCGGTTTCTTGTGCCATCATTATTTCCTGTTAATTTCCTGTTAATCATACTTTTGATAAATGCTGATTAATTATCATATCTTCTGGCGTGATAAATCCAAAGGAATTACGCAATCGAATCTAAAATATTTAATAACTCACTAAACTAATTCATTAAGCTGGTATTTCCATAATATGAGGCTGGAATGAACGTCATCGATTATAATAATACTAATAATCCTTTGAAAACTGTCTTGTTCTCATTATGGAATGTCCATTTCAAATGATGGACAGAGGGGGGATTTCTGTGGTAGAATGGGCCGGTTAAGAATAGTCTCAGGTGCAAGCTGAATAGTTTGGCTTGTATTAATGAAACAGTATTAAAAAAACTGAAGTAAATAATCGGGGGGGGGGAAAGGGTGTCGAAAAAGCTGCTACCATTCCTGTTGATTGCATTTGCTTATTGCGCTTCAGGTCTCTCTTCACAGATAAATGCAGCAGATAAACACCCAGATTATCTGAAGCAGATTAAACCGATTCTTCGCAAAGGTTGTTATTCCTGTCATGGTTCGCTTAAACAGGAAGGAGACCTTCGCCTTGATACCGTTACCCTGATGATAAAAGGGGGAGCGATCACGCGTGGGAAGGTGGATGAGAGTCCTTTACTTGAACGTGTTTCTGCAAAAGATATCGACGAGCGGATGCCCCCCGAGCATGAAGGGGAACCTTTTTCGGCTGAACAAATTAGCTTGATTCGTTCCTGGATAAAAGAAGGCGCTCTTGCACCTGAAGATGAAAAACCGGAATCAGACCCGAAAGATCACTGGGCATTTAAGCCGATTATTCGTCCTTCGGTTGAGAAATTAGCATGGGGAACCAATGCAATTGATTCGTTCATTGCAAAAAAACATAAAGAACATGGGCTGGTTCCACAAGCAGAAGCATCTCGATTGATTCTTATCAGGCGTTTATACATCGACCTGATTGGAATGCCTCCCTCACCTGAAGAAATTTCCGAGTTTGAAAACGATCAAACTTCCGGGGCATATGGGAAAATCGTTAAACGATTATTAGATGATCCACGTTATGGAGAACGATGGGGACGGCATTGGATGGATATTTGGAGATACAGTGACTGGTGGGGGCTTGGTCAGCAGTTGCGTAAAAGCCAGAAACATATCTGGCATTGGCGAGACTGGATTGTTGAATCGCTTAATGACAACATGCCTTATGATGAAATGGTTCGGTTAATGTTGGCTGCGGATGAACTTTATCCGAATGATTCCAATAAAATTCGAGCCACCGGATATCTTGCTCGAAACTATTTTCTGTTTAACCGTCCACAATGGATGGAAGAAACGGTTGAACATGTCAGCAAAGGTTTTCTTGGGCTGACAATGAATTGTGCGAAGTGCCATGATCACAAGTACGATCCCATCAAGCATTCTGATTTTTATAAACTGCGTGCTTTTTTTGAACCGTATCATGTTCGTCTTGATCTGGTTCCCGGCGAACTTGATTTCAAAAAAGATGGTATTCCCCGAATTTTTGATGGGCTACCAGATACGCCTACTTATCGATATGTCCGCGGAGATGAAAAAAATCCTGATAAATCAACTCTCATCAAACCCGGGTTTCCTGAGTTTCTTGCATTCAAAGAATTAAATATTAAGCCGGTTTCACTTCCCGTTGAAAGTTGGCAGCCTGAACGACGACCCGGAATTCTGGAATTGTATGAGAAAAATGCAGGAGACAAAGTCGAAGCTGCTGAGAAAAAATTATTGAAGGCACTTCAGAAACTGATTGCTGCCAGAAAGCAAAAATTAGAAGCAGTCGATCAAACTAAACCAAAACCTGTTACAAAACCAAAAACGGAAACCATTGCCAAAACTAAAACAGAAGCGGTAACCAAGAAAAAACCTGAAACAGCAAAACCAGAAACAGCAAAACCAGTAGCCAAGCAAGATCCCTTGCAGGAAGCGATTGACAAAGCGCAACAGGAATTAATCGTCGCTGAATATGAACTCGATTTAGCGCGGGTTGAACAGGACAGCGTTAAGAAACGAGTTGTCGCGTTACGTGCGAAATGGAGTGGAGCAAAACAAAAAAGTGAACGCAAAAAAATAGAAGCTGCAATTCGGGCTGAAAGAGAAGTGACGCTTGCAATATCGCGAATTGCGTTAGCCAAAGTGGAATTAAAATTACTGACCGCGAAAGGCAAAAAAGATAAGATTCAAAAAGAGCTTAAGAAGGCAGAGGATGAGTTAAAAAAATCAGAAAAGAATATTGCTGCACCCATTGGTAAGGATGATTCTTTTACTACTTTAGCAGGAGCAAGATGGACTCCCACCCGGTTTTTTAATTCGACCAAAGATGATCCCACGGTTAAGTTTCCTAAGCAAAGTACCGGCCGGAGAACGGAACTGGCTAAGTGGATCACCGATCGACGAAATCCATTGACGGCTCGGGTGGCTGTGAATCACATCTGGACAAGACATATGGGCAAACCATTCGTTCCAAGCATATTTGACTTCGGGCGAAATGGCGATTCCCCCACGCATCCTGAACTTCTCGATTGGCTTGCTTCCGAATTGATTGAGAGTGGTTGGAATATGAAACATCTGCACCAGTTAATTGTCAATTCGTCTGTTTACCGTATGGGTTCATCAGTCGCACAAAGAAGCAGTAATCTATCTAAAGATTCCGAAAATAAATACTGGTGGAGGCGTGTTCCTATTCGGATTGAATCGCAAGTCGTCAGGGATTCCATTCTAACGCAAGCGGGAACTCTTGATCTGACAATGGGGGGACCACCGGTTATCCCCAATAAGCAGGCAACGTCAAAACGACGAGGTTTGTATTTTTTCCATTCTAATAATGCACGGAATTTGTTCCTGACAACTTTTGATGAAGCATTGGTGAAGAGTTGTTATCGACGTGATCAATCAATTGTTCCCCAGCAGGCACTTGCACTCAGTAACAGTAAGCTTGTCCTCGATTCTAAAAAGCAAATCGCTGAACGACTTTCCAAAGGAACGGCCAGTGACCTTGAATTTATTCAAAAGTCTTTCACTGTCATGCTCGGAATAAAAGCGAATCAGCAGGAAATCGATTCGAGTCTTAAAGCGATGAAAGAATGGCGAAAAATACCAGACAGCACAGAAAACGATGCACGGGCCCATTTTATCTGGGTACTGATTAATCATAACGATTTTGTAACGTTACGATGATGAGAAAAACAGAAGGAAATCAATTGATGAATATCAATCTTGCCAGCCAATTGACGCGAAGGGACTGCTTTGCCAATCTTGGAATGGGATTCGCCAGTTTGGCACTCGGTGCAATGCTTCAACGTGATGGTTATGCAAAAGATGTCAGCGGACAAACACCAACGGGGCAACCACATTTCAGACCCAAAGCAAAAAATGTAATCTGGCTATTCATGAACGGCGGAGTCAGCCATATGGAAAGCTTTGATCCAAAACCAATGCTGACCAAATATGCTGGAAAAACAATTTCCGAGACTCCCTATGCTGATACGCAGGATCCCAAAAAACTGGCGATTGAAAGATTAGTTGTTCCCGATGCAAATGGAAATCAGCGGAATAAACTTTATCCATTGCAAATTGGCTTCAAAAAACATGGGGAAAGTGGCATTGAAATTAGTGACTGGTTCCCGCACATTGCAAAGCAGGTGGATAAGCTGGCGTTGGTGAGATCCATGTGGACAACCGACAGTAATCACGGTGCGCAGACTCAATTTCATTCGGGACGACATCAGAATGATGGATCATTCCCGACACTCGGCGCGTGGGTTCATTATGGACTCGGTTCATTGAATGACAATCTTCCTCAATTTATTTCCATTGGCAAACGTGAATACTGGAACAAACGAGACGGGCACTATCTTGGTCCATCGCATGATGCTGTTCCACTTAAGATTGATCCGAAAAATCCACTGAGCTTTGGACAACCTGGTCGTCCTTTTTCACAGGAATCACAGTCAATTGGACAGAATCTTTTGAAGCAGCTTAACAATCTGAGATCAGAAGACTATCCGAATGACCCTACTTTGGAAGCAAGAATTGCATCGTATGAGCTTGCTTATCGTATGCAAAAATCGGTTCCTGATGTCGTTGATTTTTCTAAAGAGACTGAAGCAACAAAATCTCTTTACGGTCTTGATCAGCCACACAGCAAAGATTTCGGCATGAAGCTGCTGGCAACTCGCAGGTTGATTGAGAAAGGAGTTCGATTTGTTCAGATTCAACATGGTGCTGGCGGCGCAGGGGCATGGGATGCGCACGGCGCTTTGAAAAAAAATCATACCAAGAATGCATTGGCTGTTGATCAACCGATTGGTGGGCTTTTAAAAGACCTTGACCAACGTGGTTTACTTGATGAAACTTTAGTCCTCTTCGCGACGGAATTCGGACGGACTCCCGGTTCACAAGGATCCACCGGACGGGATCACCACATTTTCGGATTTACCGTTTGGATGGCAGGAGGTGGATTAAAAAGAGGTGTTGTTCACGGTGCGACAGATGAAATTGGTTTTCATGCGACTGAAAATCGTCATTATGTTACTGATATTCACGCCACGATCATGAAACAGCTTGGGCTTGATCCTCGCAAGCTGGAAATTCCCGGACATAAACGGCTTGATATCGATTTCGGCCACTCGATCAACGAAATCATCGCTTGAAGTGAAACAGAATTATTCCTGTTTACACATTAATTATTAAAGAAATTAAACATGGTATTACAATGAGACGTATTACAGTGAGACTTTTCGTAGCTAATATATTAATCCTGCTTATTCCCCAAATCGTTCTTGCATCAAAAACGATTGAGCTTTTTGAAGATCCCGGTTTTGAACGTGGCTTTTCAGTTCTGAAAGCAGTTCCCAATAAAAGAATTCAATCAGGTCTGATTGCTCCGACTAAGGGAAAAGTAGTGCCTGTTTGGGAACTGGCACAATGGGGAAGTCATTTTGAATTTGCTAACTCCCAGCGAAAAAAAATATCCTCGAACACAATCCAATTTCAGGGTGCTACAAAGAAAATTGTCTTTGGAGATATGGGGAGCAGTCGTTCAACTCTTATTTTTGATATTGATACCAGAAAGGAGTACAACGGGAAGCTCCGAAAATTGGGTGAACATTGGCCTCATTTGCTGGTTGAACAACGCTTTAAAAAACATCCAAAGATAACTGAACTCAAAAATCTTGATTACGGGATAGATTATAAAATTATCAAAAGCAAAGCTTTTAAACAGGAAGGTTGGAATGATAGCCTTCATACTGCACAATTTCTGGCCTTCTTGACTATTCAAAACAGAAATAAAAAATCAAAAGGATTTGGAGACTACCTCTGGTTTGGAATTCCGATGTATGATGCACGTTATAAATTTCCAAGGTCACACAAATCGCTGGATAAGGGGACTGGTAAATTCATTTATACTCTTGGTGAAAATCAATTTACTGACCAGATTTCAGGGAGTGGAAAATGGATCGCAATTCGGTCAGACCTGTTGCCATTAATCTATGAAGGTTTGGAGACAGCCTGGGAAAACGGTTTCTTGAAGGACTCAAGAAATTTCAGTGACTATGAAATTCGTGCTTTCAATATTGGTTGGGAAATTACAGGGATTTATCACGTTACCTCAATAATTCGTAATTTAAATCTAGAAGCCACAATGAAATAAAAAAAGCCCTGCAAAATACATTGCAAGGCTTCGTTGTTAGCTACTTTAAAAGGATTAGAAAAACTCTAAGCTTTTTTCTCTTTGTCAGAGGCTTTTTCTTTCTTCTCTTTTTTCGCTTTAATCTTTGCTTTAATCTTTTCCATTTTCTTTTTCATATTCTCACGCATTTTTTTCTTATCTTTATCATTCGCAGCTTTGGTTTCATCAATTTTTTTCAATTGATCTTCCATGAGGATTTTTCTGGCTTCTGTTTGGATATTAGTTTTGTTAATCGCTGCGTTAGCAATTGCAGATCCCAATTCTTCGCCAGCTTTTTTGATTTCTTCTTCACTTTTTCCTTCAGCAGCTGCAGTCATGATCTCTTTGAATTTCTTGAAAAGATCTTTATGTTGATTTCTTCTGTTTTTATGATGAGTTTTGAAGAGTTCCTTGAACTGGTTTTTCTGCTCTTTTGTGAATTTTATTTCTGAGTAAAGAAGCAAGGTTCGTCCCATGATGGCTGCTCTTTCAGGAGAAAGCTCATGATGACCAAAACCATGCATTCCGTGGTGGTCTCTTCCGTGTGATTCATGATGTCCTCGGCCTTTTCGTCCTTTATCATGACCTTTACGACAATGCTCACAAACTTTTTTATCTCCATGCATTCTTTCGAAGAAGCTAAAGCCGTGATCTCCCTTTCCCATTCGACTATCTGGTCGCATGCCATGATGACCATGACCAAAACCATGATGCCCAGGAGATTCACCCATTAACAATTTGAGCAAAGCCATCTTCATAAATGTTTTGCTTTTACCGTGGGGATGCCCTTTGCTGTGATGGTGTCCTTTTTCGTGGTGATGTCCGTGCCCTCGTTTACCGTGTTCGTGTTTTCCATGAGAATGTTTCCCATGTTTTTTATCTTTGTCAAACGAAGCTTCATCGACTTCAGTATCTTCTTTGTCTGCATTCACAACAGGATTTACGGGTAACTCTTTTTCATTGTTTGAGACATTTTCCGCGTTTTCGTTTTCTGCTGCTACTGAAATTGAACCCACAAAGAGGATTGCAATAATCGCAAAACCTGACATGAAATTTTTAAAAGACATTCTAATCTCCTGTGCTGTTGTTAAATGGTTTGACACTGGTAACCTATTGTTACTGTATTCTGATTGGATCACAAAGTGTAAATCTATCCCTGATTTAAACATAATGGTTAGCTTGGTTAGTTTAATAAACACGAATGGGCTATAAAAGTTTCGGCTTTGTTTTCGCAATAATAAGAATTTGTTGAATTATAAGTGCTCTACTGATGGCAAGTTGTGGTGATTTTTACAGAAATGCCAGAAAGCGTATTAAAAAGTGTAGAAAATACAATCCTGATGCCGATAAGTAAGATTGGCTTCTGTGCAATGCTTCGTTTACCAGAATGCTAAAATATAGAAAGTCCTATTTTGTTTAATGTGTTGCTGAGAAAAGATTTATAACTGTTTGAGAAATAGGATTTGATCTTAATCTGTTTCATATGAGTCAAATCAATCTTTCCAGAATTAACGTAGTTGAATTACAATAGGGAGCTTTTTAAATTTCAGAAAGCCAATATTATTTTTAATATGAAATTGCCAGAATTCATTTCTATCTCATTCAAAATCAGGATGGCATTTTTTTGTTGAAAACATCAGGGACTTTTTTAAGTCTCATTAATTTCCGTATCACATCATTATTATCAATTCAGAAGCAAAGAAAGATATCAACAGGAAAAACACCAAAGACATTATCAATTTGCCAGTGATCTGATCACGGAAGCATGCAATGAAAGGATTCACGCATGCAGAGTTGGCATCAGCAAAGACCAGGAAGGTCAAGCTATAATAAAACAAATAATCAAGTGAACTATATGAGTCTTTTTCTCATAGCGTTTGTGCTCTTTCTCCAGAAGCCGCCTGAATATTCTCTTTTCTCTTCTGCTCTCCATGCTGATGATCATTTCGATTCTGAAAATGAAGCCAGCAATCAGTTAATTATCAACCAGATGATGTATCGAAATCATGATCATCAACAGCTTCTTAATACTGCTGAAAAATTTGTTGACCAAAAGAAGTACATTGATGCGGTTTCTATTCTTCAAATCATGTTTGATTCTACCGAAGACAGTTTTAACCAGAAAAATTATCTGTCACCCCCAGGAAGTTCCAGGCGTAAAGCTCATTCATTTTTTGAAAAACTTTCACCCGATTTGATAACCACTTACGAAAAACTGTTCGGTCCCTCTGCTGAGGAATCATTCCAGCTCGCTAAAAAAATAAATTCAACCGCTGCAATACGAGAAATCGTGCGGCGGTTTTTTTACACAGAAGCTGGTTTCCATGCAACAAACTGGCTTGGGTCAAGAGCACTTGACCGTGGAAAGTATCAACTGGCAAATCAGTATTTCCAGAATTTATTAAACTCTTCTGTACATCAGGAAAAAATCACTAAAATCATCCGATTAAAATCAGAATTATGTTTATCTATTCTTGATGATCAATATGAAAGCTGGCAGACAGCAGAGGGAAGTTCTTCAAAAAGAGTGGCCTATAAAGTTCAACCTGCTTCTTTATTTAAAAATAGCGAATCAAAATCACACGTGAAAAACGCGCTTTATGAACTTCAATCTGAGATGGCCTTCAGCGGAAATAATCTTTCTCATTCAATTGCAACTCCACCACGTTTGAGTCCGGTCTGGAGCCATCAGTATGCTCATTCCGGGAATGTTTTGTTGGAAAAACTTCTGGAAAACTGGATTGAGTATCAATACGAACATTCCAGTCCATTGTCCACGGTGAATCGACCGGTCATTGCAGTAGATACCATTGTCTATCGTGATGAAAAAGGGCTTAAAGCATATGGTATTAATAATGGAAATATAAAATGGAACTATCGCTGTCAATCTTCCCTGTATGATTCCACGCTTGAATTGCATCGCAAGCATGGGCTTTCTTCAGGAAACCTTTCAAGAATCAGTTCTTATTTTGATTTGCAACATTCCTACGTTGGGAATTCCATTCAAGGAAGTTTAACCGCTGATCAGGATCGAATTTATTTTATTGATGGAATGGATTTCCTTAGTGCGGGGCTGAGTCCTCATTCAAATTCATTTTCCACGGATACGGAAAGTACTTCGAAGAAATCAAGAAGCTCCAATTGCCTGGTTGCTTTAGATATCAATTCCAAAGATGGGAATAGTATTCAACCTGCCTGGAAACTTGGTGATTTTCAGCATAATCCGAAGGATAAAAAATCTGGGCCTGAGAATTCTCTATCTGAAAATAACCTTTTGGTTGGTCACTATTTTCTGGGAGCACCAGCCATTGGCGATGGAGTTCTATATTTTATTACAGAATTTAAAAGGCAACTTAATCTGGTTACAGTCAATTCTGATCACGGAAAAGTTCTGTGGTTGCAGGGATTGGGTTTTGTCGACAAGCCAATCCAGGTTGATCGATATCGTTCATCCAAAGCCTGTATTCCTGTTATTTCCGGAGGGACAATTCTTTGCCCACTCAGTAATGGGTTGCTGGTCGCCATGGATTCGACAACAGAACAATTAATGTGGAGTTATTATTGTGGAGATGATTCCAGCATTGCAGAGTATGGAAGCTGGGGACATCACCAGTCCACTTTTGGCACAAAGGGGTTCTATTCCTATCCTCAAGTTCATGGTTCCAACATAATTTATCTTCCCAGAACTTCCAATTATGTTCATTGCATTGATTTAAAATCTGGAAAAACCAAATGGAAAATTCCCCGTAGTGATGCAGAATATATTGGGACGGTAACACGTGATCAATTATTGTTAGTCGGAAAAAGATATTGTAAATCGATCAATATGAAAGATGGAACCGTTATCTGGACGCAAGCTCCCGGAATGCCTTCTGGTAGAGGTGTCTGTATTGGCTCTACCTATTTAATCCCGCTTCAATCGGGTCGAATATCAGCAATTGATATGATGACTGGTCATGAAATTGGATTTTCTCAACAGTATCAATTTAAGGCAACAGATCAATTCATGGAGGGAGAAGGTGTTGAAACGGTTTCACATCATGAAAAATTTTCCGGGAAAAACGTTTCGAGTCATTGGACACCAGGAAATCTTTCCATTGCAAACGGATTTGTTATCTCTTGTGAGCCGGGGGCTATTACTGCTTTTCCACAAGCCGGGTTGCTGTTGGATGAAACCGAAAAAAGACTTGAAGATGATTCTCCATCCATTCAGGATTTAATCCTCGCTGCGGAACTGAACCTGACATTAGGTCAATTACAAAAAGCAAGAACTTTGCTGGCACACACTCTTAATTTGAACCGAACTGCTTACCAGACCGCTCAGGCAGAAAAGCTATTCAGGGAATTACTCAATCTGGAAATTTCACGGGGGATTGAAACCAAGCGGGCATTGTATCAATTGGCAGCGTTGGCCAAAACGCCGGTTCAACAGGGTGAATATCTTATGCTCAGGTCTCGGCATGAGTTGATCTCACCCGAGATTGATAAAATTATTCAGACGGCTCATGACCTTGCTAGTTTAAAATTAGAACAGCCTTTGGTTCTTTCTGCATCTTCCCGACATTTGGTTTCTAAAGAAAGCTGGATTCCTCACCTCATTAAGGAAGCTTCCGGTAAATTTGAAACAGATGATCATTTTCGTTTTCATCAACAGTTAAATATTCATCAACAACAAGCATTAATGAATCAGGATCCCGATTCTCTGCGAAAATTCATTACTAAATATTCTGGCTTTGATGAATCTGAACCGGTTCGTGAAAAGTTGGCAGAATTGTTGATTCGTAGCGGGAAATATCAGGAAGCGGAATTTCTTTTGATTCACAACAAATCTTCTTCCAATAAATATATTGCTGCCAAAGCAAGCATGCTATTGGTCAGGTTATGGAATGATCTTGGATTGACGGAAGAAGCTGCAACGCTCCTTCATGAACTGGAAAATCAATATCAGGATACAAAACTGGATGATTCATTGTATGTCCGAGATTTTCGCAGGAGCTTTCCAGAAGAATCTTTATTACAAACGGCGTACAGACAACAGGTTCCCATCGACTGGCAAGTGAATCAGGTTTCCATTCAGGAAACAATCTGGCTGGAAAATAACCGGGGACTCGAAAGTGCATTCGATCATTCGCGGGGTCGGTTCTGGTCATCCAATAACCGTTCCTTCCATATCCTGAATAAAAGTTATAACAATCAAGGACAGATGGCTTTGATTAATCGGATGTCCGGAGTGCAGGTGGGGGAAATTAAGGTTCCTTATCGACACGATTTACCTACTCGAACCAAAAACAGTCGTAGTGGTCATTACATTCCGATGGGAAGCCCGGTTTCTATGATGGGAATCTCTCTTCTGGAATACCAGACAAAAGAACCACTTTGGAAATCTGCACCGAAAGGGGATGTTCGCCCTCATGTTTTGATGAGAGCTGGACCCGCCGGAGAAAGATTTTCTGTTTTTCAGTCTCATCATACGTTGGTCGTTGTTAATCCGGTGAATGGAAAAATACTCTGGCAGCGAAATGATCTTGAAGCAAACAGTGGATTAATCTGTGATCAGTATTCCGGTTTAATAGGGGATGAAAAAGTTCTTGTCCTGTTTGGAAGCGATCGGCATGCTTACACTGTGTACGATACCCTGACGGGAATGATTCTTTATCAGGGAAAACTTCCGAAAAATGAAAACCATCTCAGGAATTCCTTCGGCAGAAAATTCTTTTATGTTGCAAAATATGATAACCATCGCAGGGTCCGTATCTGGGATCCGCTACACGATGAACTTCTTATGGATGAAAGAATCAACTCTCAGATATTTTCGTCAGTTACTCCTGATCACAAACTGGTATTGGGAACATCTCCATCAAGGGTTCGAGTTCTGGATATCGAAGAAGGAAAGACTTGTCTTGATGTCGAACTTGATAAAGATGCATTTCTTAACCTGAACCACATCCGTGGTTTTTATGACAGTGGCGACTATTACCTGAACTTGCAGCGGAGTTCATCAAATTCCTCTTCCCGAAAATTCAGTTATTATGCCAGTAATTCTTATCTTCCTGTTGTTTCCATTCAAGGTGAACTGATTGCGATCAATGCAAAAACGGGAACGATGAAATGGAAGGTGGAGTTACCACAACGGTCTGTCATCCATCTTCCGCATTATCATCTTCCATTTTTAATGACCATCAGCCGGGTCCGAGATCCCTGGAACAGTAGCCGACAGTCAATGTTGGTCGAAATCATTGATCGAAAAAACGGACAAACCATTGGCCTGAAAGATAATATCTTTCCAGACCGAATTTTGCATTTGTCTTATTTTCCCGAAAACGGATTGATTGAATTATTTGGGCAGAATACAAAAATCGATCTCGACTTCAGCCGGAAACTGCAAAAACAGGCATCCCTTTTTTCTTCGTCAATATATTAAGACCGATTTTAAATCTGGTTTCATGTTTATTCTTGTAAAACAAAATGTTTCTGATGGTCTCATTGCGTTTCTTTAAATACGAAACAAGGAACCACAGATGGACTCAGATAAACACGAATCAATTTAAAATAGAATATTTATTACCACAAAGACGCGAAGGCACCAAGTATTTATTGGAAATTCAAGGGGTGGCCCGACCAACTTGTTTGGTTGGGTGCCGAAGGCACAAGAAGGATCACCTTCACTTTTCAATATATAATAAACGTTAATTTTTATTTTAATGAAGCATACTAAAATATTCTTGGTCTGCAGAGCAGACCCTACTTATTTGTGTGTATCTGTGGTTCAAAAGAGAGATCAAAAATCATCCAATTTCCCCTTTGAAGTTCATGCAGAAGGGAGATTCTTCCATTTCGACTTCAATTGGCTGGTCTCTTTCTATGGAGACATGTTGAGGTGCAACAAAACCAATCTTGGTGGAAGATTGTCCGGTTTGAAGAATTTTCACCCAGATGTTGTGACCAATTTTAACGAGTTCACCACGTTTTCTTGATAATACGAGCATATTTTCATCCTGAAAAAAGAAGATTAAGAGAAAAGAACTTTGCGCAATGATTAACTTAATTCTGAAACCCGGTTGTGGTTTTAATCAACTTGAAAACACGATAACAGGTTTTCGCAGAGGGTTCAGGGCTACATTAAAGTAGCGCAGAAATAGAATACCGAACCTCAGCAGCTGGGAGGCGGATTCTGGGCGACTACGCGATATCCATTTTCGCGAAGTTGGGCGATGTGTCGCCAAATACAGGATGTGGGTGCAAATGCTGATGCTTTCATGCGGTGATTATATCAATTGAAAATGTTTGATCAATCGCAGTTTTGAGAATCTTGGAAAATATCTGGAAATGAAATCAGCCTTTATATTTTCCTTGTTATTAAAGATTAGCTGAAATCTTTATAGCAAGGGATGATATTCTTTAGTGTTCCCCAGTCAATTTCAGGATAGCATTTCGAATTTCATCACCTGGTACCGCATTATGAGTTCCACCGGGAATTTCTTTCCATTTTTTAGGGATGCCATTGGTTGATTGTAGTGGTGCGGCTTCAAAAAGTGATTTTCCAAATTGTATCGGAACGATTTGATCTGCAGTTCCGTGAAGGATGGAAACAGGGCAGGTGATATTGGCGATTTCTTTTTTTGACTTCCATTGATCAAGTAAAAAGGGGCCAATTGGAAAATAATGATAATGATACCCTGAAACGTCTGCCAATGATGAAAAGGAAGAACTGACCAACAGGCCACCCGGTTCAATCTTATTTTTACAAAGCTCTGAAACTGTTTGAATCGCAACAGCACCTCCTAAAGATTCACCGAAAAAGAAAATCTTTCCTGGTGGGATTTGGTGTGTTTTAGTCAAGAATTTCCATTGTGCAAGGGCATCTTTCATCATCCATTTCTGAGAGGGACTTCCAGTGTTATCTGCATAGCCTCGGTAATCAACAATGAAAACCGCAAATCCAAGCCGAGTGAAATCTTTAATCCCTCCAATTCGCGTTTGTCTATTCCCTGCATTTCCCGGAAAATTAAAAATTACATTATTTTTCTGGGCTACCATGTTTAATGCAGTCGTCAAGCTCTTCGCTGTTACACCATCGGGAAGAATAAACCATCCATTCAATTGGATTCCATCGTCTGCCTTTATTTGAATGTCATGAACCTGTCCAACTGAGAATCCAGAATGGGAAATACTTATTGGATTGCCACTTGAGCCTGGATAAATTAATGATCGTTGAAGGAAAAATAGCAATCCAAAAATTGCCAGATAAGGAATCATCAGATAGAGAAGCATTCCACGGATAACTTTTCGGTAAAGTGATTTTGGCGCAGCAGGCTTATTTTTATCTTCAGTAACATTCTGTTTACCTGCGTTTTGTTGATCAGGCATTATTATTTTTCTTTGTGATAGAATAAGAGCCCTTTCAGACTACCCACTGGCTGATTTCCTGCCAAGTGTTGAAATGTTCTTGATTACTGCGAATTCATGGGATCCTACTGTTTCATTTACTCTCAAAAGATCCAATTTTTAGTTCAAAAATCACGCTAACCAGCGTGCCATTTGAAAATTGACACAGGGTATTTAAAGCTCGAAGGAGCACTGGACAGAAGTCAAATCGGTTTCAATTTATCAGGAGATCATTGACAGTTGTTGGAATGATCTTACTATTAATATAGAATTGCTATTAATACAGATTGTAGAGAAAACTTGATGCTTGGAACTGTTGAATCAAAGGACTACGAAATGCGAACATATTTTATAACGACTCTTATTCTTGGCGCGTTGCTGGCGACTGTTTTCGGGCCAATCAATTCCGTGCAGGCAGAATCTAGTGATGTCAAACTGAAAAAAATCAAAGATATTGTTGTCTATCAAAATGATCGATCTTATTCAGCATTTCCTTCGGTCGTTACTCGTCCCTCTGGCGAACTGGTGTTAGCGTTCAGACAGTCGCCCGAACGATCATATGTGAAAGATGGGCGAGGGTCACATGCTGATCCGAATAGTAATCTTGTTCTTGTCAGGTCAAAAGATAATGCCAAAACATGGTCAACTCATCCTGAACTGATCTATGCACATCCGTGGGGTGGATCACAGGATCCTTGCATGCTTCAACTTCGTGATGGTTCGATTATTTGTACAAGTTATGCGTGGTATCTACAACTAACAAAAAACTTTGTTGACCCGCCTGAAACGATACGGACTGGTGCTTTCCTTTTTATGGGAGGTTATCTGATGCGTTCTGATAATGGTGGTCAATCCTGGAATGGGCCAATTGTTCCTCCACCCGTACCGGGCATTAAAACGCGAACCGTGTTTGGAGAACTTTGTCCCTCTTATAACCGCGGGCAACTGTGTGAAGGGAAGGATGGGAAAATCTATTGGGCAGTTGCGGCGAAAGGGGTTACTCCACCGTTTCGCACTGAAGTTCATTTGATGGTCTCCGAAGACAAGGGGCTTAATTGGAATTACCGTTGTCCGATTGCACAGGATTCTAAAGTAACATTCAATGAAGCATCCATTTATGAGACACCATCAGGGCAGTTAATCACATTCTTAAGAACTGCTGGTTTCAAGGACCATACTGTTATCGCGAGATCAACGGATGGTGGGAAAAGCTTCAAGAAATGGGAAGATACCGGTTTTCAAGGTCACCCACATTATGCACTGAAACTTCCGAACGATCAAATCTTGTTAATTTATGGTTACCGTCACAAGCCTTATGGAATACGTGCGAGAATCCTGGATTCAGAAGGTCGGAAAATTGCAAACTCCAAAGAAATTATCATCAGGGATGATGGCGGCAATTCCGATCTGGGTTATCCCTGGGCAACAATGATGGCTGATGGGCGAGTCCTTGTCGTTTATTATTTCAACAAAAAAAATATGTTAAGCCATATCGCAGGAACAATTATGGAGATTGAAAAATAATAAGTGACAGTAAATTATACTAATTTACATCAATATTCTTTTTTAGTACCAGCTTCAATAAAAAGAGGCTGGTATTTTTTTTGTTCCGCCCCTTTTTATCTCAATTTTCCATTATTCCCTTGTTTTATACTGTTGATTTATTAGCTTGACATTACATACTATGCCACATATAGTATACGGAAGATGGTCCAGAATTGATAGAATCTTTCGAAAGGAGCAGTCATGCGAGCAGAACGGGAAATGATGAGAGGGGCAGGTCCGGTCGCTGTTCTTAAACTTCTGGAAGATGGTGCGAAATATGGCTACGAACTTGTTGAGGCATTGTCGCAACGAACAGACGGCGTGCTCGACATGGGGCAATCAACGCTCTATCCGCTCCTTTATAATTTGGAAGCACAAGGGCTGATTAAACCTAAATGGAAAGAATCTGATAGCGGGCGGAAGCGGAAATATTATTCGCTGACTGCAAAAGGAAAAAAACGTCTCGCAAAAGATACTGCCCAATGGCGTGCTGTCGCTGTCGCCATGCAATCTCTTGGAATTCTTCCCGAAGAAACTCCCGACTTGAGGGGAGGACTGGTATGAATCAATCGAATCCCTCAGGAAATATATTACGGAAAATTCTGCAGTCTCCTGTTTCGCACCTTCTTCGTGGACGGATCACTGGCAAGCAATCTTTACTTGAAAGAATTGATATCTCGCCAATATCAGATAATGTTGCCACTGCAATAGATGAAATCATAACACGGATGCCACGGCTTCTTAAATCAAAAATAACCCGGCAGCTTGTGAAGGATTGCAAAGAACAACTGCAAAAAGGACAGGCTGAAAAACAGCTTCTTGAGAAACTGAGCGACCCGGAAAACATTGCAGCCTTGATTCGGAAATTCCGAACTGCGGACTGGGTTCTGGATTCAACAATTCCTTCTCGTTTATGGCCTACCATTAATAATATTGTTGGACAAAAAAAGAGATTCGGACGACGACGAAAAAAAATTGCAAAAGGTCGGGAAAAATTTGATACAGTTTGCAGAAGTTTTCAAGGCCAATTGGAAGCAGGTCGATCTCCCGAAGAATTAGCAGAAAAACATGGTGATGCGATATCGATTGGTGAATTGATTAATGAAACCCGGTCGCCCGGAGTGCTTCTGGATCATGAACTTCCTGAAAAGATTGTTTCTGTGGTTTTGGATGTCGTCAAGCGAACGCATCTTTGGCCTAATGAAAAGTCAGACACAGCACGGGAACTTTTCGCCCATTTTACCGATGGTTTGGAGAAAGGAAAGAGTACTGATCAATTGATTAAAGAATTTGGTTCACCCAGGACTTCTGCAAAACTGATTCGTAGAGCCTGTTTGAGAAAACGTCCTTTAGCTTGGCGGGTATGGAGACGCACTTGGCAGTCATCAGTTGCCATGTTTGGTTTTTTAATGGTGTTGTGGGTGGTTTTGTTTGCTCGATTTGTTGTTGCAGAACCAACAATCACATTTGATTTGGTTCAGGAATATGATGATCTCAGCAGGGCCATTCCAGTTGAGGAACGTGCCTGGCCACTTTATCGTGAAGGCATGAGCAAAATCTCTAAAGAAGATTATAAAGAATTGAGAGGAAGCAATGACCTTTTTTTCGGCATGTATGAAGGGCCGGAAAATCAGAATTGGCCTGAAGCGAAAAAGTTTCTGGCAAAAAACAAGGCATCCATTGAACTATTTCTGGCTGCTTCAACTCGTTCACAATTGGGGTTCATTAACCGTGACGCTGTTAATAGAGAATGGTTTGAATGTCTGGGGTGGGCAAAAGGTTATGAATTTAACTCGCCTTATCCTATTGGCTCCGATATTTCATTACCAGCAACACATTATCTGTCAATTGTTGTTTCAAGAATGTTCAACGGAGAGATCCATCTGGCAGCATCTAAGGGTGATGGGGAACGAAGTATTAAGCTTCTATTAGCCAGACTTTCAATGTCGAATCATTATCGACAGGCTTGCCAATCTCCTTTAACACAGATGTGGTTGAACAATATGGTTAGCTATACATCAAAAAATATTGTTGAATTGTTGAAAAATCAGCCAGAAATATTTACTGATAACCATCTTGAAACTCTCTTTCAAAAACTATTCGCAATGAATGTGATTAACCCTGATCCCAAAGAACATGAAAGTGCAATTGAAGATTTCCTGCAAAAAACTTATACAGACGATGGTCACGGAAATGGACGTTTTACTTCTCAGGGTTGTCAGATTATTGAAAAAATAATTGACGATTATGAATTAGATTTAGACTTGGAGTGGTTGTTTCCTGCAGGTATTGAATATGAGGTCCTGACAGCTCCCGCAGTAGCTTTGATTGCTGACCGAAAAGAAATGAAAAA